>CALFSX010000159.1 GCA_937916515.1 uncultured Planctomycetaceae bacterium | reverse complement strand
TCAGACGCCATTGGCAACAACAAAGAATGGCTTCCCGGACACGCTGCTAGGTAAAGGTGGCATGGGGTCCGTCTTTGCTGCCACGCGCGAATGCGATGGCGAAGTGGTGGCGTTAAAACACTTGAATCTCAGTTCAGCCACAGACCCGGCATGTCTGCAGCGTTTTCAGAGAGAAGCAAAGATTGTCGCGTCACTGGATCATCCGCATATCGTACCTGTCTACTCTGTCGAGATGACCGACGGATCTCCAACTCTGGTCATGAAGCTGATTGACGGTGTTACTCTTTCAGATGTGATCGCTGACGTATCGCGGACTGATCGTGGAGTCACGACAGAATTGCATGGCTGGGCGTCAGTTCGCAGAGTCGCGACATCTCTGTCCCAGACTCCCATCGAGACATGCCTGGCCAGAACGAATTGCAATAATGATTACTTTACGATGGTCTGCCGTCTGATGGCGGACGTTGCTGACGCCGCGCAGGCAGCTCACCAAGCCGGTGTCGTTCATCGAGATATAAAGCCGGCAAACCTGATGCTTGATCTCGACGGTAAGGTCTGGCTGACCGACTTTGGTCTGGCATCACTGGATGACGATCATTCGACACTTACCGCTACAGGTGACTTACTGGGCACGCCGGCCTACATGAGTCCTGAACAAACGCGAGGCGAAACGCGGCTGATCGATCATCGTTCAGATATCTACTCAATGGGAGCGACGCTGTACCAATTGGCCACTCTGGCTAAACCGTTTTCGGGAAATCGTCAGCAAATCATGACGGACGTCGCTTTGGGAAATCTGACTTTACCGCGTCGGCGCAGACCCGACGTCCCGGCGCCCCTTGAAGCCATTATTAGGAATGCGATGTCTGTGCGTCCGGGCGGACGCTACCAGTCTGCTGCGGACTTTGCGGATGACTTGAGACGCTTTGCTGCGGGGCGAACAGTGACGGCCCAGGCACCTGGTGTTGTTGACCGCATCATGCGATGGTCCTGGCGGCATCCGCGCATTGCCATCGGTTCCGTCCTCGGCAGTCTGACCACGGTTCTGTCGATCATGTTCTTCCAGTTCGTAGTGGCCGGTCAGCTGGCGGAACTTAACCAAATTCAGACTCGTACCAACCATGAACTGAACGTTGTCAACGAGGAATTGGAACGAACGAATACGGATCTGACGACCAGCCAGCACTCTCTTCGGCATCACCTGTATGTTTCGGACATGTCCGCAGCCTTTCGGGCCTTTGCACTCGGGGATGTCGACACAACGCGACAGCTACTGGAACGCCAGACGGTCGGTTCACTTGTTGCAAAACCACAGCCATTTGAATGGCGGTTATTGAATACGCTGGCAGAACCTGTCCAAGTGCGGAAGCTCTCCGTTCATACAGCCGATGCCCTTGAAATTGCTTATATTCCCGGGACCAGTCAGTTCGTGTCGGTCTACGCGGACGGCGTCATACTCAGGCATGATTCAGAATCACAGCGTGAGTTGTCTCGCTTCACGATTGACGGCAGTCTGGATGCTGTAGCCGTGTCCCCCGACGGAAACAGCTTCCTGGTTGGACAGAACGTGATCGTTGGCATAAATCCTGTGACATTGCGAGATGCTAAGACCGGAGAAGTGATTCGTGAATTCACGGGGCATGAATATTCCGTGGAATCGGCGGCTTTCTCCCCGGATGGAACGATGATCGCAACGGCTGGCCGCTATCACGATGTCCTGTTGCATGCGATGGACGGAACTCTGCTGCACCGCATCAATACTCGGGCTCGCAACGAATCATTGGCATTTACTGCTGATGGCCAGTACCTGCTGACCTGTGTCCGTGAACAAAACCCGAACGCCGTTGCTGGAAACAGGCAGGCCGTCCACGCCTGGCGGTTGGCAGACATGCAGAAGGCATTTGAGCTTTCGCCGGATTTCATGGTTTATACGTTCGCAACAAATCAGAATTTGGATTCGGCAGCACGTGTCTTTGTCGCGAATGACGATCAGGTCGCGCTGTACGATCTGGTCAACTGCACAAAACTGTGGTCACAGAAGGCTCTGAGGGGCCGAATTCGGTGTGTTGCCTTGTCTGATGATGGAACTCAGGCGGCCGCTGGCTGCGATAGCGGACTGTTGTATCACTGGAAACTTGCTGATCAGTTGGACGGAAGCGTCGATCGTCAGGATAAGGGAAGTGGGCCGACCGTAATCGATACGGGCCGCGGAGGAATTACCAGCCTGGTGTTCTTCGGGACAGACCAGATGCTGCTGACAAAAGCGGATGGCAGTGTTCAGTTGACGGAATTGCCAATCCCCAATCCATGGGTTCGCTATACGGAACGCGTTCAGTGGGCTGTGCAAAGCCAGGTTCATCCTAATCGAATCTTCGCACGATTAGAGAACGGCATTCTTGTTCGCTTTGATCAACTTGTTGATGAAGATCATTATGCTCAGGCCAGGAATCCGCAGCGTCGCAAACTGGCGGAACCCACCATGTTGATGCAGGCGCCAGTTGATTACTACGGATCGTTTGCGGTATCGCGGGATGACCGCATCCTGATCGCCTCTGCGACGCAGGAATTGATTGTAATCAGTGCAGATACGGGAGAAGTTCTGGCCAAATGTCCGCTGCCGGTTGAAAACAAACTAATTCGTGACTTGTGTTTTTCCCATGACCAATCCAGGGTGTTTGTGCTGCTGAGTGATCGGGTAATCTCTTACAGTGCAACAGACTGGAAGATGTTGAAAGAGAAAATACTGCCAAACGAATCGGCCGTCAGATTGGTGACGTCGCCGACAGAAAATTCCATCCTGGTAGCCACGACGACGGAGTTGATTCAGGTTCCATCCGACCTCAACACAATCCAGCGGCGCCATCCGAACGCTCACCCATTGTGTTCCAGCGTTGCGTACTCACCATCCGGAAAATTGTTGATTGTTGGATTCGCAGATGGGATGCTGGAGGTCAGGGATGCTGCCAACTGGGATATGCTGGCCACACTGCGTGGGCATCGAGGCAAACCATCGTCAATCGGGTTCCTTCAGAATGAACAGGTGCTGGTCACGGCTGGTGCGGACCATGTGATTCGGTTTTGGGATCTGAACACTCACCGTGAACTCGGAGTCCTGTTTGGCGATCTGGAGCAGGTCATCATGATCGAAGAACTCGATGCCATTGCCGCCTTCGGTGGCTCGGGCTCGTTGCAGATTTTTTCCGTGAAGCCTGAAAGCTGGCCATCCACCGGCAAAACCCGATAGCACGGCGTGCCCGTGCTGTAAACCTATTTTTGGGTGAATGCAATGCCGTGGTTTGTCCGCTAGTTCCGTGAGGTGTTCTTGATGATATTCCAGTCCGCTACGGATTCCCGCAGCGTTTTCCGCCACCGTCGCGAAGGTCGAGACTGACCCCGGCGATTTTCTGGTTTTTCCCGGATTCCCTCGAAAATCGCGCAAAAACACGGCATCGAATCCCACCTAAGCTTTAGACGCTGGTTTTGGCGCGGACCGGCCACTGCGATCAACGATCTTGTCAGTTTGGGAAATCATGCAAAGGCAGTCTACTTCGTCGAACGGCGACAGCGTTTTTGTTGACGGTCTTCAGCTTCGTGAATTGCGACGGTCTTTACGCTGGACACAGGAACAGGCCGCGGAAGAGGCGGGCTACACGGACAGGTTGATTCGCAAGCTGGAACGGGGAGGCCCGGTCAACGTGCAGACGCTGAAGGATGTCGTCGAAGCGTATGTGGCATCTAACGCCGGGGGGATGTCTTTAGCAGCCGAGACGTTCATTCGCGGGCAAACTCGAAGCATGATGGAATCGCTGGCGCGGCAGTGGTTGGAACGCATTTTTAATAAACGCGAGATCGAAGCAATCAACGAACTGGTAGCCCCCAACGCGATGCTGCTGGCCGAAGGGGCAACTCACGTGGGAAGCGATGCCATACGTGTGCGAGTTCAGACCATCCTGAAGGCGTTCAACCCTTTGAAGATGACCATTGAGAAGGTGCTGGTCGATGGCGATTCGACGGTTGTTTACTGGATGGTGAAAAAGAAACACATCGCCGAATTCCTGGGAATCCCGGCGACCAACCGCTGGGTCAAGCTGCACGGCAGCTCCCACGCTCGCTTCGAAAATAACCAAATCATCGAAGCCCGCGACCACTGGGACATCCACGACGTGATCCAGCAACAAACTCGGCCGAGCGAAGCAGCCCGCTGACAACAAGGATCCGGGCACCTGCGTTCCGGGTTCGTTCCTGTTCAACTGTGGACCGACTTGCCTAACCTAGTTCAACTTGATGGGACCAACTCGCTCCGATGTATTCCTGATTTGAGATGACCAGCCGTTCTTGGCTATTTCTAATTTCGATATCCATTCTTGACCGATCCACAACTTCCTGCAATCCGCGCTCAAAGAGAACAAACTCATGCCATTCAATTCGACCAAAAACATTCTCAATCATTTGCGATCTCTGTGCAACAAACGCCCCGCACGGAAACGCGTTGGAGTGCGAAGTGCGTCCCAGGCAGAGGTGCTGGAAGATCGAAGATTGTTGACGACACTGAACCGTTATGTCGAAGACCGATTTGATAATGGCTTCAGCTCTTCTATTTGGTCTGTGGCCGATGCAGGGATTGGTCAAAATGATGAGGGACGGAATTACGCCGTGCTCAGTAATAGCTTCTTGGGAGACCGCGAAGAGCTCCGTTCCGTAGTTTACAACACGTCAGCCTGGACAGGCGTGGCGGTCCAGTTTTCATACTCAACTGGAACCAGTCGCCCCGAGTCGAATGAAGACCTGCTCTTGCAATATCGCAACGCTTCGGGAGTCTGGGTAACAGCCAGAAGCATTGACACGACGGCTGTTGGTTTTCCCGGATCTTTCCCAAGGACTTTCGTCGAACTGCCTGCTGCGGCGCTGCATGCAAATTTTGCGTTTCGTTTCTACTCACCTGATCTGGACAGGGGCAGCTTAGGCTTCGCGGCGGATGTCTGGCTCGTCGATGACGTTGAGTTGTGGGGCAACCTTCGTCCGAGTATCTCCATCACGGGACTTGTACCGGATCAATCCTTCACCGATGGGGATTTACCGTACCAATTCAGGGTTTCTGTCGAGGAACCGGACGCGTTCGACAGGGCACAATTTTACCCCCACGTTACATCCGAATTGCGTCGTGATGGCGAGCTAGTTTGGCGACGATCATCCAGAAGTTTTGACGGGAACCTCAACGCAGCTGACGGGATAGCCGGTTTTACATTATATGTCCGTGCCGAGGATCGAGATTCGGCGTCGGAGAAAACTATACCATTCAATGTCATAGACGATGATACAGCCGCCCCCACCATCACAACTGGCGGATCATCTGGAACGGTCGACGCTGCGGCAACTCAGGAATTCACCTGGTCGATTGACGACGCGTCCGGAAGCACATCTCGCGTTGCTGTCACGCGAAACGGAATTGAGATCTTTGCTCGCGAATACACGGACAACGTGGCTGCGGATGCGTTCAACTTTGATTCTTACGGCATCGGCAGTTATGAGTTAACCATCACAGCCACCGATAAAGACAACGATCGCGATAACGACTCGCTGACTTCGACCGCGACGCAACTCGTGAACGTGCTGAATTCAGCCCCCATTGCTGCTCTCGGTGTCGTCACCATTCCTCCTGAACGGAAGGAAGGCGAAGCGATTGAGTTCTCAGCGTCGGGTTCGTCGGATCCCGATGGTGATTCACTCACCTACGTCTGGAATTTCGGGGACGGCACGCTGGTTCGCGGTGAAAACGTCACGCACATATTTCCGGACGATGGTGACTACGATGTGACGCTGACGGTGGTTGATCCCTTTGGAGGAATTTCGGAGGCGACAGAAACGCTGTCGATCGCCAACGTCACCCCAACGGTGACGATACTCCCAGATGGCTTGCCCTCAGAAGCGGCTGAATACAGCATTGAAGTAACGCTGATAGATCCTGGCGCAGATGCAACGTCCGCCACCATCGATTGGGGCGACGGCACTCAGAACGTTGTCACTTCTTCAGGCCAATACTCGCACGTCTACACCACCGGCGGCACTCAACAGCTGTTTCGCGTGTTACTTGAAGACGAGGACGGAACATATGGCGAGGCATTTTCACAAACATTTGACATTCAGGACGCCGCACCGGTCGTTACCGGCCTTGCTGCATTACTCACAGCGGAAGCGGGCGAACCAGTGTCGTTTGAGATCACCGTAGTGGATGGTGCGGGGGACACGGCAAACTATGTTTGGGACTTTGGTGATGGAACCGTGATTACAGGGTCGGACCTTGAGCAAATCTCGCACGCTTATGCAGTGGACGGGTTGTATGAGGTCGCGTTGCAGATCACTGACAACGACGGACTTACAACAAACCTTACGGCTACGGTGGCAATCGGAGTCCCCATTTCATTTTCGGTTGCCGAGCAGAGTGTGTCTGAAGACGTTGGCAGCATCAGCGTCGTGGCGAATCTGGACTACGGAATTCCATTCTCGCTGACACAGGATGTCACAATTCCATTGCTGATGTCAGGATCCGCTGGTGACAGTGATTATTCAGTAAGCAATTTGGTGATTCTTGCGGGAAGCACACAGGGCATAGCGACCGTTGACATCAATGATGATTCTCTAAGTGAAGCGAGTGAGACAATCGTCTTGTCGTTCGGCGCGGTTTCGGGTATCTCGCGAGGAGCTGTCGCAGAACAGACGATTACTGTATCCGACAACGATGCTCTGCCCCAAGCGTACTTTTCAACTTCCGGGCGTGTTGTCTCCGAGTCAGCTGGATCCGTGACGTTAACGGCGTCGCTTTCCAACGTCGCAGGCCGAGACATCACGATTCCGCTTCAGTTTGCTGGATCTGCCGTAGCCGGCTTTGATTACGCTCTGCTGGCAGATGCTAGTGTGACGATTCCGGCAGGATCGTTGTCAGCCGACTTTGAGTTTCAGATCATCGACGATACGGAGACAGAACTGGCAGAAAGTATCTTCTTCACAATGTTGCACTCCGTTGAAGCGGACTTGTCGTCACTACCCGGCCAGTCAACTGCTGCAATCGTCACCATAACACAAAATGATGCACCAGAGATTGTCCTTGATTCAGCCTATCGAATTACATCCGAAGATATTTCGGAGCTGTTCCTCAGGGCGAGATTGTCCACAATTTCAGATCAATCAATCAGCATTCCCTATACGGTTAGCGGTACGGCTGCCAACGGTCAGGACTTCTACATCCTTGATGGCTCGCTGCTGTTTCTTCCGGGAAGTCTGGAATCATCGATTCGCGTCAATATTGCAGATGACAACATCGACGAAGGCGTCGAATTCTTTGCTGTGCAGTTGGGCAATCCGACAAATGCTCTGCTGGGCGTCTCCAGCAGCATAGTGACGGATATCCTGGACAACGATATCGCTCGCGTGTCATTCGTCACAGAAGCAGCCAGCGTATTTGAAGGTGATGCTGATCTTGATGTTGAAGTCAGACTTTCAAAGCCAAACAGCCAGGCCGTGGCAATACCAATTGTCCTAAGTGGATCGGCAACCGCTGGCAGCGATTTCACAATCTCCTCAACGTCAGTCGTCTTTGAGGCAGGTGAAACTTCGAAATTCATTACGTTGACGTTCCCAAATGACGACCGCAATGAAGCTACGAAGAATTTGTTTCTATCGATTGGTGATGTAATTGACGTGACATTGGGCGATCTGACTCAGTCCAGTGTCACCATCGCGGACGAAGATCCACTCATCAGCCTGCGGCAAGCTGCGTTTACGGCTTCGGAAGGCGATACGGCGTTCCAGTTGTTTGCAACATTATCTGCCCCATCCAACCGCGCCATCACTATTCCATTGCAGTACCGAGGAACCGCCTCCAGGACGTCAGACTACAACGGCCCTTCTCAGATCGTTATCCCCGCAGGATCAACATCCGCCAGTGCTTCAATATCAATTGTGGATGACGATCTATACGAAGGCGATGAATCGATCAGAATCTATGCACAGGCTCCCTCCTCTGGCCAATTCAGCGGGAACACCGTTCTGGAAACAACGTTGCGTGACAATGACGAACCACAACGACTGTTCTGGACGTTGACTCGTCAAACGGTAAAAGAAGGAGTCAATTATGCCACGATGCAGATTGAGCTCACGCGCTCCTCGTCATCGGTGATAACAGTTGATCTGGAATACAAGAATGGAACGGCGCAGCGGAATGCTGACTACTTGCCCACTGTGTTCAGAGTAAAGTTCCAGCCGGGTGAAACCCGTAGAGAGCTGGATGTTGTTATCGTTGACGATCAGACAAGTGAATCCGTGGAAGACCTGCGAATCCGATTGGTCAACCCACTGAATGCCCTGCTGCCCGTGGATCCAGGGCTGCATTACGCGACGCTCAGAATCCTTGACAACGAAATCCTGTCACCAAGCCAGGCTCTTGAATTGAAGTCCAACCTGGAGAACCACATTAGTGGGATTCCAAATGAACTTAGCAGCGAGGCTGTCAACACCATCGCGGAAGGCCTCGCTGCAAACCAAAACTCAATTGTCGATTTGATTCTGGCGGCGGGTGACAAACTGGCAAAACTGATTCCACCACCATTCAATCTTATTGCGGAAATCCCCCTCAAGACAGCCGAATATCTTCGTGAACGTTATCCCGGTGAGGGGGCTGCTGTTTACAACGAGCGAGCTATTGAAGAAGATTTTCGAGCTGACCAGTGGAAGTTCATGCGAACTCTCGCCGCAGAAGTCTCGAAGAACATCATGTTGGACTACGCGGGCGTCCTCTTCAACGTGAAGTTTGAATACTTCGCCAAGGTAGGAGACTGGCTTGGCGAGAATGTCAAACTTGATCTTGAGACGGGGCACATCGAAATCCCGTCAATTGGACTCAATACGCGTGAAATTACGACGGATAAAGTACTCGGAGCAATTGACACCTGGGACGACGCGGCTCTGAATTACATTGACAGCATCACGAATACAACAGTCAGTCTCGGTGACAGCCTGACTGGCCTTGGCAAAGCGATTAGTTCCCTGTTCGGCCCCGCTGATGGTCGTACCATTTTTGTCGACATCAATTTCAACGGGACTTTCGATCCGGGCGAACCTTTAGCCGCCACGGATGCGGATGGCCGGACACTTATCTATGGTATGGAGTTGGCAGATCCAAACGAAAATCTTCTGCTCGATCCGGATGAAGGGCAATGGGTGGCAACCGGTGGCTTCGACACTTCAGTGAATCGACCGATTGAAATCTCCAGCCGAGCGCCTTCAGAGTTTTCTGTCATCACGCCGACCTCGACATTCATTGCCGCCCTGTTGGATACTGGAAGCTTCGCTCGCGATGAGGCTGGGCACGAGGCTGCGGAGCGACGGGTGCTGGAAGCGTTTGGTGTCAGTCAAATCAACACGGCTGACTACAACTTCCTTCAGGCCGCAAACGAGGGAGACGCCGATGCGGCATTGTTGTTTGCCCGCGAGACAGAACTCTACAACGTCGTCGTTGGAATTGCGAAACTGTTCGCTGAAGCAAACCCCGCCTACGGTGTTCAACAACTTGCGGATGTCGTTATCAGCGACATCGCAGGCAAGATCACCGAGTCAGGCACATCGATCAATGTCCGGCAGATGCTGGTTGTGAAGAACATTATTGACGGTGTCGCGGTGCGGACCGGTATTCAAATTGACGCGGGTATTCGCACTTCTGTGGCTCGTGCGCTGGCGAACGTAAATGCCCAAACGGAGCAACTGGAGCCCACCGGAAGCTCCGGCTATCTGGAGCACGTAGTACGATTGCAGCAAACGGCTCAAACGTCCCTCGTGGATCGAATCCAACAGCTGCAACGCGGCGAACTCTCCACTTCTGATTTTGATCAACTGGCAACAGATTCGGCTCTCGCGACAGAGTCTGCAGTTGCCGTAATCGGCAATGTCACGCCGGTCTATCTGGCGGTATTTGATGCCGCCATCAATGAAGGCACTGCAGACGACTTCGGGCTCATGTCTTTCACCGTGTCCCCGATTGGCAGATCTGCAAACTTGCCAATGTCGGTCCGGTACCGCGTACTTTCTGGTTCCGCTGTCGCCGGGGAAGATTTTGTGGCACAGGAAGGACTACTTACCTGGGAAGTCGGTGACTTGTCGGACCGTCAGATTGAGGTTTCGATTCTTCAGGATGCAGACTTCGAAGACAATGAAAGCTTTAGTGTTGTCCTTGAGTATCCCGAAAATGTAGCGTTAATTCGTGGCGTCGCAGATGGGACAATCGTGAATGATGACATCTTGTTCATCGACGGAGACGAAAATATTCGAGAGGATTTTGTTATATCGGTCGGCAACGAAGTCGCAGTTGTTACTCGCGATGGAAACGAAGTTTACAGCGGTGCGACTGGAAGTGAGACCCTAATTAATTTGTATGCTGAGGTGGGTGATCAGATTGTCGTCTACAGCCAGCCAGATGCGGATGTGACATGGAATAAGCGAATTAATGGTCGGCAGACTTTGGATATTGATGGCTTGGTTGTTGATGTGTTCGGTTTGCCAGCCATCACCGGCGATGCAATGCCGACAATTTCTGGGGTGCCTCTCGTAGTACGAACGGAGACTGAGTTTCATGTGTTGGCGGAAATCCCCGAATCGTTTCTGGACACAACTGTTTCTGTAACCTGGAGCCTTTGGCTTGATGGCGTTGAAGTTACATCGGCGCTCGGGAGCGACGCCGTGTTGACATCCGCTCAAGAGGGGCTTTATGAGCTAAGAGCCGCGATTGATGATGGCTACAGACGAACTACACTGATTCAGGAACTTGTTGTCAATGATGGGCCAACTCTCGTGAATCCCGTTGGCGATTTGAACGTCGCCGAAGATTCGGGAAATCTGGTCATTGATCTGTCTTCGGTGTTCGCCTACTCCGGTGTAGCGAACCTCGCATATTCCGTTTCCAGCAGCAATGAAGCTTTGATACAGACAGTAATTGATGGATCTAATCTCGTGCTACAACTGGGAGCCGATCAGAATGGCATGGCTTCTGTGACGATCGAAGCTTCTGATGGCATTCAGTCGGCTTCTGACAATTTTGTGATCTCCGTCGATGCGATCAATGATGCTCCGGTTTCGCAGAACGGTACCGCCGCAGCATCAGAAGACGGTGTGGTCATCAGTGGTCAACTGATCGCCGACGATGTCGATAGAGATGATGATTCAACGACGCTGACTTGCTCTTTGGTCAGCGGCACCGGCGACGGTACAGTGATCATCAAACCAGACGGCTCCTTCAGCTTTGATCCGGGTACTGACTTCCAGGATCTGGCGGCCGGCGAAACGCGGGATGTGAGCTTTACGTTTGAGGCCACGGACCGACACGGGGCGGTGAGTAATGTCTCGACAGTTGTCGTGACCGTCACGGGAATCAATGACGATCCGGTTTCCCAGAACGGCACTGCCGTTGCAACAGAAGACGGTGCAGTGATCCATGGTCAACTGGTCGCCGACGATGTGGACAGTGATGATGATCCGACCACGCTGACATACTCACTGGTCAGTGGCACCAGCGAAGGCACAGCGACGGTGAATCCGGATGGCTCCTTCAGCTTTGATCCGGGTACTGACTTCCAGGATCTGGCGGCCGGCGAAACGCGGGATGTGAGCTTTACGTTTGAGGCCACGGACCGACACGGGGCGGTGAGTAATGTCTCGACAGTTGTCGTGACCGTCACGGGAATCAATGACGATCCGGTTTCCCAGAACGGCACTGCCGTTGCAACAGAAGACGGTGCAGTGATCCATGGTCAACTGGTCGCCGACGATGTGGACAGTGATGATGATCCGACCACGCTGACATACTCACTGGTCAGTGGCACCAGCGAAGGCACAGCGACGGTGAATCCGGATGGCTCCTTCAGCTTTGATCCGGGTACTGACTTCCAGGATTTGGCGGCCGGGCAGACTCGGGATGTGAGCTTTACATTCGAAGCGACCGACCGGCATGGAGCTGTCAGCAATGAATCCACAGTGTTGATCACCGTGACTGGAGTTAACGACGCTCCTGTTGTGGTGACTCGCATCAACAATGTTACCGTCAGGCAGGGAGCGGCTGATGCTGTGCTGGATTTGTCCTCAACATTCAGTGATATCGATGGCACGTTTTCGCTGACAGCCACAAGCACAGACTCAACTTTGGTGGTGCCGTCAGTTGATGGAACCTCACTGACATTGAGTTTCCCGCCGAGCATCAGTGGGATGGCCATTGTTACTGTGGTTGCCGATGACGGCAATGGCGGTGTGACTTCGATCAGTTTTAAGGTCACAGTTAGCAACGTGGTTCCGGATCTGACCGACATCACCGCATCCGCGGCAACTGTCGATGACGCATCGGAAGACGGTCTGGTTTCCGTAAACGGAAGGCTCTTGGGTCTGGGGCTTGATACACATCTTGTGACAGTCAACTGGGGTGATGGCACCATCGAGAACGTCAGCGTAGATCAGTTGGCGGATACATTCAGCGGCAGTCACCAGTACACAAACGGTGGACTTTACTCTGTTGTTGTCAGCACGACGGACAGCAACGGAGCCAGCTCTGGCGAATACACATTTGACGCGTTTGTAGAAGGTGTTGGGATCATCAACGGAACCCTGTACATCATCGGCACCAATGACCGTGACGATGTTAAGCTCAAGATCGATGAGAAAAAAGATCAACTGAAAATCGATGCAAAACTTGGTCGACGCGGTGGATCTGACGGCGGTTCAGATGGCGGCGGTGATCGGATTCGCTTAACTGCACCAGCGTCAGAAATCGATCGAGTTGTCGCGTTTTTGCGGGATGGCGACGATCGCTACATTGGTGGTGGACCTGATGGTGGTTCAGATTGCGGTTCCGACGGTGGCTCGGATGGCGGCCGTGATCGAGGCATCGAGATTCGGCAGTTGATCTTTGGTGGCGACGGTAATGATGACCTCAGCGGTGGCCGCTGGATGGATGCGATCTTTGGAGGCGCTGGCAACGACAAAATCGACGGTCGAGCCGGATCCGACATTCTTGTCGGCGGAAAAGGTCAAGACAAAATCAAGGGCGGAAAAGGCAGGGACATTCTGATTGGCGGCATTCTTGATAACGTTTCTCAGGACTCTTCCATCCTGGATGACGTGGACGCTGCGATGGCAGAATGGGCAACCGGAAATTTGACGGACACTATGATTTATCTTGGGCCGATTGTGGACGATCACGATCGAGATGAGTTGTTTGGCAAGCGACGGGAAGACAGCCTGTTCGGGGGGTACGGCGACGGACTACGAAGCTAAATTCCGCAAGCAGACACGGTGTTCATCACTGAGCGTCCGTCAGGCGTTTGGCCGCAGAATTCTTCTTGCAGGAAGTCGAGCTTCAACAAGTGGTCTCATGCATTCTGATCGGTGCGCTGTGTGTAAACGTGCCGGTAGCCGGAGCAGCTTTTTGAGGCAGGTTGACATTGGCTTGCTGCCATGCCCCCCCACAACTCCTCATGAATTGAAGGGTTGAATGTTGCAACAGGTATGGCAGTCTGGGTGATCGTTTGATTTCGTTCACGTAAATCACCGTAAGTGGATGGCGCCGTTCCTTGCGCCCGCGAGGATTGGGAAGTCGTTGCGAAAATTGCAACAACCCGGCAGGCAAAGTTTTCAAAACACACCCCCTGCAAACAACTTACAGCGATTTCATGGCGAAAAATCTTGCCAACGCCAGGGCTGCCATGCTAATCGCAATATGTACGCCTTAAACAGATGAGTTGCCGTGGCAAGCAAGTGAATCGCCGGCCACCAGCATTCCGCCTCGTGGACCCACCAGACGCGCCGAAACACCTTCGTTCGCGCGTCGTCCTTGAAATATTTCGCACACGCGTGAGACCCGTGAAGTAAACGCTCTGCGCCACATACTGTGGCCCCGCAAGGCAACATCTTCTCATTTTTGCGGACGAATCCAACCTCGTTTTCGCATTGTCCTATGGAAGGCTGGATTAACCAGTTTTCATGAAACAGGTGGCTGACGCGATTCTGCCCGGCTGAACCTGGCCGTACGCCTCTCGCTGCTTTTTCATACGGAATTTTGCAGAGGCTCTCTAAATGACTCCTCGAACGTCTTCGTGTCCCGGAATATTCTGCGAAGCGATATCGACGACGTAGACCGGTCAGTACGTTTGAACTACTCGAACCTCGCACGCTGTTGGCGGCGAATCTGCTCGTTACGACATTGGATGACGTGGTTGACGCGGGGGATGGCGTAACAAGTCTGTTTGAGGCCATCGCCCTCGCGGAATCAAAATCAACGGATGCCATCGTTCAGTTTGATGTTTCGGTTCTGGACGGCAGTGGCAAAGGTACGATCAATTTGGCGACAGCGTTCAACTAGTTGAGCTAAGACGGCACCTCGACTGGTGGCTTGGCGATTCAGGGTGATGTGGACGACGACGGCACGGCGGATTTCACGCTGGATGCCAACCGTACTTTGGCCAGCGCTGCTGTTGATACCCGTGCCTCACCCGCGAAGAACGTATCGGCGATGACACTTGACGCGCTGATCTTTCGAAAAGGCAATCTGGTCGGCGATTACACTAACCCACATGTCTCACACAGCGGGCACTTTTGGTGCGGCGTGTTTTTTTGCGG
>CALFSX010000158.1 GCA_937916515.1 uncultured Planctomycetaceae bacterium | reverse complement strand
ACATTGTCGAAGCCCGCCACGGAACCGTCGTCCGGCAACACGTCGCCGAGCTTGATCGAGACTCCCAGCAGGTCATTGAGCGTATTCTCGTGCTGCGTCCGATTCATTCGCCGCAGCGCTACACGCCCCTCGGTCTTTTGCCGGGCCAGCGACGCGGCGTGTAGGTTCTTGTGCAGCGTGCCGACCGCCATGCGGCGTTCGTCGGGCGACGGCTGCTCGGCATCGGCGGGCGGCATTTCACCGGAGGCGAGCTGGTCGTGAATGCGAACCCACGTGGCGAATACGCGAGGTTCCGCGGTATCGAACTTCAGCGCCGCCAGATTCAGACCCGCTTCCGGCTTGTCGCCGCTGTGGCAATCGACGCAGTGCTTTTTTACCAGTGCCGCAACTTCGCCCGGCACTTGCGCACTAGCGGGCGCGGGAAAAACTCCCGAAAAAGACAGCAGGGCGGTCAGGAGGGTGAGGACGGGTTTCATGTATGTGATTCGCTGTTTGATGTGACTGTTTTACCAACAGACGAAGACTATTTGCTCGGAAGGTAGACAGCGCGGCCCCAAGTCGTGCCGTCGCGGAAGAACGTCGCCGGAGTCACTCCGGGCTTGGAACGGGCTTGCGGGTTCGTCACTTCGACGAGTTGCCCGCGGCAGAGACGGCCATCGGCGTCGCTCCAGTGCACCATCCACAGCGCCGCCAGCACGTCGCCGGCGCGGGGCGCGTCGTCCTGGCAATGCAGCAGCCGCCAGGGAATCGCATACTCCAGCGCGTAGCCTCGACCATCGGCATCCTTGCGAAACGCACCGCGCCATCCGGACGAATCGCTCTCGTGGACGCGAGAATTGAATCCGTATAGCAACCGGATGCGTGGTTCGTTGGTTCGGGCGTCGTGCGACAGGATGATGCTTACCACACGATCGCTGAGCGAATCCGGCAGCGGTGGGTTCCCGGGTTCTTTGGAATCGGCATTCGCTGTCGTGCCCTTCAGCGGCCAGCCCAGCTTGCGGTCCGTCGAGACACGCACGATCACGCTGCCGCCGGCAAATTCCATCGTGTCGTGAGCCACGTTCCGCATCGGTTCGGGATCACCAACATGCGCGGCGATGTAAAGATGTTGCGTGTCATACATCATCATCCCCTCGACGAAATAGCTGTCGTCGTAGGGTGGCAAGCACGCGCTGCGGAAGGCGTAAGTGCGATTCCACTCCGACAAATCCGCATCAATCACCACGGGCACCGCCGGCGGAGCGATGCGAACGGCGTCCACCGTGCTCTGACTGTAGAGCACTCCGCCCGGTTGATCGTCGGGCGAACGAGGCGGAAAGCGGCGGACGAAGCGATTCTCGCTGGAAATCTGGGGCGTGAGCGTGCCATCCGCCGAGCAAAGCAGTGTCTCCCCGGCCTGCAGTTCTTTCTGCTCCGGCAAGGAAAGCGATTCGGCACTCACCCGCCCATCAAAGACCTGCACCCGCGACTCGCCATTGAACGCGGCGCTCACACCGAATTCCGTCCCAAGATCGGTCACGCGCATCTGCGGCAGTTCCACGACAAAGCCCGACTGTCCCTTCGGCATCCTCACGACGACCGAGCCGGACGTGAGCCGCAGGTGTTGAGCGCCCAGCCATTCCGCAGTCGCCGGTCCTTCAACGAGCAGATCGACGCCGTCGTCGGTTACGAGCGAGACCAAGCCATTCTCAATGCCCCACGGACCTTTCCCAACACTCTCGGACACGCGTACTTCTCGACCGCCTGCCCAGCTCCCGCGCAGTGCCTCGCGAACCACGGCGAAGACCGGCTCCATATTCACAGCGGGCTCGCGCGGCGGCTCACGCAGCCAGAACCAAGCCGTCACGGCCACCGCCAGTACCGCCGCTGCCGATGAAAAACTCCAACGCCACCAGCACGACGTCGAGACAGGCGTGGGCTTCGCCTCACTTAGGTTCGCCTTATTGCGATTCGTCTCACCGAGCACCGGCAACTCGCACTCGATACCCCGAAACTGCCAGGCCAGACCGGCGTGCAGTTCCAGATAGGACAGGAAGAACCTCCGCGAATCCGCGCTCACCAGCAACTCGCGCTGGAGCGCGTCGCGCCCTGCCGAGTCCAAGGTCCCCGCCACGTAATCATCGGCCCAATCCCGGAGCCGGGCAACTGCGTCCGAGCTTATGTCGTGCGAATTCATGAGGCTCCACCTTCCGCCAGAACTTTCAACATGCAGTCGTGCAGGATGGCTCGGATTCGACGCAGACTCTTGTAGAGAGCATTGACCGAGCGTTCACCCGCTGCCGCAGAGTTCTTGATCGCGTTTTCCCGGTAGCTCTCCTCCACCAGAGCCATTTGGTGCGGCGGAAGCAGATTCAGGCAGTGCTGCATCGCCAGATGGCACTCCTCCGAGAATCGGTGGCCCGTCTCCCGGGTCGACATGAGCAGTTCCGCCACTTCCTCGCTCAACAGGGTCTGCCGGGTGGATTCGCGGCGGCGGAAGTTGCGCACATGGTTCTGGGCGATCGCGCAGGCCCAACTCACAAACTCGCCCTTTTTCGGATCGAATTTCGCCCGCTCTTGCCACAGCGTGAAGCAAGTTTGCTGCAACAAGTCCTCGACATCTTCTCGCCGCGGTACGAGGGTGAACAAAAAACGATAAACCCTGCTTTGGTTGGCAAGCAGGAGAGCGATGAAGTCGTTGTCTGAGAGGTCGCTGGTCATTCTATAACTGATTGGTCGCACCCGCGGAAAAGTGGCCCAGGAAAATCCACCGAATTTTCAAGCTGGTCTTGGCGTATTGCCCAGCCGGGAAGCTCGCGGCTCCTGGTCGGCGGTGCGGACGACATGCACGTCGCGGACATCGCCGGTAGTTGGGGCGTTGGTGACTTCGTCTTTGGCGTGCAGCGCGCCCAGCGGCGCGAGCAGCAGAGTAGTGAGGAGGATGAGTGTTGGTTTCATGGTTGCAGTTCCGTGGTGGTTACTTGGGTTCCCTGGCTGATGTCGCCGCGTCTGGCCCCCGACGGTTCTTCGAGGTCGGCGTGTCAGGAATGACGGCGATTCGTCGTTCCACGGCGTGGGAAGCCGCAGTCGTGTCCAGTCAGCGGTGATCGGCTCGCATGACTTCACGGCCGACAAGCCGGGGCGTGTCAGAATATTTGTGTCATGCAGGAATTGCCTGAGTTTGAAAGGATGAGTTAACTATTTTTGGGCATACGGTCTTCGAAGAGGATCGCGAAGTGGTTTAGCGCCTGACAGGGCCAGCCGACGCGCAGATGCCGCGGCTCGAGGTTCGTGCCGTCACCGAAGCTCCAGCCACCGACGTAGTCTTGACTCGCCTCGCGGGTCCAGAAAAGCCGTACCGGATCGAAGGGCTTGTCGGCCCAAGTGAGCGCGGAGCCCTCCACGCCGTCGACCCAGTGCGTGAAGGCAGCCGGATCCAGGTCCGCCTTGCTGATCGCCGCGGCGAACGGTGCTGGCAGTTGTCCCGCCGACGGTGTCTCCTGTTGTTTTCCGTCCTGGGCGCGAAGGCTCGGAGCCATCGCGACCGCAGCGAACACCAGGACCAGGCGGATCGTCACAGGCAGGCATTTTATGGAACGGCGCAACGCGAGCAGCAGGGCGGTGAGGAGGAAGGGGACCATTTTCATTGTGGTGACAAATCCTGATTTGGTGTGTCGTGTTTCGTTCGCGAGATCGCCAGCGGCGAGCCCTGCGCCCAGAGTTGGCTGGATGTCACTGCCACAATCGCGAATACGATCAGACTGTTTGGGTTCCGTAACTTCAAAGAGTTTCTTCTATCAGCGTTTGTCATAGCATCATTCGAGTCCGGACGTCATGCAAGTTCACAGTGTTCTAACCGGACAGCGCCATGTTTACCCTAATCCTAACCCGAAGCGTAAGCGAGGACGCCACTTATAGAAGAGAATCCTCGCTTACGCTTCGGACAAAGATTCGGGTAAACATGGCGATGTCCAGTTCATCAGTGCACGGCTGTTTCCCGGCCGGCTGAAAATTGGTACTTAAAAAGCAAGTTTTCTACTTTTGGGTACCAATTGTAAGCTTGTCGCGCCATTGTCGATAAGAGTCGAGTCACCGACACTCCTGAGATTAACGCAGTAAACTGTATGAATAAAACACCCATCGTTGATCCTGAACTGTACGAACAGTTTCTCAGGCTGTTTTCTCGTGACCAGTTGCGTATTGCGGGTTGGATTCGTAGTTTCGTTCCAGAGCATGCAGGCGCGGATGATGTCTTTCAGGAAACCAGCCTTGAACTTTGGCGAAGCTTTCCAACATTTCGGCCCGATGCAGACTTCCTGCCCTGGGCGCTTGGTGTCGCCCGGCACCAGGTACTCAAACACTGGCGGACGGCGAAACGCGATCGACTAACTTTCAGCGAAGAATTCCTCCACGAACTGACGGTCGAAGCGATCGGGTTGGCCGATGAACTGGTGCCTCGTCAGACCGCGTTGGATGAATGTGTCAAGCAACTGTCCGATCGCCAGCGTGATTTGATCCATCGTTTCTATAGTGACCACCAGACAGCAGCCGTGATCGCCAGTGCGTGGGAGCGATCGGTGCACGCGGTCTACAAATCGTTGAAGGTCATGCGTCGGGCGCTGCTGGAGTGTGTCGAGGCGAAGTTATCGGGGCAGACGCCATGACTTCACACGAAGGAATGCTGCGCAAGGGAGACGAATCCATGAATAAGCCAGCCGGTGCGGAGCGGGTCATTGAACTTGCCGAACAGCTTCTTGCGGAAACCGCATCCGACAAGGAGATCGCGGAGCTGGAATCGCTGATGGCCGACGAGCCCGAGCTTCGTCGCATCTACCTGCGTTACGCGTTGGTTCATGGCCAGCTCGCGTTGACGACGGCTGGCCTGCCGGAAACCGGGCTGCATCCTCTGTCATCCAGCGACTCTCTTGTGCCGTCTAAATCGCTGCAATCGCCTGCTCAACGCAGCTGGCTTTACGTGGTAACGTCCGTGGCGGCGGCAGTCCTTTTGGTTGTGTCTGCGGGAATCTACTTCGCCGGCTCCAGGGACAATCTCGGTGGTGTTTCTTCGAACCTGCCAGAGCTCGCGAACAACGATCTGGCGACGGGTGATGTGGCGTCGGGCGGTCACTATGACAATCGAAACCTGCCGGTTCACGTCGTCGGAGTTATGGACACGGATCGGCTCAAAAGTATCTCTCCCACCACGTTCACAGTTCATCAGGGGGCAACCCGGCTGACAACAACGGACGGCACCGATGTGCAGATCGAAGGTCCGGCAATGTTTGGAGCCAGCTCCAGGTCGGAGGGCGTGTTGTTTGAAGGTTCGGTGCACGCGAGCCTGACTCGCCCCGACACGAATTACTCGATTCAAACCAGCAGCCTTCGAGTGGTGGACCGCGGCACCAACTTCCGCGTCGCCACGATGGAACATGATCGAATTCGGGTCGACGTGATCGATGGCGAAGTCGAAGTTCAGTCGCGTATACGCAGGCCACTCTATTACTGGAGTTTTGACGACCGTGGCTCAGACGGCACGGCCGAGTCTGAACCCGACCTGCGTTACAGCGATGATCACATCAGGCAATCACCAGGTCTGGTCGGATCAGGAGCACTGGTCTTCGAGAACCGCAAGGACGCGTTTGTCCGTATCGAAACCGGCACGGGGGTTGAAGTCGGCACCGGCAACATGGCATGCAGTAGCGGGATCAGCATCGAGGCGCTCGTGGTCTGCCGATGGAGCGGTCGACACATGGACTACGACGAGATCTTTCGTAAGGAAGATGGGAACCATCGGATGTTGCTGAGCTTTCAGAATGATGGTAGCTTGAATGACTTTGATGTTCCCGAGGTTGCACCCGGCCCGTGTTTGAGTTTTGGGCTGCATTTGGAAGGGCACGGCTACAGTGAGTTGGACATGCCTCTTGACGGTAATGATGGCCGACCGAGCCTGCAGGAAATGACCGACGGCAAGCCGCACCACATTGTCGCCACGTACGACAGTTTCACTGGGCGGAAGGCGATCTATATTGATGGCCGCCTGCGGTTCTCGCACGGCTTTCCAGTGGGCAACCTGATCCTGAACGGCGGTCCGTCCCCAGCGGTGATTGGAAATCATCGCAACAGCGAACCGTTCACAGGAACGATCGACGAAGTCGCCTTCTACGATTTCGCGCTCTCACCCGACGAAATCTCCGCTCACCACCAGCGAGCGATACGCGGCGAGCCGTATTTCGAACCCCAATCCGGTCCACTCGCGCCAGAACGCTGGCTCGCCATCACATTGGTCAGCGCCGGAACCTCGCAGGTTTTCGACACCCTCACTGGCCTCGCCATCCCGTAGGACGACCTTTATCGACTTTGTTGCGTGCCCACCTGCACGATTCGACCGTGTTTATTCTGGGCGGAAATCACCGCCTTGCCTTCGCTCAGATCATGCGTCAGCG
>CALFSX010000157.1 GCA_937916515.1 uncultured Planctomycetaceae bacterium | reverse complement strand
AACCGTCGCGATCAAGGTTTTGCGAGCCGAATTGTGCGTTTCCATTCCGTCGCGACAACGGTTTCTGCAGGAAGCCAACGCCATCGCACGCATTGAAAGCGACTATATTGTGGCCGTGTACGACGTACGCGAACGGTCCGATTTTCCACCTTATCTGGTGATGGAATTCATTGACGGGCAATCGCTGCAGCAGAGATTGGAGACAGAGTCCCGGATTGAAAAAAACGCGACCGTCAAATTGATCTGCGAAGTGTTGGAAGGCCTGGCAGCGTCGCACGCAAGGGGCGTCGTTCATCGAGACGTCAAGCCCGGCAATATTCTGCTGCAGCATCAACAGCAGGGGTTGCGAGCAAAACTGGTTGACTTCGGGTTGGCTCGACTGGAAGAACAGAGTTTCGACCTGACATCTCCTGGCAGCATCGCCGGAACTCCAGCCTATATGGCGCCTGAGCAAGTACTGGACGCTCACATGGCAAACGAGCAATCCGACGTTTACAGCGCTGGAGCCGTGTTGTACGAACTGCTGACGGGCGAGGTTCCTTTCCGCGGATCTGTGCGCATGGTGCTGCAACAGGTTCTGCATGAAGAGCCTCGATCTCTGCGCAGTGTTGATGACGAAGTTCCCCGAGACCTGCAGACGATCTGCCTGAAGGCGATGTCCAAATCGCCGGCAAAACGTTATGCGACAGCGACATTGTTTCGAGAAGACCTTCAGCGTTGGGCGAATGGTTTGCCAGTGCTTGCTCGTCCTGTGGGTATTATGGGCAGATTGCTGCGATGGAAAGCACGTAACCCGACGATTGCAAATCTGTTTCTGGTGATTGCCGGCCTGTTGGTTGTTCTGATGGTGATGTGGGGGCGGTTTACGCTCGACACGACCAGGTTTCTTGGTGAACTGGAAGTCCGCAACCGTGACCTTCGCGATTCCAACCGACTTTTGAAAGAGGCCAACGAGCGTTCAGATGCCGACCGTGCTGTTGCGATTGGGCAGGCAGAAAGCGCGAATCGCCAGGCCACTCTTGCGTTTCGCGTGTTAAATCGCCAGACGTTTGGACTGCAGAATGCGCTGGCCGATCGCCCGAAACTGCAACAACAACTGTTGAATGCTTCCATTGAAGATCTGCAGCAGCTGTCTGCCGAACTCACTGCCGATTCGCCAGTGAGTGTGACGTTAACCGTGGCGTGGCTGCGAATGGGCGAAGCCGCGCGAAAGACAGGTGATTTGCAGAAAGCGGAACACTGTTTCAAGCAGTCGCAGAACACGCTGGATGCGATGGCGGAAGGCTTCCGATTAAGGCCAGAAGTTCAACAATGTCAGATTTGGCTGCACCTGGCTCGTGGAGATTTTGCCAGTCAGCAGGACGACACACAGTCGGCGTGTGTTGAGTTTCATGCTGCCACTCAACTGTGTCAAAAACTTGAAGCCTCCGCTCCAGAGAAAATTGCGACACTGCATTCGCACGCGTTGGCCGATATTCGAATCTATGACTTACAATGTGATTCCGTTGGTTCCAATGATGGCATATCCCCGAAAGAGCTTTTGGCAAAAGCGATCGAACTGCTTAACCGTTGTGTGAGCCTGGATGCCACTGCCGAAGACATTCGCTTTGATCTTGCTGTTGCTCGGTTAAAGCAAGTACGTGCAACGCCATGGCTCGAGTTGCCAACTGCGGTGGATGAGACGTTTCAGACGATCGATCTGCTGCTGACAATTTCGAGTGATTTAGACCTGCGAATCAAAGCCACGGAAGAAGCTGTCGAGGCTTTATTGTTTGCTTCATTAAATTCCAATGAGCAGAAATTCCCCGGCAGTGCAGTTCGGCAACACAAGACCGGCCAAAAGATTGTTGATGCAATCGATCAATTGGAGAACACTCAGCAAATCACCAGTGCGCAGGCCGCAGCGTGGCGCAAACGAATGCCAATCAAGTGACTTTAAATTGGCAACATGTGGACAGTTCCTTTCCACCGTCGGGGAAAGGAACTGTCCATGCAAAGCTTCTGTTGTGTGATTGGATCTGCAGATTTGTGCGATTTCTTCAGAATTGCCCCGGTATGAAATTTGCGATCAACGTTAACATTGGTGTCAGCTCACACGCACATCCGTTCTCCTTCTTTCTTCAGGGTTAGACGATGACCAGAAGACTCAATTGTTTCCGCCGCAGTCGCTATGACGTTCTGTCTGCGCAACCGTTGGAATCGCGTCTATGTCTCTCGGCAGTCTCTGCTTCTGTGATCGCAGCAGCTGCAGCGGACAATGAAAGCGTCGAATTCGAAGAACTCGAAGAGTTGGTTGAGGAGGCTCATGAGAATGGTTATCGGCTTGAGCTGCAGGACCATCATGTGCCTGAGTTGGTTGACGATGTTATTGCCCATGTGGCCGAGTCGCTGCTGATCGCTCCTGCAGAACTTCACGAGCTGGTGATTGCATCTGAAAGTGCGTCCCCGGATAACGGAATGACAACTTTGGGTCTGTCGGAATCTGAGTCGCTATCGGACGTTGAAGCTGGCAACGCAGCAGTAAGCAAGTTGGCAGCAGCCAATGTTCCTGTCCTGACAAAGCTGACAAACCAGACTGAAGCAGCGGTTGTGACATCAGAAGTTGCAGCAGAGAATGCGACTGAGGCAGATTCGGCACCCATCGAAGTTCCTGTGGAAGGAAAAGGTGACTCAACCGTTGACGGTCACGTGCTGGATGCAATCGTTGAAGTTCAGCATGGTGATGTCGTGGATCGCGCCGAAGATGGCGCAAAGTCGCCCATCATTGAAGAACTGTCAGGCGAGTTGTCAGATGAACCGTCTTTGGCGGGAATTGACGGTGTTGTCATCGCGGGTGTGTCTGAAACAGCGATTGGGATCCGGTATGGTTCAGCATTCGGGCTGTTAAGCGAACAGATCCGGCTTCCGTTCAGCATCGACGGAGCGTCTGATGATGACGTGAATGTTCCTGCCAGATCCAACCCTGCGTCCGCAACTTCCAATGCGACAGTTTTAATGGCCGCAGCCTTGGCTGGAGGAGTTTTGGCGGCGTCCAACGCCCCGAACAGCCCGGCCGTGCAAAAGATCGTCCGCAAAATCCGTCGCAGCATTCGCCCTGCCGTCTAAACGATGAATTGCCGATAGGTTTGGCCGGGCTCGTGCGCCTGAGTCGCAGGATCGTCTGGTTCTCGCCAACAAATGATCAGCTCGAACGTCGCTCGAATTCTCAAGTCATTCGCAGTTACGGCGTGCGCAAGTTCTCGTGCTGAAGTGCAGTTTACGGAGTCACTCGGCGCTCCTTTATTCCGGCATCGTATTTTGCGCTAAAAACAATTCATCCGCTTAGCGACATCTTTCGTGGATTTCTGCGCAAGGTTTGCATTGGTGGCCAGTATCCCTTGGGAAGGCAAATAACTGCCTACACGACACCTATGTCACCCAAGCCAACCCGGAGAGAGTCATGCCACTGTTTAATAAGAATCGACGTCGCAATCGCGCTGTTAGTCCACGAATCACCGTTAGTGATGTCTTAGAGACGCGAGTATTATTGTCGGCAAGCGGCAACGATGACCACGGCAACGATGACAATGGATCGGGCGACAACGACCATGACGGAGCGAAGGGCAACGACGACAACGGGTCGGGCGTGAACGACGACAACGGAGTGAAAGGCAACGACGACAACGGGTCGGGTGTGAATGACGACAATGGAGTGAACGGCAACGACGACAACGGGTCGGGTGTGAATGACGACAACGGAGTGAAGGGCAACGACGACAACGGGTCGGGCGTGAACGACGACAACGGAGTGAAAGGTAACGACGACAATGGAGCCGAAAACCGTGGCGTGCTCACGGGAGTTGCTGGTGCATCTGGTGAAGTGCAATTCGAATCCGAAATTGAGCACGGGCTGCAGCAGCAAAGCTTTGAAGTGGAAGTTCGCGGGCTGACACCCGGCAGTTCACATTCTGTCACCGTCGATGGTGTTAATGTCGGTTCAGTGAGTGTCGGCAATCGCGGCTACGGGCGATTGAAGCTTTCCAGTTTTCCTGGTCGAGACGAATCACCGTTGCCGTCAAATTTCCCGGTCATCACAGACAATAGTGTTGTCGAAGTCGGCACCGTTCTTTCCGCGACCATCGCGAATTCAAATCCTGCCACACAAACAACTGCCACTGTAGGCAACGACGGCTCAGACCACCTTCGCCTGAACCTTACTTCCACGGGAACGATTCAGGGACGGGCAAAACTTGAAGACAGTTCAAACGGTCTTCAACAGGAATTTCAGGTCGAAGTCTGGAACGGGGTTCGTGGCGAGCAACTTGCTGTTGTCGTTGATGGAGTAACTGTCGGCCAGATTACGGTCAACAGTCGCGGATTTGGGGAATTGTCATTCAGAAACGGTGACGACGGTCGAGCCTATCCTTCAAACTGGCCCGGCGTTTCCAGCAGTTCCGTCGTCTCGGTTGGCACAGCTCTAACAGGCACCTTTACTGGTACGGGGCGAGTTGCCGACGCATCGCCCGCTGAATTTGAAGAGGCTTACGATCTCGACAATCGCCTGGAACTTCAGGCAACATCCAATATGTTCGAAAACTGGGGCGGACTCGGTGAGAAATGGATGCACGGCGAAGGTGGCTGGTATTTCATTACGCCGGATGGAAGTCTCATCAAGTGGGACGGCCAGCCGGGAGCGAACGGTGATCTGATTGCCAACGTTGATGCGTCGTTCTACGACAATCCTGAATTGTTGTACAATTCCAGTGCGGCCAATACACCAAGTATTAACGACGATGTCGCCAGAATCACTGCGGCAGATCTTGATCATGACCTTGAGCTGACAACGGACGGCAACTACTACGAAAACTGGGGCGGCCTTGGCGAAAAATGGGTCAAGGGCGATGGAGGCTGGTACTACGTAACGCCGGATGGCAGTGTTTATCAGTGGACCAGCGGCTCTGGAATGAATGGCACTCTTGTGGCCGGCCTGGATTCTCGCTATCACGCAGATCCAACGCTGCTGACAAACGCTTTACAGAATCTTTCCGTCGAAGAAGCAGCCTATGCGATTAACCATGGGTTGAACCTGAAGACAACGCCAACTGACTTCCTGAACTGGGGCGGTCGGAACGAAAAATGGCTCAAAGGTGATAGTTGGTACTTCATCACCGAAGACGGGAGCTTCTTTGCCTGGGACGGAAAGCCGACCGCGTCGGGAACCCTCATCACAACATTGTCGCCGACCTACTACAACGACCTGTCGCTGTTGACGTCTGGTGCATCTTCCGTGAGTCCGGAGATTGATGGAATTCTGGACGATGTGTTTGCAAGTGTTGCGGACCTGCTGCAGATCTGATGGTCTCCGGTCTTTGAACGATCGGGAAATATTGGAGTTCGCGTCAGCAATAGCTCCATATTTGTTAAGTCCGACCGGTGCCTGGCTTTCGTTGGTTCGCCCCGTGCGAAGTTGGGCATCGGTCATTTTTAGTTCTGTGTCATAACTGAACGTCAGCAGGCACTGCATCACCGGTCGGTGGACGTCAGTTCGTGAAAACAAGTCTTCATGTCAGATTCCGATCCGCCAATTCTGCAGCTTAAGGACTGCTTTGACGACGTAGAAGATTTTGCTGCTGAGCTGTTCGCAACAAGGTCTCCACAGTCAGGCGGTTTCACAGAACGAAACCGGATCGCACTCAGTTGGACCTGTTGTTTGGCGCTCAGACTTCTGGCGGTCGTCACGAAGAGTCACTGGCCTGTTGGGGGCCTTATGAGTGCGGCGATGCCGCTGATTGGTCTGGTTTTGTCAATGGTAGCCTGCATCGGACGGATTTGGTGCAGTCTGTTTATTTTACCTGTCCACTGCCGCAATTCACCGGGTGCATTCCGGACTGCGTCGTTCTTGACGCGTTTTTTGACAACGTGATGAACACTGTTGACTCGAATGCGGCACACGTAACCGCTGCCAGTATCCACGATGCGATTGAGCAGTGCGAACTTCGCGTCACCACGATACGTGACATAAGTCCGATTAAGTTCAGCGGCTTGTGTTATGACAGCACGTTCGTCATGTTCACCACCGGCCGTTCATGCGTGTTGACACGGTTCGGCCGGTCTCAAAGTGAGTCTGCAGAGTCAACCTCAAGTTTCCTACCGCTGCCGGCTTTTGCCGCAGGGAACGTTGCCATCGCTATGTGTGGCATAGGCTCCGCGATCTCGACGCCCACAGCTGTGAGCCCCTTCATGCCCTTCAGTCGCTTATCTGTTGTCAGCGGCTTCACCTGTTAACTGAAGGCTTCAATAATCGGTTTAAGCGCTGGGCATCGGCGACCGTCACTGATTCAGGCTGCGATCCCGGTGACGGACAGGCACATCCAGGTTTCTTCTTTACGTTCTTCAGTTCACTGGCCTGCTGAACGGCTCGCAACGATGAGAGGATTGGGGTGAGCAGATACAGCAGCAGCACCAGCATGCAATATTGATACATGTGCAGAATTCGATTGCCAGTCGTGTCTCGTTCGCAGTCAGAATTATGCAACTTCGGCAGCCGGCCAATTGAAATCGGGACTTGGACGAGTCAACCAGGATACGTTCGTTAATTGGTCATTCCATGTTCAGCAAAATGTCATTTGATCTTCTC
>CALFSX010000156.1 GCA_937916515.1 uncultured Planctomycetaceae bacterium | reverse complement strand
AATTCCCATCACTCAATCGCCACACCACAACTCACTTACCGGACACGCTGCTAGCTAACGTGGAAGCAGACAATCAACAAATGAGGCTATCAACGACCTGATGGATTCCAGATTGGAGCAATCATTTCTGCATTTAACAACTCCCACTTCAGCACCAGTTCTTTCAACTTCGCGGGGTTCTGAACAGACAGGTCGCTTTCTTCGGAAACGTCTTCAGCCAGGTTGAAAAGCCGCCAATCGTTGGATTGCTGACGCTCTGCGTTTCTTAGCAGCTTCCAGTTTAAGTGACGCAAAGCTGCTTTCGTCCCGGTTCGCCAAAAGAGCGTCTCGTGAGGCAACTCTTGAATATCGCCTTTCAAAAACGGCAACAGATCAACTCCATCGCGAATCCCCACTTGCTGCCCGCCAATACCTGCAGCTGTGGTTGCCGTAGAAAAAATGTCCAATGACACAACGGGATTTTCATACACCTCACCGGCTGGCACCTGCTTCGGCCAACGCATCATAAACGGAACGCGAATGCCACCTTCGTACATCGAACCCTTCTCCCCGCGCAGCGGAAGATTGCTGCTGGTGAGTTCTCGTGTGGGGCCTCCGTTGTCGCTGATAAAAAACACAAGTGTGTCCTGATCCAGGTCGTTCTGCTGAAGACAATCCAATACAGAACCAACACTGTCATCCAGGTTTCCCAACATGGCCGCAAAAATCCGACGGTGAATGTCATCAATGCTGCTGAACTTCTGCATATACCCGTCAGCCCCCTGCAACGGACTATGCACGGCGTTATACGCCAGATACAAAAAGAACGGGCGGTCTTTCGAACGTTCAATAAAACTGGTCGCTTCCCGAGTCAACGCGTCGGTCAAATAAGCCTGCTCTTCAACTGGCTGACCTGCTTTATAAAGCGGATTGTCGGCGTCATAGTCTGGTTCGTTGTGCCCCATGTGAGTTGAATACACGGTCTTGCCGTCAGCACTTATCCAGCGGCCCTTGGAATTTCCCGGCAGTGCCTTTCGCCGCAGCATGGTGGTGACGCCGGAATATGGTGGCGGTACAAAATAATGACCTTCGTGCAGGAACCCAAAAAATTCGTCAAACCCGCGACGCTGAGGATGATACTTGGCGGTTCCGCCAAGATGCCATTTTCCGATAAGTGCTGTGGTGTAGCCAACGTTTTGAAGAAGATCTGCCAACGTCATTTCCGTAACCGGTAAGCCAGCGTTCGGATCTTCGTTGCTGGCTCCAATTGGATTGAATTCATACCCAAATCGAGTCTGATATCGCCCGGTCATCAATCCCGCTCGCGACGCGCTGCAAAATGCGGCCGTTACATACCCATTGGTGAACCGCACTCCGTCGTTGGCGATGGAATCAATATGCGGCGTTGGAATTTGCGGATTGCCCTGACATCCCAGTTCTCCATAGCCAAGATCATCCGCCACCAGCAGAACAATATTCGGCTGACGTTCTGCTGCTGACAACAAGCTGCACGCAAAAAAAGAACACGCAACAGCTATGAAGAATTGAACAGACATGATTCAGGTTTTCCCGATGGCCGAAATGCAGTTTGCACGAGTAAGGCCCGCACCATCACAAGCTTAACGAGGCTGTGCACGAAACCAAAGTAGCCATCACGCAGTCAAGCATGCGTTATTTCCCAGAGTTCAGCGGCATCTCCAGTACTCGATAGGCGGGATCCTGGAAGCCCAGTTTTTCGTAGGTGCTGATGGCAGTGCTATTGTCCTGTTCGACGTACAGTCGAATGGAGACCACGTCGGCGGCTTCAGCAAGCTGCTGTTTGACGTGTTCAAACAACTGCCGGAATACTCCACATCCTCGAAAATCGGCATGCACGTAAACACTTTGGATCCATGCAATCCAGCCGTTTCGCCAGTCGCTCCATTCTCTGGTAATCATCAACTGGCCGATGACGCGGCCATCACATTCTGCAACAAAGTAGCGAGCTTCCGGGCTTAGCTGCAGAGCTGCAGCAACGCCTTTTCGGACAACATCAACCGGCAATTGCTTGTCTTCCGTTTCCAAAGCAAGGCGAACATTGAAATCAACGATCACGTCAATGTCATCAGCTAAAGCGTGGCGAAAGGTTATATTCATGGTGCAGGCAAGCGTTAATAGCGTGTACTGAAATCTGTAGCCGGAGTCGCCAGACTTCGGAATTCCACAACTGAACTCTGGCGAGTCCAGCGACAGGATGCCCCAAAGTATTTGTGCGGACAAAACCTGACGCACGTTTTTAGCACATCGCGCAAGTCAACACATTCCACAGCGCACAAAAAAACCTCCCAGCTTTATCAACTGAGAGGCTTTTCGTTTTTCGTTTCTGATGAATCTTCGGCTTGATCAGTAGGCCAAGCCGTAGAAACTAGAATGAATCAGCACTAACTGGTTTTTCCACGGTCAACCCGTTTCTAAGACGAGTACCGGCAGGTGTGATCAGGCTAGTGTAAACGGTCTTGTCAATACCTTCACTAATTGTGCTGGCAGAACCGTCGACGAAGGAAACAACAACAATCCCCGGATGGCTTGACGCCAAGAATGCTGTCGATCCCTGAGCTGCGTTCTTGGATTCGTTAGGGTAAGCTGGTAATCGATTGCCAGATGAATCCAATGCAATAGCTGGAAGAGGATTGCTCAGGGTTGTTGCAGTGATTGACCCAGCAGTCAACGGATACATAAACGAGCAAGCACGAGTTCGTGGGTCCGCCCAGTTGGTTGTGCTTGGGTCGCCTGACTTGATGTTTTCACCCAACAACAATGTGTTAGACGTTCCATCGTAAATTTTCCCCAAAGTTGAGCTTTGATTATTCTCATTAGCGAAGCTCGGCCACATCACACCAGTCGCCTGTGTGACAGCCTGGTCAGAACCATCGATGACGCCAACATTCCCGTCGCCATTCCAGTCAAACGGCTCAACAACATACGAATGTCGGTTCGTGTGTGTGGTTGCGACAGGGGCAGTTGCGGCAGAGTTCGAAACGGTGTCTGTGCCTGGATCGGTATCACCAAATCCAGAGTTAACAACATAGGTCAAACCACCTGGTGTCTGAAAAGCTGACTCATCATTCGGACAGGCGAAGGCAGGAACATAAAGACCGCTCGCAAGTGCAGCGGACGCATTCGATCCAGCATTCCAAGCGATTCCTTTATTCCATCGGTCATACGTACCTTGCTGATCAAGGAACGGCAGTAGCTCAACGGCCCAACTGTAACCTTCAACATGGTCGTCACCAGAACCACCAGGCAGAAACGTTGCAGATGCAGGTAGTCGGCTTTTGTTGGATGATGCGAAGTTGTGCATCGCGACCGTTACGTTTCTAAGGTTATTCAAACACTGAGTTCGTCGACCGGCTTCCCGAGCGTTTTGAATCGCTGGAAGAATCAGGGACATTAAAGTGGCGATAATTGAAATCACCACCAAAAGTTCAATCAAGGTAAAGCCGCGTCGTCTTTTATTCGACGCTGTTGTGGGACGACGTGACTGCATTAGTGCTCTCCAGCAAAAGATTGGATTGATCCCGATCGGGCAAATAACATGAAGAAGGGAGCGTTCCGTTTAAAGACGTTGGTCTTCCTCCTGAGCCAAAAACACAAGCGAACCTGTGTTGTTCAGCATGACCACCCCTTGCTTGTTTCGCTTCGGTGATCTTAGTAACGCAAATTCTGGGGCAAATCCGGTGAAAAGTCTTCAGTATTTGGTTAATATCTGAAGATTGACCCTAAATCCAATAGCCACAACACGTTGCAGATTGGGGAATTGACGCGTCCGGCGCAACTTGAACCCAAAATCGCCCCTAAGTTGCGTCAGTTCCACACGCAACAATGTGCTGCAAAACGCAACAACAGCTATTTCATACGTATCTCAATCGACCAAATGTCGTTTGGGCCACACTCCCAAATTGCACTTTGCGAACGCCCAGCGGCAACAGAAACGCATCCGATTGCACGCTCAGCAGCATTTTCTGACGTAGTCGCATTACAAAAAACGTAGCCGTCACGCTCCGTCGTGATGGCTACGTTTGGTAAAACCGCTAATTCACACCTGACGGAAGTGGCCGCCCCAATTCACCCCCACGTGCTTCTGTTGCGCAGCGACAACGGAGCGGCTCGGCGATTCGAACGTCCCGCGTCTTCCCGCATGCCACGCCACCGGGTCAAGGGCGAAGCCCTTGTTAGGTCATGATTTCGTGAACGGGGTGGCCGTGGACGTCGGTCAGACGAAACTGGCGGCCTTGAAAGCGGTAGGTTAGCTGTTCGTGGTTGATTCCCAGCAGGTGCAAAATCGTGGCTTGCAGATCGTGAACATGAACTCCATTTTCTGCCACGTTGATGCCGAGTTCGTCGGATGCGCCCCAGGTAAAGCCGGGCTTCACGCCGCCGCCAGCCATCCACACGGTAAACGCATACGGATGATGATCTCGGCCCCAGCGAACTCTGTTATTGATGTCACCCTGAAGGAACGGCGTTCGTCCAAATTCACCGCCCCAGATCACCAAAGTGTCTTCCAGCAATCCGCGCTGTTCCAGGTCTTTCACAAGAGCGGCCGACGGTTGATCTGTGTCGCGGCACTGGTTGTACAGTTCGGTGGTTAGACTGTTGTGTTGATCCCAGCCAGCATGCATCAATTGCACAAACCGAGTGCCTCGTTCAACCAGCCTTCGGGCCAGCAGGCAGTTGTGAGCGAACGTTCCTCGTTCCAAAACTGACGGGCCGTACATGTCCAGCGTTTCTTTGGTTTCGCCGGACAGGTCGGTGAGTTCCGGCACGCTGGCCTGCATTTTGAAACCCATTTCGTATTGAGCAATCCGAGTTGCAATTTCCGGATCTCCGTGCTGCTGCAACTTAGCTCGATTCAGCTTTGCCAGGTCGTCCAACCAGCCACGACGCATTTCGCGAGTCACGCCGTCCGGATTCGACAGATACAGCACCGGATCGCCACCACTGCGAAACTTGACTCCCTGATAGCGAGACGGCAGAAAACCGCTGCCCCAATAGAAGTCGTAGAAGATCTGTCCGCACGATGTCCCTTTGCTGATGGACGTCATTACCACAAATGCCGGCAGGTCGTCGGCTTCGTTGCCAAGACCATAGTTCAGCCACGCTCCCAAAGTGGGGCGTCCAGGAATTTCTGAACCTGTCAGCAAAAACGTAATTGCGGGAGCATGATTGACGGACTCGGTGTGCATGCTTTTTAGAAAGCACAGCTTATCGACAATCTTCGCGGTGTACGGCATTAGATCGCTGACCGTGGCCCCGCACTGGCCGTGTTTTCGAAACGGTTCTACGGGAGCCAGCATTAACTTGCCGGATGCGTTGCCCGTCATGGTGCTGAAGCGTTTTCCATCTACAAATCCGGATGGAATGGGCTGCCCGTGAAGTTTGGTCAGCAACGGCTTGTGGTCGAAAATGTCGACGTGCGTGGGGGCTCCGTTTTGAAACAGATAAATAACGTTTTTCACTTTGGGGCTGATGTGCGGCAGGCCTGCCAGGCCGCCCAGCGAATCGGCCGCCACGGTCCCCTTCAAACCGGCACCAGCGGCGTACGTTTTCGGCGAATTCAGCAGCGTCGCCAATGCGGCGGCTCCCAAACCGGTGCCGGCAGACGTCAGCAGTTGTCGGCGAGTCGCAGCAAGTTGGTTTTCTGCAAAATAATTCATCGTTAAACCCGCCGTTTCGGCAACAGCAAATTGAAATCTTAGCAAGAGCTTCGCCCTTGCCCCAGTGGCGTGGCATACGGAAAAGCGTGGGACGTTCGAATCGCCGAGCCGCTCCGTTGTCGCTACCAAAATGATGCGCGTTCCGTGCACTCACCTTTTTGAGTAAGACTCTGACCAAAACACTTTAAACTAGGCCTTCACCTTACCCATTTCAGCCAGACAACTCCATTCGCATTGAAAAACAGCCACCATTCGTCGACGAGCAATGAATTCAGCAAACACGAATCGTATTGACAGCGTACCCTGCAGATCAAAAATCCACTAATCTACGTCACTGTTAAAATTTACGTGACGACCTACTTCGAACATTTAATCAGGCACAAATGACACGGCATACCGGGACAATAAGCTTGCCTAAACTTATGATTTTCGGCTGCGCATTGTGGGCATTACTGGGCGTCACTACGGTTGCCGGTGCTCAGGAACCGGAAATTGTGGTTGAAGTGGATCGCGACAAAGTTTATGTCGGCGAATCCATTATTTACCAGTTGACGCTGAATCACGTCGAGAACCCGTCAGCTCCGGATCTTAGCAGCTTCAAAAACTTCACGGTGGAGTTTTTGGGCGAGCAGTCGCTGAACTCGCAGCAGATTACCATCATTAACGGCCGTCGCAGCGAAGTGATACGTCGCGGAATGATGTATCAATATCGTCTAACGCCGACAGATTCATCGACAACAGAAATTCCCGCTCCAACCGCAGACGTCAACGGGCAGACGTTGACGGGCCGCAGCGTTCCGATTTCTGTGATTGCCCCCAGTGACCAGAACATCGCTCTACTGCAGATGTCGTGCGACCAAACGTCTGTGTTTTTGATGCGACCATTTACCGTTACGCTGAAAGTTTTAATCAAGCGACTTCCGGACGAAATTTCCGATCGCAGTCCGCTAAGTGTTCAGGATCGCAGTCCGGTGCGACTGGTGATTCCGTGGCTTGACGATCAGAACCTGCCCACAGGCCTTGATCCGCAAGTGGAGTGGCGAGAAATTCTGCAGCCGATGATGCAAACCAGTCGGCGAGGTTTTAGAGAAGACCCGGATGGATTTCAAATTAACAATATCGGCACAACTTCGATTTCGTTTTTCGGCAGAGAAACCACGGTCTTTAAACCGACTCCCAAACCTGTTGACCAAACGGACGACGAAGGCAACGTTGTGCAGTACTTCGAATATACGTTTGAACGTACGTTCACGGCGTCGAAACCGGGTTCGTATTCGCTTGGCCCGGTTAACTTGAAGGGCACGTTTGGCACAGAAATCAAAAACGGTCGACTGGCAGGTGAAGAAGTCTATGCCGTATCTGACACTCTGAAGATTGAGGCGAAGTCGGCTCCGTTGGCAAATCGTCCGGGCAGTTACATCGGCGTGATTGGTCAGAATTTTGTCGCCAACGCTTCATTGGCTCCCAGCGAAGGTCGAGTTGGCGATCCGATGACACTGATGGTACGAATTTCCGGAAGCGGACACATCGATGACGCAGTGCCACCCAGTATTGGCGACATCGAAGGTATGAACGCAAAGTTCAGAACCTACGATGCCACCATCGATTCGCAGCAAAACGCGAAAGTCTTCACTTACAGCCTGCGACCTCTTACGACCGAAGTAACGGAATTCCCGGCAATTCCCGTGTCGTATTTCGACCCAATCAAAGAAGACTACGTGACAATTCAAACAGCCGCGATTCCCGTCAGCATTCAGGAAGCACGCGAGCTTTCAGGTGCGGATATTGTTTCTTCTGCCGGTGCAACGAAGCCTGCAGATCCGTTACTGCAGGCAACCAGCGGCGGAATATTTGCGAACCATTCCAGCCTGGAATCATTGAAAGCAACCAGCTTTTCATTGAAACACTGGGCCGGAATCTGGGCGACCATGCTAAGTACGTTTGCGATCGTAAGCCTGGGAATGAAGCGTCAACAACGACTGCATGCCGACCCCGCTTTCGTTCGCAGAAAGGCAGCCAGACTAAACGCTGCCAACACGCTGAAGTCGCTGCAACCCGGCAGCGATGATAAGGCATTGCTGGACACCATTAACGACGCCATTAAAGGACTGATTGCCGACTTCACAGGAAACGCGTCCGCCGGAATGACGTCTAGCGACGCCGTCAATCACCTGGCCGCCGCAGGAATCAACCACGAACTGCAACAGCGAACTCGGCAGTTTATGGACCAGTGCGACGCAGCTCGCTACGGGGCCAGCCTCAACAGCCCATCAGAACTAATTACGATCTGCAAAACGCTGGTGACAGATCTGGGCGCCGCACTGGAGAAACAATGTTAGTTTGTAAATCCTTTTTAAGTGCAGGCTGTCGCTCTTTTTACATGCTGTTGCCAGCACTGCTGGCCATCGCCGGTTGCGGCACATCACCCGATCTGGAAACGTCTCGCCGATTTCAGCAGGCCGAAGAAAAATTCAATAAAGCCAGTACGCCGGAAGACTATGTTCAAACAGCGATGCTGTATCAGGAGATTCTTGACAGTGGGTTTTCGTCTGGCAGCGTGCTCTACAATCAGGGCAATGCCTGGATGCGAGCTGAAAAGCGTGGCCGAGCAATCGCCTCTTACCGACAGGCAGTACGCCACTTGCCGCGAGATCCCTGGCTAAATGCGAATCTGCGGCACGCGTTAGGAGACGTTTCGGCAGAATCGAAGAAACCGATTCTGGATTATGTCTTCTTCTGGCAGCATTCGATCAGCTATCACGAAAAAGCCTGGCTGGTAACAGCACTGCTTGGCATCTTAATCTGGTTTAGCCTGTTGAGTCAGCTTGGCTGGCAAAAGATCGTGTTTGCTCGATTGTCGCTGCTGGCTTTGATTCTGCTGTTATTTGCAGCGGCTTCGCTGGGCAGAGACTGGTACTTTATCGAACACGTGCGCCACGGAGTTATTGTGGCCACAGAAACAACGGCTCGCAAAGGCGGTTCAGACACTTACGACACCGCTTTTAATCAAGCATTAAAAGAAGGTACGGAATTTATCGTGCTGGGTGAACAGAACGACTGGCTGAATATCCAGGTAGGAGATTCTGGAGCAGGCTGGATCACAAAACGCGATTGCGTCACCTATTAACCACTAGGGCTTCGCCCTTGACCCGGTGGCGTGGAATACGGAACAGAATGGGACGTTCGAACCGCCGAACCGCTCCGTTGTCGCTATGAAAATAGATGCGCACCGTGCACGCATCATGAAGACTCTAACGAGGCTGGGCCTCAGACCATTCGAGCTGCCGCTCGGAAACGCGGCTACGTCGCTCAGAAAACTTGACTCAACGTGAACAAGTTCGCTGCTTTAAGAAGTCTAAAGGGTTTTAGCCGACTGCCAGCCTTGTTGATTGCATCGGCAACCTGGCAAAATACAGGCGGCCCCCCCAAACGCATTCCCCTGTTCAAAAAAATGCGGCTATTTGCTGAACCATTCGTCATTTGGTTCCAGCAACGCTTTCGCAGATTCACCCGTTAACCAAGTCTTGGCGTCCGGCTTTTTCAACAAATAGGTATCCCAAAACGCGGTGCTTAACGCCTGAATCACTTTGTGGTGGTTTGGGTTGCGTTTGGCGGCTCCAATGCGAGTTTCATCGGCAAACGCTGCGTGTTCTGCCTCGAACAGCACCAGCTCATAAAAGTGGCCTGCGGCAGGCAGTTCTTTGTAAACCTGCAAGCGATCATCCACCGTTGTTCTGTTAATCACGCTGGTGTCGTTGGTTCCGGTCATCAACAACCACGGAATACTCACCTTTTCAAATGGCCTGCCAACATTCCCAGTATTCGGCATACTGGGACTAAAAGCAATTGCTGCATTAATGCGTTTGTCGGTCAGCTTCTGCCCCAATCGACCATAGTTCTGCCCACTGACTGCCTGAGTTGTCACGGCTCCAAACGAATGTCCGCTCATTCCGACTTTTGAAAGATCCAAACGGCCCTTTAAATCGGCATCGTCATCATTCCACTTTGTCAGCTGATCCAGCGTCGCACCAACATCGTTCACTCGCCCTTGCAGGCTGTCCCAATTGGCAGCCTTCTTCATGGCATCAAGTCGTTGTCTTAGAGGAGCGTCTTTCCAAACAGCGCTGTCGCTGCCGGCATGCTGCATGGCGACAACGACATATCCACGACCAGCCCAGTGCTTTCCTAAATAGGCACCTCCATCGCGTGACCCTCCAAGCCCGTGAGAAAACAGCAGCACAGCTGCGGGCGTCGATGATTCCGGCAGATAGACTTTTATTGGCACAACACGATCGTCCGTTCCGTATTGGAACTGCATGTCCTTAATCGTCACCTTGCCGGCTGACACCAACGGGTCGTAGTCTGTCACCGCCTGTTGCTGCAGCAGACCGAATAAAAACAGCAGAGAGAGTGCGTTCATAACGTGGCCTTGTCGTGGTCTTCTGGTTGTGACTTGTTTGAATGACGCCGGTTTCGCGTTTGCAATTGCGGTACGCGTGCGATAGGCGTCGAGTTCGTCTCTAACGAATATCAACTGTGTATTCTGGGCAGTTCGCAACCGACGGCGATGATGGCCGCTTCTTCTGCCGCCAGTTCTTCCAACCGATCGTTTACTTCTTTATCGGTGGCGTAGTGTTTGGCCAGGCGAACATACGTGGCGTGATGCCGTGCTTCTGATTCGTACAGGCTGCCGTAAAATTCGCAAAGTTCGGCATCGTGAAGATTGTCTCGCAAAAGCACAAAACGTTCGCAGCTGCGAGCTTCAATCAAACTGGCAATCAGCAACTGGTCAACAGCTTTGCCGGGTTCCTGTCGCCGAACCAATTCCTTCAGCTTGCGTCCGTAAGTGCCAGGCTTCGATTTGTAAAACCGAATGCCTCGACCTCGAATCAAATCCAGCACCATCTGAAAATGTTGCAGCTCTTCCGTAACAATTTCCATCATTTCGCGAGCCAGTTCGACGTTCTCCACATAGTCGAACATCAGGTTCATCGCCGTGGCTGCGGCTTTTTGTTCGCACTGAGCGTGGTCGATCAAAATTTCACTCAGGTCCTGCTCAACCTGCCGAAGCCATCGTTCGGATGATGCAGAATGAAGATGAAGCATTTCCAGGGAATCCCAACAAGCCAAACGATCAATTGTGAACAACGACCAGCAGTGTAGCGATGTGGCTGCACATTCCAGCCAGAGCACCCCGGATTCTGCAGGCGAACGCGCTCACAATTCTCCCCAACAGAACCCAACAGCCAACAATTCGCATCAGAATGAGAATTCTTTGCATCTGTTGATCGCATATCCAGATTAGCAGACCATCTGCTAAACTGCAGCCCGCCGGTGTGCGAAAAACAACTTCGGCGAAACACGAAAACAAATCAACGCGACAGCTGCCCGGTTCCGGCGTCAACGATCGCAAGGCGTCAGTTGTCCGCGGTTTCAAGCAATTACAAAGAATTAGAGTTACGGAGTTTTTTTCATGCAGGTCACCATTACAGCAGTCGGCCCGGACAATCGAGGCCTTGCCGATCCAATCGTGCACTACGTTTCTGGCGCTGGAGCAAACATCTTTGAAATTCAGATGTACGACCGAGACAGCGAGCACCTGTTCGCCATGATGATGCGTATCGACTGGCCGGAAGAAACCAGCCCCGTCGCCACACTTCGCAAACATCTGCAGGAGATCGGAAAACTGCGAGGCCTGGAAGTTCGAGTCTGGGCGCGAGACGAACACAAGCGATTGCCACGACTGGCCATCTGCACCACCTATCGTACCGAACCGCCGCTGGCCATTTTGCGGGCCATCCGCGATGGACGCCTGAAGGCTGAAGCCGCCGTGATGATTGGCAACCGCAATGCGTGCCGCAGCGTCGCCGAACAGTTTGATGTGCCCTGGAGCAATATCGGAAATGCATCGGGCGAAGTCGATTATTCAAAAATGGAAAAGCTGATCGACGAACATGACATCGACTATGTGATTCTGGCTCGATACATGCGAGTTCTTCCGGCAGAAATCTGCTGGAAATTTGCCGGTGGCCGAATCATCAATCTGCACCACGGGCTGCTACCGCCGTTTCCGGGATTCCGGCCGTACGAAGACGCCTACCAACATCACATGCTGTGCTTTGGAGCAACCATTCACTTTATCGTGCCGGAACTGGATGCCGGTAACCAGATCATTAACCAAAGCACGTTCAACGTGCAGCCTGGCACACCACTGGCAGATATCAAACGCATGGGCGAATCAGATCACGAACCAAACTGCCTTGTGGAAGGCCTGCGGCGAGTTGTTGATCGAGAAGTCGAACTCCACTTCCACAGAATCGCTCGGGTCGAACAATAACATCAACTCAGCTCGATGACTTCTACCTCACCCACCAGCACCGCCCTGAAACCTGAAACCTGAAAAAAATGAAAGAACACATCGGACGTTCCATCGGTTTCGTAAAGGCCACCGCAATTGGGGGTGTGCTGTTTCTATTGCCTGTCGCTGCGGTTGTCGCGCTGCTCGGCTATGTCTACAGCTTTGTCGTAGTCATCCATGAACCGATAAAGGAATACATTCCGGTAGAGACGGCCGCTGGAGTTGCCATGCTGTTTGTGGCGGCTGTCTCTGCGATTCTGCTGGCATGCTTTGCTGCAGGACTGGTGGCTCATCGAGCAATCGGTCGCCGCTGTGCGGAATTCATAGAAAAATATCTCACCACGTTCTTCCCCAAGTATGCGATCTACAAAGACCTGCTGGCGGGAAATATCGGAGGCGACCGAAATGTTCCTTCGCTGAAGCCCGTACTTGTGACGACTCCGGAATGCCGCAGAATTGCATTTGAATCGGATCGTCTGGAAAACGGATCAGTCGTGATCTTCTTTCCTGGAGCCCCCGATACCTGGATCGGAACCGTCGGACTTGTCGCCGCGGAAAACGTAGAACCGCTGGCAATCCCGTTCAACGAAGTTGTCGGCATCCTGGAACAACTGGGCCGCGGCTCAAGACGATGGCTTGAGCCTTCTACCTGATTAAGCGGAGCCGATCCAAACGGACCGCGTGTTGAATTTGGCCAGCAGGAAACCGCACATCAGTCAGCAAACCTGCGCGACTGGCAACGGAATGCCTGAAAAACACAGGTGCTGGCGATAAATCAGCGAAATCCGGCAACTTGCTGGCTATCCTTTGCCGCAAATTGTTGAATGACCTACACATGGGGATGAGGCATTGATTCCAATTGCCTTCCACGTTGGTCGGCCACCATCGTCGAATTCGAACCTTAGCCCCTTACTCGATATGATGGGCGCATGTTCTGCGTAGCGACAACGGAGCGTCTCGGCGATTCGAACGTCCTCCGTCTTCCAGCCAACCACGCCACAGGGTCAAGGGCGAAGCCCTTGTTAGAAGTAAACGTCGTCGCATGAAAATCGCAATCGCTTCAGACCATGCTGGATTTCTGTACAAGCAGCTGATCATCGAACATCTGCAAGGGCAGGGCCATCAGGTCATAGACTTCGGAGCTCATTCAACGGTCTCCTGCGATTATCCGGATTTCGTACACCCGGCCGCAGCGGCCGTTGCCAAAGGCGAATGCGAACGTGGAATTGTTTTGGGAGGCTCCGGCAACGGAGAGGCAATGGCGGCCAATCACCACGCGGGAATCCGCTGTGCTTTGTGCTGGAACGAAGAAACAGCCAGACTTGCTCGAAAGCACAACGACGCCAACGTGATTTCAATTGGGGAACGCACGATCGATCAGGCGACGGCAGTGCTGATCGTCGATACCTGGCTAACAACCGAATTCGAAGGTGGCCGGCACATCAACCGCATCAACAAAATCGACGCACCACTTCAGTAACCCATTAAATAAGAAAGCGGCGTCTGATGAGCTTAATCAGCCATCAAACGCCGCTTCCAAAAATCTATCGCAGCTGCAGGTAACTTTGGCAGCCCTCCGAGAACTATTTCTTTGTCATCCAGATATTGCGGTAAACAACTGGATTGCCATGCCCCTGCAGATACAAAGGAGCAGGTTCAGCAGCTTCCGGCAACCTGCCAGGCGTGCCGTGAGTCAATTCCACATCGTCGTGAATCACGATTCCGTTATGGCGAATTGTAACTCGAGCATTCTTTACTTTCTTGCCATCTTCCCAAACAGAGTTCGTGAAGTCGATGTCGTAGGTCTGCCATGTCAGTGGAGGAAAGCAGGCGTTTACGGCTGGTTCAGAAATGGAGTAAATTCCGCCGCACTCGTTATTCCTGCCGTCCAGCCCGAATGAATCCAGCACCTGACATTCGTAGCGACTTTGCAGATAAACGCCACTGTTGCCCCGCGCCTGTCCTCGTGCGGAAGGCTTGAACGGAGTACGAAATTCCAGGTGCATCGTGTGGCTGCCAAGCTTTTCCTTTGAAGAACAATCAGCTGCCAGCAGATCGCCCATCGTCAGTTTTCCGCCATCGAAATTATCAGCAGAACTGCCGTCAAACAACACGATTGCTCCTGCTGGCGGCTTGGCACCAATGGTTGGGCTTTTGCGAGTCACCTTGTTTAGTGTTCCGACTTCTCCGTCTTCGTTGGAAACAATTGTGACTGCGCCATCCTTGATGAGTGCATAGCCCGTTTCACCAACCAGCTTCGTTTCGCCGTTGACCGTGCTGCCGGTGGCCTTGACCATCTTGTCGCCCTTGGCCCAGCCATCACCAGGAAGTCCGCCGAAATACCCTACGGCATCAAACTTATGATCGCCCAAAGCAATCACCTGCAGACCGAAAGAAATGTCTTCGCCACCGGGGTCCAACACACCTTTGTATTCTCCCTGAACTTCATAGTCCGCTCCAGCTTTAGTCGGATCCAGAAACGTATCGGAATCGTCTTCCGCCAAAGCATTCAGCGAACAACAAAACGCAAGAGATGTGATGAGGGCAATGCGAGTCATGGGAGCTTTCGGTAGGTAAAAGTGAAGTGAGCAACAGGCCGCTAAACGCTATCTGCGACCGAAGCGATTAATTTCAGATGTTCAGGACACTTCCACAATCGCAATACATTTGTGGAAGTCCGAGATCAAAAGATGCCTGAATATTGTGGCATCTTTGTTTGCAGCGACAACGGAACGACTCGGCGTTTAAAACGCCCCACGTCTTTCCGCATCCCACGCCATCGGGTCAAGGGCGAAGCCCTTGCTAAGAATTGGCGGGGAAGAACTTTTCGATCGTGGCATCGGAAAGCGGTTTTGAAACCAGAGAGACAACAATCATTGCGATGGTTGAAGCCAGAATCATTCCGGTCACCGGCATCAGTTCGTATTCCTGGCCACCAATTGGCAGATGAATCAGGTAATCGCTAAGACTTCGGCCTTTTCCTTCGCCCGCCCATTTCATGGCAGACCAGAACAACCACGCCCAGGTACCGGAAGCCGCCAGAATACAGGCGTATGCTCCGGCTTTGGTCAGCTTCTTCCAATAGAGAGCCGCGAAGATCAGCGGGAACAAACTGGAAAAACCGCTGAAGCACCAGATGCCCAAACTAAACACGCCTCGAGGATTCAGCAGGCTGATACCATAAGTCACAGCAACAACCAGAATCACAAAAGATCGGGTCCAGAACACGGTCTGTTTGTCCGTCATTTTTCCGCCAGCAAAATACGGGTTGGCAATGTCGTTGGTAAACATTGTGCCCACACAAAGAAACTGGCTATCCAGAGAACTCATGATGGCCGCCAAAACACCGGCCGCCAGAAATCCACCCAGCACATCTCCAGAAAGGCCTTTCACCAGCATCGGCAGAACCTTGTTCTGATCACTGGCAACGTCATGGCTTAGCCGTGCCAATGGCTTTACCACGCTAATCGCAATATCAGTTGTCGCCCAGATGCCCAGCATGACACATGGCAGCCACACCAACATGATAAAGATTGGATGTGCGACAACACTTAGTTTGAACGAATTCGCACTCTTCGCAGTCAACCAATGCTGAAACAGGTGAGGAAACATGCCTACCGACAACGGTATCAACATGTAGGTCAGAAATTCCGATTGAGAAACCCCGGTCCTTGTCGTCCATTTGGCCTTTACGGCTGCTGATGCTGCAGCCATGTTTTCCACCATGGAACCTTTTCCTAGCCCCTTCGCAATCACAAAGAAGGTCAGGACTCCCAGCACCATGAAAGCAATTGTCTGGAAAGTGTTGGCCCAGGCGGTGCCTCGCATACCGCCGAAGAATACATACACCAGCACGACACAGCAGATGACCAGCGCGCCCCAATGTTCGGGGATCGCACCGACCGATGGTGGCACAGCGGGATTCCCGGCGAACAAAGAAGGAAACGCCCCCGATGTAAATACGTGCACAACGGTGCCGGCCCCCATGACTCCGGCAAGGATGTACACAATCACCATCGCCACCAAAATCGGAAACAACACCAGCCCAACGTGCCGGCTTTCCAATCGGTCGCGGAAAAATTCAATCTGAGTCGAATAGCCGTACTTGTGTCCCAGCTTCCAAACCTTTACGCCAATCAAAAAGAAACACAGCGAATGAACGATACCACTGGCTGACGCCAATTTACCATAAACACCGATACCACTTTGCCAGGCTTCGCCCGTAGAACCAATCAGTGCGAACGCCGTCATGGTTGTGCCGAACAACGACATCAGCAACATCACCGGACCGATCGAATGACCGGCCAGTTGAAAGTCTTTGCCGCTTCCTGAAAACAGTCTGCTGGAAAACAGTCCGAGCCCCAGCAGCATTGCCAGGTAACAACCGATTACAATTGCACTAGTCACGCGTCACCCCCTTTGCCTGGCTGGTGAGTCGCAGCTTCCGCGGCGTCTTCAACGGGCCATGCGTATATCGTTGCCATAAACCAGATCACGCCGGCGGCCAACGAGATACACGCGTGAAAGAACAATCCGATCGGTATGATTCCGCCAACCAAAGTGGCGTTGTCCCACAGCCAGATGTCCTGGTGCAGAATGATCAGGAGCACAACAAGGCTCCACACGGCAACTTTCATTTTGATTCTTTCGTCGTGACTTTGGCGCGGAGGCACCCACCAAAAACCTGCAACCGGCCCCGTCAAATCGGTCCGCTGCAAGCAATGGCGTTATGATGCAATTTCCAATTTGGAAGGTCGCCTGGCTACAGATTACTAAAAAAACGCAGCCAAATGGTTGGTGGGAGGATGATTTCCTGGAAGGATTTCAGGCGATTGTCCGCCTGTGCAAGCAGGATGCGACAAAATTGCCCTGCCAAATGATCGCAGAAAACGAAAGCTGCTGCATCCGGTGATGTTAAGACAGCTTTATATTTGTCGGAATTTCCGAAAACGAACGAGCAGCAGTCGCAATCACCCGGAACGATTCCAGCCAAATGGATCAGCCGCAACGCAGAGCTGAACACGGCTGAAATCATACGCTATTCAAGCAGCTTCCACGCAGAATCAAGGTGCTGCACCAATTCCACAGAAGTCATAAACCGCTGTGAATGAACTTCTGCCGCGTTGTCACCAGCCAGACCATGCACGTGAGCTCCAAGCTGCGCCGCATCAAATGCGTTCATCCCCTGAGCCAACAAAGACACGATCAGGCCGGTCAAAACGTCTCCAGAACCGCCCGTTGCCATGCCGCTGTTGCCCGTGGTATTAATGGCAATCTGGCAACCATCGGTAATGACAGTGTTCGCTCCTTTCAACAGTACGACGACGTTGTGTTGCTTAGCAAACTGAATCGCAATGGATTCGCGATCGGCTTGAATCTGCTGAGTCCCCAGACCGGTCAGCCTGGAAAATTCGCCAGGATGAGGCGTGATGATTCTCGACGCATTGCCAGGGCGATTTGACAGGTGGTCGGCAATCCCAGCAAACGCGTTCAGAGCATCCGCGTCCAGCACTAAAGGTTGCTGACAGGTTTGATTCACACGTTCAACAATAACGCGAACATCAACCGATTGCCCCAGCCCCGGACCAATTGCAACCGCAGTCTTGCGTTGCATTGTGCCTTCAATCTCTGGAATACCTCCGGCCGTCAGACATCCAGATTCATCCACGCTCAGAGAAATCGTCATATAAGACGGATGCCCCATGGCAACAATGCTGGCAATCGTGGATGGTACCGCAACGGTGACCAGCCCGGCACCCCCATGCAACGCTGCCTGTCCCGCCAAAATCGCGGCTCCAGACATACCTGCACTGCCAGCAATCAGCAACACACTGCCAAACGTTCCTTTGTGAGCATCCGCTGGTCGCAACGGAAGATCTGGCAACGTACTGATTCGCTCACAGGCTGTCATAACACTGTCCAGGCAACACGATGAGAACTCTAAGCAGCAGAATGCAAGCTATCAGCACTACTCTTCCTGCGACTGTTTCGTAAACACAATAATATGCTGTCGTGGCAAGACGTCGATTGTTTCGGTCCACTTCATATTGAACTCAGGCTGCTCCACTTCTTTGCGAGCCTGCCGTTGAGACATTTTGTGAACCAGTTTGATCGGCACCGTTGGATCTTCCATCCGATATTCCACCAGCACAACTCGCCCACCCGGCTTCATCGCCTTGCTGATATCTGCCATCATTTCGTAAGGAAACTCAAACTCATGGTACACGTCCACCATAATCGCCAGGTCAACGGAACTCGGCGCAAGCGATGACGATTGCTGAGTTCCCTTGATTGGCACAATATTGGTCACACCTTTTCGTCTGGCATTTTCCTGCAGACGAAGCAGCATCTCGTCCTGCACATCAACTCCAATAACGAAGCCCGTTGGCAACACCTGTTCTGCCATAATCGCACTAATTACACCGCTGCCAGCGCCAATATCCGCCACCACGTCGCCGGGCTTCAGCTTCAAAGACTTCACCAGCAAAGTCAGGCGTTCTTCTTCTTCCCTGGTATCCCGCTCCAACCAGACAGCTCCGGCAAAGCCCATCACATGAGCGATCTCGCGGCCCTTATAAAACTTGCCGATGCCGTTGGGATCGTGCTCCGCATTCCAGACATAGCGTTCAGTGGCAGTGGAAGCCGCTGGCGTTTCAGCGATCTCTTCCTGAGCCTTCAGAGTTGGCGTCAGCAGCAGCAAAACGAAAGCAATTCGTGTCATCGTGATTCCTGTCATTGAAATAGCTCCCGTACACGCAAGGCCCGCAGCCTATTCGAGCTGCCGCATATAAAAACGCTCCGGTGCAGTCTGACCTGCACAGGTTTCACAACACCAATAGCTTAAGCTAACTCGCCGCTGCTTGCAGAACGACCGTGTCTAACCATGATGGCGGCCCAGTCTTCAACGGTCATTTCGCTGGCTTCGTCAACCAGCAACCTCGGAATATCATCAACAATCGGATAGCTAAGTCGCGTCTTAGGATCTACGGACACCAACGCACTGTCCTCAAAAACCAACGCGGCTTTTGTGCCGGGACAGACAAGAATCTGTTTCACTTTGGCGTAGTCGAATGACATGAATCTTTATTTATGCTCGGGAAAAGTACGAATTGCGAATTATCAACGCAACAAAAAACAAAGTCCGCTAATTGTATCCAGACAGAAGCAATTCAGCGATCGAATCAACTTGGCTTAGCCACGTTTCGTGAAAGACAGGGCGAACACCAGTCATCGCCAGCAACTCAAGCCTTGGCAAACAGCTGTCCCATGTCGTTGAACCCTTTAAATTCCAAGGCGTTACCGGAAGGGTCCAGAAAGAACATCGTCGCCTGTTCGCCAACCTGTCCTTGAAAGCGAATATACGGTTCGATGACAAATTGAATGTTTTGTTGTTTTAGCCGTTCTGCCAGCAGTTTCCAGTCGGCCATTTCCAGCACAACGCCAAAGTGCGGAACGGGAACATCATGACCATCAACCGGGTTGGAATGATTCCTTTCGTCCGCCGCCTGCATGCCCGGCTTAAGGTGAGCAACAATCTGATGCCCAAACAGATCGTAATCGATCCAGGTGGTGTCGCTGCGACCTTCCGGCAGTCCCAGCACATCGCCGTAGAAACGTCTGGCCTTGTCAATGTCGTGTACAGGAAACGCAATATGAAAGGGCGTGAGTGCGGGCATAATTGCAACCAGGGTTTCAGCGTCATTCAGCAAACAGAAGCTGCTGCCGTTTAACCGAACGGCTTCGAAATGAATCGAACTCGTCCGGCAAAAGTTCCAGCAACTGCTTCACTGTAAGCGAATGCAGATCCCATGTTAAATCCAACTGGCTAAGAATGTCTGCAAAGCGTCTTGCGCTGCCAGGCCCCTTGCCGCCACATCCTCGACACAGGCGATCGGTTTCGCGGTTGTAATATAACAGAGTGGCAACGGCCACAACCGCTTTGCTGGTAACCAGTGATGGACGCGAAGCGATTTGAGCCAGCAATTCGCCCTGCTGATGAACGGGGCCACACAACAACGCGCGAGCTCGTTCGGGATCATCGCGATGAGCTCGATAAATCTGATAAGGCCCTGCCAGCAAATGGCGGTATGCTCGGCGCGTGTTGTCGAGTTCCGCAATCCAGCGATAGCGATCGCCAGGCGAACGACTGCCGGAAGTCTGAGGACACAGGTTATTGAACCAGAATAAGCTCAGCCAGCACCAGAACCCTTTGTCGATTCGCAGCGTTTCGGGGTCACGCCGCAGCAACGCGAACACATGTTTGGCAACTTCCATTCGAGTTGCGAATGGCATTGGTTCGACGTTAATGTGAATTTCAACAGGTTCCGACAACCGATCATCCGTCAGTGCGTGCGTTGGCAGTTTTGAGTTCGGGTTGGCCTTCAGGCGTTCCAGAAAATCCTCAAAACGTTCTACGCCGGCCTTGGTTAGTCTGCGAGCCTGCATCAACTAAGCTCCCTGTTCCGAATCACCCCAGAACTCCTTAAACAGTCGATCCGTTCCGCGCCATTGACAAAATGCGGAAACAGCAGAATCAATCCACTCCGCATCCAGTTCGGCATCTTCGTCTTCCGGAACCCCGCCAACACCAGGAAACGACGACGCAAATCGCAGCCACCGCGCGGCCCAGTCGTTTTCGTCCTCAAAGTATCGATACTGATCGACCAGCAAAATGCGAGTCAAAATAGATCGCAACACTTCCGGCAGCACCAACGATTGAAACACTCCCGACCTGGCCAACGCGTGCTTATCTGCGAGGCGATAATTGATCAGCAGAATTGGTTCGTCGGCAAAGTCGATCTTCCAGACTTCGCGACCGAGATCATGCCCCTTCACGTTGATCAACGGAATTCGTCGAATACGATCAATCGCCTGATCCGAAGCCACTATCCGATCAGCAACTCCCAATAAGCGGCCTTTGGGAGCGTCGTTGGAAACAACCTTCACCCGAAACTTTACACCTTCCAGCGCACCGAATTCTCCCAGGCGACAGTTCGGCGGAGGAATGGGACGCGTGACTGTACCGAATTCAAAGCGAGACAATTCCAGCTGACGATAGGCTTCCACAATCACTGCAGCGGTCTCTGGAAAACCGTAGGTCTCCAGATTCAAACGAGCAGAAAAACAGTTTTGCCCGTCCGCAGCTGACACGCTGATCTTCACGTGATCCTGAGCAATCCGTCGGCGTCCGGTAAAGTTGAGTCGCGGCATGACTATCAACCTTTCCGCTTTGAAGTCGAGGAAGCCTCGCGACCTGAAGCACCGGATGTTGATTTACCAACAACCGGATCAGAGCTGCGAACTTTCACATCAAGGTACAGATCGCGATTGGCGTCGAAACCGGTAACCGCAATATCGAATGCCGGCTCCAGAACCCGAATCAACATATGATTGCCGGCGACAATTTCGGTTTCTGCCGCTGCACAAACGATCGAAATCGGCGTCTCGCCAAGATGAAAGTCTTCTGCAGAATATTTCCTTAACGGACTTCCGTTACGGCGATCGTAGGCCACCTTCACATCAATGAGTTCTGGACGTTCCGATTTACGATCGCCAAACAGGATGCGGAACCCTCCCTTTCGGCGGCGAACTCGAAACGGCTTCGGCTTCGCGGTGCCCGTTAGTTCGCGAGGGCTTTGGGTGCGAGCTCTTTCCTGAGCCGACTTCAGCATTTCATAGTCAACCAGATAGCCCTGTCGATGGTTATCTGTTCCGATGGAAAACACATCCAACAGCACTCGAGGATCTTCTTCACCCGGATCCTGTGCCAGCGTCTGGCAGATTTCGGCAACTGAGTTCTTCACAAAACGCAGCGTCGCAACTCCGTTTACGTACTTGCCTTTGAAGTGAGATGAAGATTCGCTCCAGTCAGTATGAGCCGGATTTTCGGCGTCCCCAAAAAAGCGAGCCAGCGGGGCGTCATCAATGCAAACGATTGCTCGCAAATCCCGAGTCAGTTTGCTGCGAACGTCGGAAATCAGAATTCCTTCTCTGATAAACAACGGACGCTTCAGGTGCGAACCATCCGCCTTCTCCAGAAACACGTCGAAGTGTGAAACCTGGTCCTCGCCATCCTTCTGACGCACCATCACCGGCACCCGAACTCCCACACGCTTGTAGCTGGAATACTGTTCTCGAATTTCGTCCGCAAGATCTTCAGGAATGATCTTCTTAGACCATTTGGGAGCTGCCATGCGATCGCACATATTCAGCAGATACAAACCATGTGCCTTTTTATCCAGGCCCCAGGTCGCCAGTTCCAGCAACGGCCTTGTCTGAGCTTGCTGCAAGGGCGAAAACGCTTTCACAACGTCAGCGATGGAATCAGCACTGATCACGAATTCACTGCCGGGACCTTCTACTGTCACGACAAGTTCGTGGTTGAGAATCGGATGAAAGTAGTCTTCCGTTACATACTGAGCAACCTGATCGGCTGACCAATCGGGATCGCAGTAAGGAACAACAACGGACAAGCCCGGCTCGCTCTTGCGTTCCAGACAAAAGTCGCGTTCGAATTGATCGATAAACGCGTTGTCTTCCAGTGGCCGATGTAAGGTTTTCTTTGCGGCTTTCGGACCAAACCAACCGTCCGGTGTATAACTTCTGTCATTCACCTGATGAGACCGCAAGATGGACTGCCCAACCAGCAGTCGGCGACGGTCGTCATGCCGCACGGTCACCGCAAAAAAAGAACGCAATCGACTGCAACGCGGAAACACAAACTTCCCCAGCCCCCAACGTCCTCGATCTGTTGCTGACTTGCCTGACTGTCCTTCAGCTCGAAAAAAATAATAAAACGGATTCCGAACTCCAGATACTTCATGATATTGATCGACATCACCCGTCAAACCCGTTGTGCCGCTGTCTTCAAAAACCAAAAAACGCACAGGTTCATCTTTGGCGGCAACATCGCGAAGCCCGTTATTAGGGGCCTGAAAATGAGCCCAACCGCCCTTAAAATAGGGTTTGGCGGTTTCAGCTGACAATGCGTGAGTTTCGCCAGACAAAAAAATCCGAACAGCAACCGGCCCCGACGATGAAGGGCGTCTGGCGTCCAGGGAATTCTGAATCGCTTCACGAACGAATGCGCGCAAGTCAGTGTCTGAGGCGAAGAATTCACCTTGCGTTGCTTCTCGATTTTTAAATCGAGGACTTACCTGATTAAAGTGCCATCCGGGTTTCACAGGCTAACCGCAAGCCTTTCGTGGCATTGGGAATATCCATGTGGCGACCATGCCACCGTGAAGTTTGCGTGGCAATCAGACCACACAGACTTCACGATTTCTAATCGTGACATGGGTGGCAGGACGGATCAATACGTGAACTGCCACACTCAGCCGAAATTGTGATTCCTCCGCGCAACAGACCGCTACGTTCGCCTGCCTTTCCCGAACAAGGCCCGGTACCAGAACGGCTGAGTCAGACTATTCGCTACAACCGTCACTGTTGCAGTAATGCATTGCAAGGGAACCTGCCCCAAAACATCCGGAAAGGGAAACTCGGGCCTGCGAACGCCATTTCGCTTTGCTTCCCCCCTCTCGCCCAACGTTCATCCAGAACACAGCCAACCTGGTCAACTAACCAATGGGGATGTCCAACACTGAAACAAAAAAACAGATTTACCAGGCAAGTGGGGACTTGCCCGCATCGATAAGTCGTGCGGCTCAGGCATTGCTGCTTGTTCATCCAACCGCTTCGACATCTGCAGCGACAGACGTCTACTGTCAGCATTAGTTCAATCATAAAGATTACATCACGAGACCACAACATGCGGAAACCCAAAGCCTCACTAACACGGCTCCCCTCCCTGCCAACGATTGCAATTGAAGTTCTGCGAATATTTTCTGACCCGAATGCTCCGATTCAAAAAGTCGCGGACCTTGTTCAGGCTGACCCCGCCATCGCAACCAAGTTGTTGAAGGCAGCTAATTCCAGTCGATTCGGATTGCCCAGAGAAGTCGCGAACCTGCGTCAGGCAATCGCGCTAATGGGCAAGGCCAAGGTGACTCCGATCATTCTTAGCTTTTCACTTGCATCAGAATCCATTGAATCAGAAGAACACGCGGCGGTGTTTAAACGCTATTGGCTAAGGACATTCGTACAGGCAACGGCTGGCGAAGTGATCGGTTCGACCTACGGACCGGGCTTTGCAGCCGAATGTTTTACACTCAGCCTGCTGGCCGGAATTGGTCAACTGGGGCTACTGAAGCAGGGAGCCGAACAATATATAAACTGTGTCGAACGAGCGGAATCCGGAGAAGCATCTTTGGACAGCATCGAACGCGAAGTTTACGGGATGACGCATGACGAAATCACCCTGGAAATGCTTGAACAGTCTGGACTGCCGAAACGCTGCATCGATGCAATTGCAGCCACAATCCCGTCACTGAACTTCACGCCAGAGGACGAAGACACCATCCGACTGGCAGAAGTCACCAGTGCGGCAGACGCGTTCGCCCGCTACCTTTGCGACGCCGATTGTGGACTTGCGCTTGTGGTCTTTCAGGACCGCCTTGCAAAAATGGAAACGTCTGTGCTGACCTTCGACTACGTCACATCAGAAGTGCGAGAAAAACTGGACGGATCTTCCGCCTTGTTTGATATCGATCCAACAACACTGCCAGACCCCGAAGAACTGCTTCAGGATGCTCTGGACCAGCTGTCGGAATTTACAGAACGAATGAACGGCGGGCAGGACCATGACCTTCCTGATGAATTGTTGGCAGAAAACGGCCGCCTGAAGCAGCGAGTTGAAGATCTGATCCGCCAGACAAGCACAGATGCTCTCACCGGAATTGCAAATCGAGGTTTTTTTGACATACGCCTGAACGAACTGACGCAACAATGTCTGCGTGGCCAGCGACGAATGGGCATTGCCGTAGTCGACATTGATCACTTCAAAAGCGTCAACGACACCTATGGGCACCAGGCGGGTGATCACATTTTACAGGATGTCGCATCCACGCTTTCACAAGTCGTTCGAGCCAATGAAACTCTGGCACGTTATGGAGGCGAAGAATTTGCCGTGTTGATGGAGGACATTCAGGTTGACGGCATGAACGTCATGGGAGAGCGACTGCGAAAAGCAATTGCAGAGTTAAAAATCAGCTTCGAAGGTAAGCACATTCCGGTCACCATCAGCATTGGAATCGCAACTGGTATCCCAACCAATGACGGATTCGGGCTGCCGCTGTTCGCCAGAGCTGACGCTGCTCTTTACAGCGCCAAGCAGGACGGCAGAAATCGTGTCTGCGTCGATAACTCGCCCGTGGCAGATTTCGAACGCGTCAGTCCGCCAATTCCTGTAAAATCGACAGCAAACGACTGAACTATCAATCAGTAAGCGGGACCACCAGGTTTCGATATCACCGACTTTATAATTGAAGCTAACCGTAGTTCTGGAACGGCATCCGGAACTACCGTTAGTCGATTTCCAATCGGAGCTTCGCGGCTCTAAGATGCAGTCAGGTAGACTCAGCAAACGCCAACGATTCAGCAATTAAGCACGGACGGCTGACAAAATGAACGAGAATCCGGATACTCCTCAGGAAACACTAAACGCACTGCGGCAGAAAATCGACGAAGTCGATAGCCGCCTGGTAGCAATACTCAACGAACGAGCCCAGCTTGTCGTTGAAGTTGGTCGCTGCAAACGCGGTTCAGGAACTCCGATCTACGCACCACATCGCGAAGCCGAAGTGCTTAACCGCGTACTTAGTCGCAACAAAGGCCCGCTTCCCGACCGAACGATCGAAGCCGTCTATCGCGAATTGATGAGCGGCAGCTTCTTTCTTGAACAACCGCTGCGAATTGGATACCTCGGCCCCAAAGGAAGCTACGGGCACGTCGCTGCGATGCAGCACTTTGGGTCCAGCGTAGACCACGAAGACCTGCGAGCGATTGAAGGAGTCTTCGTGGAAGTCGCACGAGGCCACGTGGACTACGGTTTGGTGCCCATCGAAAATTCAACCGGCGGCGGACACCTGGAAACCATGGATGCACTGTCGAGGCACCATCACCTGTTAAACATCTATGCGGAAGTTCAACTGGAAGTAAATCGCAGCCTGTTGGCCAATTGCCAGCCTGATAAAATTTCACGTATCCACGCCAGCAGAGACGGCTTGGCATTGTGTCGCACCTGGCTGTCGACTCAGTATCCGAATGCTCAATTGATCTCTGCAGCCAGCAGTGCAGACGCTGTGTTGGCTGCTGCCGCCGAAACCCAAAAATCACCCGAAACAGGAATCGCGGCAATCGGCAGCCAACTTGCCGGTGACATCCATGGGCTGCACTGTGTTTTCGACAATATCAGCGATCAGCCCACCAACATCACACGATTCCTGATTCTGTCGCGACAAAAAGCCAGCCCATCGGGCGACGACAAAACTTCCGTGCTGTTCACCACCGAAGACAAACACGGCGCGTTGGTCAACGTGCTTTCCGTCTTCGACAAAGCGGAAATCAACCTGACACATATCGACAAGCGTCCCAGTGGAAAGATGAACTGGGAATACACGTTTTTCATCGATGCCGTCGGACACCAGGAAACCCCGGAATTTGCCACCGCAATTGAAGAAGCTCGTCAACACTGCAAAGAACTGATCGTCATGGGAAGCTTCCCACGCAGCAGACGCGTTTTGTAAAGCCACACCCATTCAAAAGCTTTTTGCTGAATTGGGCGGCGACTGGGACTTCTGAAGCCCGTGAACCCTGGAACTTGACTGGAATTCACCCAAATCGGCCATTTTCGGGAAATTTGTGGCCCGGAATCCATGGCAGAAATGCGGCAAAAGGTGGGAAATCCGCCTGATAGCCACGAAAGTCAGGATTCCTGCCTCTCAGAGAGCAAATCCGCGATATGCCCAGTTGAGATAGTTCAATATTGTCGATAAGCTTCCTCGTTCGCGGCTCAGCACCTTGTTGGGATTCCTGCTGCTTGGAAGCCGCACTACTGTGTGCAGTCACACAAATAATCAAAATTCGGTGCTTAAATACACGGGGTGAATCAGAAAATTCACCCAAAACTCGGAGCAAGACTCGTGACTATTGATAAGTCGTTGAAAAAGCCAAGTGGCGTAATTCGTCTTCGAAACGTCCTGAAACGCGACGAACGCGTCAAAATCCTGATGGATCAGGACCGTTGGGTTGACGGCCAAAGCCCTATGGGACTTGCAAAAGTTCGCATTGCTAAAGCTGTCGCTGGTAAGAAAAAGAAGAAGACTGCTGAAGAGTAGTCTTACTGATCACAGACCAACGAAAAAAACATAGAGCCAGTTCAATGCCGATTGAACTGGCTTTTTTCGTGCGCCAAAACTGGGTCGAAAAACCTCAGCTGAAGGTCACCGATCTACTGGAGGCGCAAAAACAAACGCCTGGAGGTGGCGTTACCTCCAGGCGTCTGTTGAGTGTTCATCAAGAAAAACTTAGATCAAGCAAACTACTTCGTTGATGCCTGAGTCACCTGAAGCTGCGGACGTAGCTTTTCTTTGCGAGCCTCAACCAGTTGCTGAGCTTTGTTCAATTCCGCTTCGGCTGCCGCAAGTTTCGCCTTAGCTTCTTCGGCTTGCTGCTGCATCGGCACGGTGTCAGCTGCCATCGTCTTCATCATTTCCTGAGCGGCCATCATTTCTTTTGTGGACGCATCGACGATTGCTGTCACCGCAACGATCTCCGCTTTGGTACTGGTCACCTTCTTTTCAACTTCAACCAACTGTACCTTGGTTGTCGCCAGTGCTGCTACCTTGGCCACTGTCGCCTGTTCCAGAGCATCAACCGATTTCTTAACTTCTGTGTCGGCCGCCAGCATACTTAAAGCCGATTTTGCCTGTTCAACAGATGCCTGCAAAACGGGAATTGCCTGTTCCGTTTTCGTAACAGTTTCTTTCATTGCCGCATGCTGCTGTTCCGTAGAAGCCACAACCGCTGTCAAGTTTGTCATCTTCGTTTTAGAATCGGCGATCAACTGAGTCTTTGCCTGAACCAGTTGCTGTGCAGCTTCAATCTGCTGCTGCTTTTCTGCCAAAGCGGCTTCTGCCTCAAGCGAAGCGATTTCCACAACCTTCTTTTCTTCCTGCTTCTTTTCCAGCAACTTCAATTCGTCTCGCAAAGCAAGGTATTGCTTCCAGCGTTCAACATCAGCAACAGCAGAATTGACGGCTTCCTGAGCAACGTTCACCTTGCCCTGACTGGCGGCCAATGCTTCATCAAACGGTGGCAGCGCCGCCGCAAGATTGTCCATGTTTTTCTTTTGAGCAACGACCTGCTGTTCGTCAGCGACAACCTGTTTTTTTGACGTTTCAACCTGCTGAGTAATTTTGGCAAGGTCTGCAACAATCGCCTTCATCGCCGAATCAGTTGCAGCCAGTTCAGCAGTCTGAGCGGCAACCTGAGCATTCAAGGCTTCCACACTTTTCTTCAGTCCGGCATCGTCGGCAATCATCTTTGAAGCCTGGACAGCTTTTTCTGCAGCAGCCGTCAATTCGGGCACAGCCTTCTGAAGCGACGCCAGCTGCTGCTGCGTTTCCGTTTGCTTCTTTTTAGTGGCCACCAGACTGGCCTCTTCAGCTGCCAGCATCGCACGTCGATCTGCTAAAGTCTTCTCAGCGGCAGCAGATGCCACCTTGGCGGCTTCCAGTTTCTGCACATGAGCAACCTTGGCGTTTGTGGCTGCTTCAAGCTGTGTGCGAGCTTCTGCTAACGCTTTGTTGGAAGGCTCAACCTGAGCTTCTGCAAGCTGCAACCGAGTTTCCAGCAGCGGAGGATTGGTTGTCAGATTACCAACACGCACTCCGTCGGCCGCATTCCAAACTCGAATTTCCCCCGTCCAGTCACCCGCGACAACGCGGTTGGAATCGTCGCAATGAGAAACCTGCAAGGCTAAATCGCCGAATGCTTCGAATGCCAACTGCTGTGCACCGTTTTGATCCCAGATCTTTGTGACCTTGTCTCGACCGCAAGACACAAGGCGTCCGTCGCGGCAGAATTCCATTGATAGAGTTCCGCCTCCATGAGCATTCCACGACTTGATGTTTTTTCCCTCTTCCATTTCCCAAAGCTGAATCGTTGCGTCTTCGCTGGCCGATGCCAGGATGTTGCTGTCGATTCGCCACGAAACCGCATTGACGCCAGCTTTGTGGCCTGGCAGTGTCAGATACTCGCGACCAGTGTACGACTCCCAAACGTGAAGTCCGCCGGCACGGTCTGCGGTTGCCAGCAAAATGCTGTCAGGACTGAATTCCAAAGACGTCACCCAGTCGGTGTGTTTAACAATTTCATACGCGAGCTCGCCAGTTGCGGTACTGTAGACTCGCACAACCTTGCCGGGACCACCGATGGCCACGAAAGTCTGGTCGGCACTGATGTCAGCAGCCAGAACTTCATCCAGTTCGTCGCCCACCTGAATGATGCGCTGTCCAGTCTTAATGTCCCAGACAACAGCCAGCCCTCTTGCTGCACCCTGTCCGCCGCCAGCCAACAGCAAAGCTCCATTGCGGCTGAATTTCAACACGCGAGGCTGGCCTTCAGGAAACTCAAGCACACCCAACGGCTGAAGCGTTTCACTGCTGTACAGAACAACCTGCTTTTGACCAGCTACGGCAACCAATTTCGCCCATGGGCTGGTTGCGATTGCAGAAACAGCGGTTGTGGCCTCTGTATGAACAAGTGGTTCCAACCCCAGAACGTCTGGCAGTGGAGCTGGGCCTTCCGGTCGAGTTCCCGCAGCTGACGCATCGACTGTCAAGTCTACTTTGGGCTTCGCAGGAAGCATGACCTTGCTGGACGACGTTTCTGGAGCCCCCGCATCGATCCATGCTTTTACCGTCTGAATCATCGCATCCGGAATCTTGTCCGAATTTGGTGGCATGTACGGTTCGCTGTCATGATTGATCAGCATAAACAAATAGCTGTTGGCAGCGTCGCCCGGCTCAATGGCCGCGCCGCTACCGCCGCCCTGCATCATGGCCGTGTAGTTTGACAGGTCCAGATCAGCCGTCTTCTTGTTCGTGTTGTGGCAGCTGGCACACTTGGAACGAAAGATCGGTTTGATGTGATCTTCGAAATTCAGTTTTTCCTGACCAACCGCGACTGACGTCAGGCTGAAACCAAGAACGGCGGAAAGGAAAATTTTACTGGCAGGGTAATTCATAATGCAGCTCCGTTCGGCACAGGGCGCGGCGGGGAATTTCAGTGGACGACCGCAACGTGAAAGGCGGCTAAATTTTGCTTAGTGACGTAGTCTTTGTTATCGGCAACCAGGACCAAATCAGAAAAGTTTAACAACGGCAGGCTGAATAACCGCTAAGCCCGTTCGAGACTGACCAAATCAGATCACTCGAATGGTCATGTTCACACCGACCGGTAAATCACCCCAATACACTAGTGATTGAACAGGAATTCACGAGAGTTCAAAAGCGACCAGAAGATGTCTTCCAATGCCTGTTGAGGATTCTCTTCTTCAGAGGCCACAGCCACCAGCCGATTCAATTCGGTTTCTGTTGGCGGACGACAGAAGCTTCTTACATACAGTTCAGTGATGATTTCTGCGGTGGTTTTCTTTTCTTTCAGCATCGCTGGAATCAAGCCACCCTCTCTGATTTTGTTGTTCACGGTATCACCGTTCATCAGGTGCAGCGCCTGTGAAAGATTTGGTTCCATCTTCACTTCGCACGAACAAACGCTTTCGCGGGCAGCTCGACCAAACGTCGTCAGAAAGTAGGTCGACGTCTTACCGTCAGCAATGTGGACAGCTCGAGCGCCCACGGGAAGTCCGGGGAACTTGTTGCTTGTCGAAGTAACCTGCGTAATGCAGTCCAACATCACTTCCGCACGCAGACGGCGAAGTTCTGCGTGAGCAAAGTTGCGGTGATCTGTTTCGTTTGTGGGATTTGTCTGAGTCGAAAGCTGATATGTGCGAGACATACAGATGTCACGCACAAGTCGACGAAAGTCATAGTTATAGCCTGTGAATCGCGTGCCAAGTTCGGCCAGCAATTCAGCATTCACAGCGGGGTTGCTGACTCGTACGTCATCCACCTGATCAATAATTCCCTTGCCAAAGAAGTGCGACCAGACGATGTTAGCCAGGTTTGTGGCAAAGTACGGATTCTCAGGAGATGCCAGCCATTCGGCCAGAACTTCGCGGCGGTCGCGGCCTTTCAAATCAGGAGTTTCGCCTCCCAGAAATTTGGGAGCCATGTTGCGACCGTCAACCAGGTGCTTCACTTCTCCGCCACCGCTGTTGAAGATGATCTGTTCTCGTGGGTCTTCCGCCCTCTTGCGTCCGATTTGGGAGAAGAACGCAGCAAAGCTGTAATAGTCATCCATCGTCCAGCGGTCGAACGGATGATTGTGGCACTGAGCACATTGGATACGCATACCCATGAACACCTGAGCCGCGTTTTCGGCAACCTTCAGCGTCTCAGTTTCTGTTTGATAGTAGTTGGTCGCCGGATCGCTGAACGTGCCCCCCTTTGATGCCAACAGTTCGCGAACCATGACATCGGTTGGAGTGTTGCTGGCGATCTTTTCCTTCAGCCAGTTGAAGTATCGCAGCATGGGCTTCTTTTCAACTCGATTAGCAATCGTTCGCACCTGCAGCAGTTCGGCCCATTTCATAACCCAGATATCAACAAACTCTTTGCGTTGCAAAAGCTGGTCGATCACCTTTTCGCGTTTCTGAGTGTCAGTGTCAGCGATGAACATCGCGAATTCTTCAGAACTCGGCATCGTGCCGGTAATGTCTACGAATACTCGACGCAAAAATTGTTCGTCGCTGCAGACTTCCGCCGGAATGATTCGTAACTTGCGAAGCTTGTTGTTAACCAGCGTGTCGATGTAGTTATTTTCGGGCGTCTTCGGGTCTTCGTACTGCAGCCCCTTCGGCAACACAATAAAGTGTGACCCAACGGTGTGAGTTTCGAAGCGAGCCATAATGAAGGCTTCGCCACGCTCGTGAGCTGTCACGATGCCCTTTTGAGTGATCTCCGCAGACGTTTCGTTGTTGGAACTGAAGACTGCGAGCGAGGTGACATCGCGATCGGTACCGTCCGAATATTTGGCTCGCACCGTCAGCCGTTGAGTTTCACCTTCTCCATCCAGCACAGCCGTTGATGGATACAGTTCTACAGACAACACCTTCGCAACTTCGGCAGGTTTCGGATCATCTTGTGCCCCGGTCTTCAACCAGCGAACCAGTGTACCGAATTGCTCATCACCCACCTCAAATCGCTTACCACCGGTGTGAGGAACTTCGCCTGTACATTTCTGAATCAGCAAGCTTTCCTCCGGCAACGCCAGATTAATGCGTCGCCCTGGAAGTTCGCGGGTTAGCCGAAAATGGTCGCCAGCAGGGTCAAAGCCGAACAGTGACAAGCGAAAACCATCTTTGCCTCTGGCTGCTCCGTGACAGCTTCCGTTGTTACAACTGGCCTTCATGAAGACGGGCATTACATCAAGACGAAAGCTGATCGGTGGTTCCATTGACGAGTTAACCACAGTCACGGGAACATCGACAGAGTGCCCAGCGTATGTCACCGCGATTTTTGTGCTGCCATCAGCGACTGGAAAAGCAGCGTGAGCTTCCAGCTTAATCAAGCCTTCGTTTTCGACCGTCATCTGGGCTTTGTCAGTGACATCAAACGTCAGACCGTTCGCCATCACAGCCTGCACCAGGATTGACTGGCGATCACGAACGTTGGACAGGTTCACGTCCGCCGGACTAACGGTGATCGAAACTGGCTGCGCTTCCTGAGCACTTGAGTGCGAATTGCCGATGAGTACTGAGACAGCCAGAACGGCAAGAAACGTTTTTGATGTATTCATGATTCAAATCCGACAAATTGAAATTGTGTCGTCTAAGAGCTTAATGTTGCACCGGACTCAACAAAGCCTGGCGATCCTGTTCCACCACTTCTGCAGCACCGACAAACTCAGTTCACCAGAATATGGTTGAACGTAAAGCGAAGGTCTTAAAATTAATCTGCCTACTCGCCGCTGATTTTCTTAGCTTCGAGCCGTAGTTTTTCCAAACGCGTGAGTCGTTTTTCTGCCGGAGGTTGCGGTGCTGCAGCAACAGCTGCAGCCTTCGGTTCTTCTTTCTTGGGGGCCGTAGCAACTGGCTTTGGAAGCGGCTTGTCGATACGCAACTCAGTGTTTCCCACTCGAGCATGTGTGATCGGCTCGTTATTTTCAGTTACCACAACCGTGCAGAAGATGTTCTTATGATTGCCTGCCGGGCTGTCAGCTTCTGTCTTCACTTTAAAGATCAGCTCTTTCGTGTCCTTGGTCACTTCCAGAGGCTCTGCGGTCACTTTGTGCGGCAAACCAACCAGTTGAACCTGAGCCGGTCCGGCCAAGTCTTTCAGAACTTTCACGTCGACCACAATTTCCGTTTCCTGTCCCAACTCGACAGTGGCTCGCTGTAGTGCCAGCCCAACATACGGATCGGCAACTTCCAGAGTTGCCATTTGTGATGACGTCCACGCGGTGCCATTAACGTTGGCAGATGCCATTGCATAAACGGGCCACTTTCCAACTGCTGCGTTACCGTTGGCACTAATTGGGTAAAGAACTTCGGTCTGCCCTTTCGGAAGCTTCACTGAAGTTGTCGCACCAATACCCGGCGAACGGAACGGAAACTGAACGCTGATATCCTCGTCCCAGCCTTCCTTCTTCCTGGCAATGATCTTCAGCTGCATCGAACCATCCTTAACAATTGGCACGTTGGGCTGCACAATTTCGATTGAAAAGGGAAGTTCTTCAACAACGACAATCGCCAGGCGATTGACATCTTTCCATGCGTACAAAGATTGCCCCGGCCCAGAAATCACATAGTCGGCACGATTCTCGTATCCGCCGCTGATGTTCTTGCCGTCTTCGTTTAGCTTTGCTCGAAAATCAACAAGACTGCCACCCAAAGGAGCATCGGCAGCCGCTTCGAAAACAACCGGCATCGTGTTCAAGTTAGCAGGCATCGGTGACGCAACGATGTTAATGCCAGTCGGCAGTGACATGTCTTCCAAAACAAGTTCGCCACCAAAATTGGCTCGACTTGCTGAAATGATGCTTCCAAAGCGGCTACCTCGAGCAACATAAATTCGTTGCTGATTTTGCGAATAGCGAGCAACTCGCGGAATACCAAGTGTCAGCTTGGGAGTAACCGGCTGAAACTCAATCCGGTACACAAAGTCGTTACCGCCTCGACCAAGATGATCCATAATTCGAACGGCGTATTCACCGTCTTCGGGAACCGCAAAACGGATATAGCTATCTGGTCCTCGCGAATCGTCGTTACCCCCCAGAACCTTGCCATCCTTCACATTGAAGATGTGCATTACGGGGTCGATGCCGGTACGAATTCGTCGGCCATAGCATTCCACTTCAAACGTCTGGCCTTTAGTAGCTGTAAACTTGAAATAGTCATGATCGCCGGCGACTTCCAAAACACCATTAAACGCAGATGGAAACGCAACGGCGGTGGCTTCGGCCAATGAGTTATTGGGTTCAGCTTCAAATGTATTAACATCCGGCGACACGCGAACCGTGTGGCCGGATGGACTGATGCCGCGTTCGTCCTGCGCAAAAATCTGAATTTCTTCAGCGCCGCTGGCGGGTAGAGTTATCTTTTGAGTAATTGGACCACCAGCATCGCCGATGAAAGTGAATTCAACCTCTTCACCAGCCTTGCCTCCCGCAGGGAACACGGCAGTTGGGCGAGGAAATTCGCCAACGTGCAATCGATAGCGACAATTGCCATTACCCGAATAGCTGCTTTCACGCATTTCGATGGTGTACTTACCGTCTTCCGGCACAATGATCGAAGTCACAGCATCCTGGCGAACCAGCGGCGAATCATCGACGGCGGAAAGCTCAAAACGGTTTTCGTCCAGAATCGCAATGTAAGGATCAAACAAAGTCTGACCGAATCTCATGCCTTCCACTTCGACGGAAAGTCGCTGGCCTTTCTTCGCCTCAACAACGAAGTAATCTACGTCTTCATTTTGAATAACGCCGTCAACCGTCACGTTTTGCTCAATCGCCTGTGGAGCGGAAAACTCAGTATTGGGTTCTTTTTCCGGAACCGCTGGCAATGCTCCCACAAAGAATGTCCGATAGTCGGAAACGCCCGTCTTTGTACGAATGTGAACAGTCTTCTCGCCCAGCTCGCAATCGGCGGCTACCTTTACGGTGACTCGAACGATCTTGTCATTCTTTTCATCGGGCTCAATCTTCAACACTTCAATGCTGGGTTCGTAAAACAGAACCTCTTCAGCATCCTGCAAACGAGCTCCGGAAAACGTCAACACATGCTCAGCGCCACGCTGGATGCCTCGAGGAGTGATCACCGTAATCAACGGATCCGATGCCTCAACAGCAGCAGTGCAAAGAATTAACGACGCAAGCAAATAACGATAACACATTACAATTCCCCCCCTGGAAGGAAACGTAAAAATCAAAAGTGGAAACTGTATGACAGCCGATCGTCTGTAACAACGTTCCTCAACGGCCTGTAGACACAAGCGAGTGAAGAAAGCAACCGGCCAATTGTGGTGGGATTTGAGGTTGGCAACGTTCTTTCATGAACGTCGAATCAGCAAACGAATTGTAGTTCCAATCAACACAAAATCATTCGCCAGTTGTATCGCTGGAATGCTGCTGTGCCCCAATCGGCAAACAGCAGCTTCCGTGTCATTAATACATACGGTGAAATCAGACCAGCAGCTCTCTGCGAACTTTTCCACCATCAACAATTTCAATCGGACGATCGCCAGGGGCCATCAATTCCTTGTCAGCCGTAATACCCAGGCAGTGATAAATTGTGGTGGCCCAGTCAACGACGGTCAGCGGCTTTTCTTCCGGCTCTGTGGCTGTTGAGTCGGACTTGCCGTAAACCTGTCCGCCCTTAATTCCTCCACCCGCCATAACCACGCTGAACACTTTCGGCCAGTGGTCTCGACCAGCTGTTGCATTGATTTTAGGAGTACGACCAAATTCGCTGGCAAGCACAACCATAGTGTCCTGCAGACGACCACGTTCATCCAGATCCTGGATCAACCGTGCGTAAGCCTGGTCAAGTTCGGGCACCTGTCGCTTTATGCCACTTTCGATATTGTCGTGCATGTCCCAGCCACCGTAGGTCAATGTCACGAATCGAGAACCCGCTTCGACAAGTCGGCGAGCCATCAGCATTCGAGCACCAGCGGTGTTGCGACCGTATTCATCTCGCAACTTATCAGGCTCTTTATTCAGGTCGAACGCTTCACGCGCTTCAGGAGAACCCACCATTCCGTAGGCCCGCTGATAAAAGGTGTCAACGGCGTCCAACGCGTCCGCTTTTTCCTTGGCCACGAAGTGTTCGTTAACGGCCTCCAGAACGCTGCGACGTCGAGTAAACCGCTTGTCATCAACTCCACCAGGAAGCTGCAGGTCTCGAACGGTAAAGTTGCCCGCAGCCGGATCAGATCCCAGACTGAACGGAGCGAACGAAGAACTCAGGTAACCAGTTCCCGCAAATTCGTTCGGCTGGTTAGGAATGCAGACATACTGCGGAATATTGTTACGCGGGCCGAATTCGTGAGTAACCACGCTGCCCATGCTCGGATACGACAAAGCTGGACTTGGACGATAGCCCGTGAACATATTGTGAGTACCACGTTCGTGAGCTGCTTCGCCGTGAGTCATTGACCGACAGATGGCGATCTTGTCGGCTACCTGAGCTGTCTTCGCCCAGGTTTCATTAAGAAAAGTGCCACCCACATTTGTCTGGATGGATTTCATCGGCCCACGATACTCAATAGGAGCATACGGTTTGGGGTCGAAGCTTTCCTGGTGTGCCATACCGCCGGGCAGGTAGATGAAGATGACGGACTTTGCAGTGCCTTCAACACTTTCATAGTTCTTCAGATCCGCCTGAGCTGTCTGCAACTTCAAATACTGGGAAAGGGTGAGGCCGATGCCACCGCAAAAGCCAACATGCAAAAAGTCACGACGAGAATTTCCACGACGCATTTCAGAACTCCGAGGTAAAAAAGTTTGCGACCAGCAAGTGAAAGGGCCGGCACAGCGGGGCAGGGATTGTAGGCGGGAATTTGGGCAGGATGTAAACGTCTTACAACGCCTTACATTGACTCATATGTTGCGCTCGCAAAACCAGGTTGTCAACTACTCATTTTTAAAAACTGAACACATGTACACCCACGGCGTTAGCTTTGCAACAAAACCGGCGGCACAATCCCTCTCTTCACCGGGTCACCATGGTGAGCTTTCATGATCCAATCGACGGTGAACTCTTTCGATAACTTTGATTAAGTGTTCCCGAAGCACTAAGTTTCGTGATTCAGGTTCCGTTTTCAAAGTCGGGCAGGTCTCAGGTCGCTCAGTCTCAGCCCACTTCCCTACACGGACAGCTCTGCACCAGTCCAAAGAATCAACACCATGACAACAGTACTCATCGACACACACTGTCATCTGGATGCTGAAGCGTTCCGGCAGGATCTGGACGACGTCATTCAGCGCGCTCTGGATTCGGGCGTCAAGCGGATGGTCACCATTGGCATCACGCTTCAAACAAGTCAGGCCGCCGTTGTCGTAGCCAACCGCTACGACTGTGTGTCTGCTGTTGTTGGAATCCAGCCCAACTACGTTCAGGAAGCCGGTCCCGATGACTGGCAACAGATCAAGGAACTATCCACGCACCCTCAAGTGGTGGGCGTCGGCGAAACGGGACTCGATAAATACTGGGACTTCGCTCCACTGGAAATCCAACGCGAATACTTCCAACGGCATCTTTCATTTTCGCGACTTTCAAAGAAACCATTTGTCGTCCATTGCCGCGAGGCTGAATCGGAAGTCCTGGAGGAGCTTCGCAAAGATTTTCAAAACGGCCCACTTAACGGACTGATGCATTCGTTTTGTGGTGATGCAGCCATGGCGGAGGAATGCGTCGCAATGGGCATGCATATTTCCTTTGCTGGAATGCTGACGTTTCGCAAAAGCAGCGAACTGCGAGAAGTGGCTGGCACGGTTCCACTGGACCGCCTGCTGGTTGAAACCGATTCGCCATATCTGGCTCCGCACCCGAATCGAGGCAAACGAAATGAACCGGCATGGGTGCAGCACACCGCCGCGTGCCTTGCGGAAATTCACGAAATCAGCCTGGAAGAACTTGCCGCTGCCACAACAGTCAACGCAGAGCGTGTCTTCCAATTTAATTCGCAGACATAACCGCCTCAGACGCGAATTCCAGGCGGGCTAAGCAAGTAGGCCGGATGACACGCTTCGCACCTTGTGGTTATTCTTTTGGCAAGTGGTAAACAGAAAACGCCGCCAGCAAGCTGACGGCGATTCGGGCGAATTTTGATTTCGAATCCTTAACCTAACACTGCTTTCGAAAGGATTCGTATCCGACAAATTATTGGCCCAGAAATGTGGCTCTCAACCATGCGTTCTTACGACGTTCCAGTTCCATCATGTTTTGAAAGAATCCGCCGTTGGCTTGTCGTTGTGCAAAGATTCCTCGGTTTGAGTTACCGCGACGAGCTGCTTCAACTTCGCTGCCAGACGTGATTGAAAATGCGATAATTAGAGCAACTGCCCCTGTGATGACCTTCTTCATAACAATACCCTTTGTCACTGTTGATTGTTGGAGTTCGCCGAATCAGTGGACACTCACCGCGTCGGCATGCATGTTAATCTGCATGCCTTTTGGTCGACTTTGCCAGCAGTGGCGATGAGCAAGTCTGGGCAAGTTATCAACAGACTGGCAAATACTGCCGGTTAAGCAATCGGCTGTAACCACTGTGACGAATAATCGGACAGCGTGCACCACTGCGGATCACACTCAACCGCTGATCTTTCACATCGGAATCCGCCTGCGGCCAACTTCCAAAGAAGCCGCCGTCCTGCGTGCCTTCCGATAGTCATCAACCAAAAGCAACCTGACCGGCCACCGGAGAATCACAGGTAGCCAGCAATTCTTCAAGCTGCTGTCTAATTTGAGCAAAGGCGTTGGTCGCAACATAGCCCGTTGCTAAGCAATCGTGCCGCCTTCGAACTAACGTCCGTTTAACGGAACGCTCAGAATTCGTCTGCGATTCGCAGCAACTGAGGAATAAACAGCGCAAAGGCGCGAGCACGGTGGCTTAACTTTCGCTTAACCAGCGGACTAAGATCGCCGAACGTGCGGTGATATTCCGGAATCAGAAAGTAAGGATCGTATCCAAATCCGCCGCTGCCACTGGCAGTTGTCAGAATTCGCCCGCGGCACGTGCCTTCTGCTGTGACCTTCACTTCTCCCGTCGGGCTTGAAAGAGCGATGCTGCAAACGTAGCCCGCCCCGCGTTTGTCTTCAGCGACGTTAGCCAGGTCAGCGATAAGTTTTGCGTTGTTGGAATCATCGGTCGCGTGTTCACCAGAATATCTGGCGGAATAGATTCCGGGCGCACCGTTCAAGGCGTCCACCTTTAGTCCGCTGTCTTCACCGATCACCCATTGCCCCAAAGCGATCGCAACTTCGGTGGCTTTCTTCGCGGCATTGGCAGCGAACGTGTCACCGTCTTCTTCGACTTCCGGAACTTCTGGAAAATCGGTCACAGGGACCACCAGAAAACCAACGGCTGCCAGCAGTTCAGCAACTTCCTGAGTCTTCTTTTTGTTTCGACTGGCAAGCACAATTTTTCGATTCGACATTTCAGATTCCATCGTCCAACAAAACGAACTTCATACGTCTCTGCATCGCTCATATCACCTGGTCAAAAGCTTCCAGTCGCTGCCGCGTGAATCAACATGCTGGCCAGCTGATCGGAAGACAGATTAATATCGATCGGAATGCTCGTACATTCTTCCAGATTTCGAAACCACGTGTGCTGGCGTTTTGCAAACTGCCGCGTACCAGTTTTAATTTGTTCTACCGCAGCATCAAGCGGAATCGCATCGTTCAGGTGGCCAATAAGTTCTCGATAACCAATTGCCTGCGTGGCTGTCCGACCAGCTGGCGGATTCAATTCCAAGAGCTGGCGAGTTTCCTGAAGAAGTCCTTCCTGCATCATTTGATCGACGCGCAGATTGATTCGATCATGCAACCAGTCTCGCGGCGGGTCAAGCCAAAAAACGGCGCGGGGACGCTCGTCGATTGCACGTGGTTGCTGATCTTGCTGCTGCGACAATGGAATGCCAGTCAGGTGATAAACTTCAAGCGCGCGAATCACTCGCCGAGTATCATTTTCGTGCAGTCGCTTAGCGGTAACTTCGTCAACTTGCGCCAGCTGTTGGTGTAACCACGGGCGACCATGCTCTTCCAACTGTTGTTGCAGTTCTTTTCGTAGTTCCCAGTCGGCCTCCGGCCCTTCGAATACGCCTCGCAATACAGACCGCAGGTACAGTCCTGTGCCACCCACAAAAAGTGGCGTGCAGCCGCGACCAACAACCTGCTGGGCGACCTGTTCTGCCAGCTTAACAAACTCGGCAACGCTGAATTCCTGATGCGGATCAACCACATCAATCAAATGATGCGGAACAACACTCTGTTCTTCGGCAGACGGCTTGGCTGTTCCGATATCCATATGGCGATAGATCGCCATCGAATCCATCGAAATGATTTCCGC
>CALFSX010000155.1 GCA_937916515.1 uncultured Planctomycetaceae bacterium | reverse complement strand
TGTTCACCACGGGCTCGCGCCCGTGGCTAATGCCTGTCGTTCCTTCGGGACTGAAACGCATTCGGCATTTCAGCGTCGAAGTTTTTCAGTGTCGTGCTCATTTCAGCGTCGTAGTTATCTCAACCGTTGCTCTTTGCTTTTCAAAATCCTTCGTGGCGCTGGGCGTTGCACTTGCGTCTGTGGGGTGGCAAGAGTACCTGGCATGTTCTGTTTGCCGAGCCCGACCCTTGTTGCTTAATCATGATGATCGCACCGTGCGACCATCGTTTCCTGTCACGTGCGACGACTACTGCTGCGGTGCAGCATCTGAAGTGCTGTCGTCTTCAGGTGCTGGATCTTCCAGGCGAACCAGCAGCCAGTTTTCAACCTTGTTCGGACCAAAGTGAACCAGCAGCGGAGCCTGTTCCTGAGTCAGGTTGTACAAACCGGATTCAACAACAATGTCTTCGCTTTCTCCGATGCGAAACGCGACTCGCTGAGTGTCCTTGTCGACCTGTCCCTGAACACTTTGAGTTGCGTCAGTTTCGGTGTTGTAAATTGTGCCGCTGATAATGCCTGTCTTGCTGACGGCAAGCTGTACGATGCGATTGGGGTCAACATCCTTTTCACCGGCTGAAACAGCAAACGTGCCCAGTGGAAGCCATTCGACTTGTTCGGCATCTTCTTCGCTGGCCGGAGGCGGAACCGTGGCCAGTTCGGCCGCGCTTTGAGCGAATTCTGTGGTTGTTGCCACCTGATCACCGTTGATGTAGACCGAGTTGTCGTTGTAAACAACATTGCCGCCCTGACCGTAGTCGTAGTAAACAGGTTCAGCCCAAACAGTTGCTGGTGCTCGCCATGTAAACCAGTTCACGCAGGCACGATAGGTTGGTATGGTCCACCAGTAGTCCCACGAATGATGATGAAATCCGTAGCCATAGTGCCATCCACACCATCGATGAGGATGGCCGTACCACCAGTCGCCGCGAAAACAGCCGGGATTGCGATTGTGCCAGTGGTAGGCACTGTGTACACCGGCGCCCCAACCCGCCCAGAAGGCAGCTCGGTTCGGATGAATGCTGTTCCAGTTGTGCAGGCCGCCAATTTGATTTTGCCAGCGATTATTGATGCTGGTGACTCGACCACGATCAATGTTCGCCCACGACGGACGATTGCTGATTGCCGTGTTCTTACCAATGTTGATCTGACCAATATTGACCGGTCGATTGTTGATCAGGTTATTGCCGGACCCATTGCCGATGTTCGGTCGGTTTCCGATGTTGTTGCCGATTCCGTTGCCGATATTGGGGCGGTTGCCATTGGCAATGCCGTTGCCGATATTGGGGCGAGTCGTCCCCGGAAGCGTGGACGGCTTCAGCGGTTTGTCCATTCCCAGAAAATCTCCCAGGTCGCCCGCAGACGGACGTCCTCCACCACCCACGTTTGGCAGGTTCGGTCGGTTGCCGCCGTTTGGAAGATTAACGTTTGGCCGATTACCTGCCGGCCGATTACCTGCCGGCCGATTGGGCAAGCTAACGTTGGGGCGATTTCCCGAACCGCCGCCCAGATTGGGAATGCTGGGGCGTGTGGACGGTCGATTGCCGATGTCCGGCAGCTTGTTAGCCGGACGGTTCGTCGGAAGTGAGGGTCTTGCTGACGGAGTTGAAGGCAGTGACGGTCGGGTTGAAGGCTTCAGGCCACCGGACGGTCGGTTGACCTGCGGCAGACCTGGATTCGCAGGACGTGTGGCAGGTCGACTGATATTGGGCGCGGAAATATTAGGCCGACTTGCCGCTGGTCGGCTTACGGACGGCCGGCTTGCTGACGGCCGGCTTACGGACGGCCGACTACCGCCAAGGCTTGGAACGCTGGGTCTGGATGCTGGCCGCGAAATGCCTCCGCCGCCAAGACTCCGCCCGCCTCCGCCTCCGCCAATGCTTCGGCCTCCGCCTCCTCGAAATCCTCCGGCGGAGAGTTCGCAAGGAAACATCAGCAATGTAACTGCTAGCGCAAGAGCGCTGAATGTGAGTTTACTCATCGTTCGATGCCTCTGGTGGCTAGTTTGCTGGGATGGAAGCAGAAGGGGGAGTTTGCACAGTTCGCACGATTTTCACGCTGGCACCTGTTGGTTGAGGCTCGCCGTTTAGTTCGTGGCCGACAAGCTGCATTGTGAACGAGTTGTCGTCAAGGCGTTCCATAACGTAAGTGCCGGAAGCAGAATCGCCGTTGGCCAGGGTTTGAGTCGCTTTCGACAACCAGCTGACTCCGCTTTGAGACCAGATGGCTTCGCCGAACGAACCGTCCGAATTGAAGGACCAACTGCGAATCTGTTGAATGACGGGATCCCAGCCGATGACCTGAGTTCCGGTCAACGTAACACCATCTTTGGTTTCAACGTTGAATGACCGTAACATGAAAGCTTCATTCGCGGTCCAGCGGAATGTTGTCGACACTTTGACATCTTCCGAATCATCCACCCATTCGCCGATAAGCCAGTCCAGTCCCTTGAGAGCAGCGGCCGTTGAAGTTGGCTGTGGCAGTGGCATTTCTTCAATCGAATCAATCAGCCACGTGTCACCTTGCTGAACCATGATAGCGATGAACGAAGATACAATTGGATCACCATCGGCAAGCACAACAGTTGTCTGGCCTTCAATGCTGGCAACGTTCGAAGTGACCATTTTAAAACGATCAACTTTTGCCGAAAGCTTCATGTCGCCGGAAGACTCGAAGACCTTTGCCATATCGGCCTGTATAGCCTGCCGCCCTTCGGTACGTTCGCCGGTTTCTCGATCGGTATGCGTCCCTTTTTCTGTCCAGAACCCGGCTACCTTGTCGGCAGCCTTCTGGTTGAACACTTCCACATATGCAGCGAGCACTTTACGGACGCTGGCTTCGTCTGCATTGGTGGATGGAACGAAGAAAAGGGTGGCGAAGAGAGTCAACGCGATGGCAGTCAACTTGTGCATTTGGGTTAAGTCCAACTAACAAAAAGGTGGTTCAGTTGTTTTTAGACGAGTGGCTGGAAAGGCTCACCGTCAGATTGTTTGCTCGGTCGGCTTCGCTTTCGGCGGAGTAACCTGCAGGGGTGTAACTGGAGCACAGCGATGCGAATTCATCTTCGAAGGCTTTCCGACGAAGATGGCAATTCGGCCGACCCAAATTTCGCTAACACGTCAGTGGGTTCTGCTGAAACTGTGACGTGAAAACCTGATGGAATTTGAATCATGATCGTTGCATGCCGCAAACGGCACCGGATGGCCAGAAACAAAATGTTGGGCGAATCATGATGTGCTGTGTGGACCAGAACCTTACTATGTTGTAACGAACGTCAACTTCAAAGCGAGTCGCTGTTAAAACTATGATAGTTGGGGGGAGACCCAACCAACTGAGTCATTATGAATCGTTCAGGTAAAGCTGAACGGGTGGAATTGCTGGTATACCCGCACTTCCTGTGGGGTAATTCCTGCCAACAGGCTGTCAGGAAATGCGTTGGCGCGACAGCAAAAAATTGAACGGCAGCAAGATCAGGGGCCTGCTTTTTCGGGACCGGATCAATGTAGGTTTGAGGACTTCGGTGACGTTTCAACTGCAGGTTGTGGTGCTGGTTGGTGAAATCAACCTGCGGCGGCAAGCGGAAAAATCGGCAAGATCGTTAAGGCTTACCCATTCTTCCAGACGATACCTGATGATAAGGCCGATGTTAGACCACCTGTGCGGTTTGGTGAATTTTGGAGTTAGGGACTCAAGCTGCTGCTTACTGTCTAAGGCATTAGCGGGATAATAACGTACCTGCGGTCGTAGTCGGATTCGCCAGAATTCGGTTTTAAAACGGCTTGCCCGAAGTCTGGCGACTCCGGCTACTGGTAATTTATTTTCACGCTGCTGTCTAAGTGGTTTCGTGGTTTGCCGAGCTGTTGAACCAGCCAAACTGACGGGGCATTAACAGCTCATGAGCCTGTCCGGATTCTGAATCGCAGCGAAAGTCGTCGGGGCTTTTGGTCGTAGTCTGCGAGTTTCCGAAACTCTTGACGGGTTTCGCTTCCGTTTCGGACGGCCTGCGAGTGGTGCGTCGAGGTTGAGTTGGGTGGTCACGGAGCTGGCCGAGCGTTTCGAGATCATGGGGAACAAGGCCAGGATTCTCTGCGACGAGCTCTACGGAGAATTAGCGAATACAGAGAATTAGCGAACTCAGTGTGGACAGACTTCAGAAAGATGCCGTAAGAGCGCCGGAACATGCAAACCGAACAACAGCATGCCTTGCGTCTGCACTTCGTTTGTCACAAGCTTCTGAGGCTGATGAATTCGACTGTCGTGGCAATTGGCGTGCTGGTGCTGTCGCTTGCTGCCGATGTCGCCAATGCGCAAACATCAATTAATGCTGACACTGCCGGACGCATCACGCTCGATATGGTGTTTGAGGATTCCGTCGAACCAGAGGTGTTGTTCGCGGGCTATCAGTCGAGCGGCGATGTGGCGGCTCAGCAGGAACAGAAAAGCAACAGTGAGGCAAGCGGCATTGTGTCGCCGGAGCTGGGTTCTTCGCTTCTGCAGTCATCCGTTTCCAGTAACCTGGATGCGGGATTTTCGGAAACCGACTTTCACATTGATGGTCAATTCGACTTCAATCACTTTCCGAAGGACTTTTCCTCAGGTGCTGTGATTCGCAATGGGCAGCTTACTACCAGGCTTGGTGGTTACGTAAAAGCGGATTTGATTCGCGACTTTGATGCGATCGATTCGACAGACCAATTTGATCCAACCACAATTCCTGTGGGAGCTCCCCCCAGAAACAATGTCCGGTTTCACACTCGCCAGACCCGCTTGAGTCTGGACAACCGGTGGCTTGTTCCGGGGGAAGATCCGATCAGGGTCATGATCGAAGGTGACTTCTTCGGTGCCGGTGATACGTTTCGGCTGAGGCATGCTTATGGAGAAAGTGGCCGATTGCTGGTCGGACAGACATGGTCAACCTTCGCTCATCGAGCAGCTTTGCCGAACACTCTGGATTCCGTTGGCGACGTGGCCAGTATCGGTCGGCGCCAGGCGCAAGTGCGGTGGACGATCCCTTTGGAAGACGACGCTTTGTCGTTTTCAGCGTCGCTTGAAGACACTCAAGTGAGCGTCGAAGAGGAATTTCTGAAATTTGGCGAGCCGCGAACAGAGCTTCCGGACGCGATTGTTCGTCTGCTGTATGTAACAGATTCAGCTCAACTGCAAATTGCCGCACTGGGGCGTCGACTTGGATTTCAACCAATCGGGCAAAGCGTGAGAACTTTTACTGGCGCGGGAATGAATGTGACTGGGTTGATCGATGTCACCGAAGCAGACCGAGTTTACGGTGGTTTGCTTTGGGGATCGGGAATCGGCGATTACCGTGATCTACCAGATCTCGCGCCGGTGAGTGCCACCCGCGGCAAGGCGCTTGAATCTCTGGCGTGGTATGTGGGACTCAAACATCAGTGGAAGAAACGCTGGTCCTCGAATTTTACTTACAGCGCTGCTCATGTTGAACACACTGCATTTCAGGCCAAAGACTCATTGGCTCTGAACCGATACGTCGCCGCGAACTTGATCTGGCAACCAAGCGAACACGGATTTGTTGGAGTCGAATACCTGTGGGGCTACCGCGAGAATGGGGACGGCAAAGGCGATGACGCCAATCGCCTGATGATGAGTGTTGGATTCATTTTGCCGTAAGGAAAAATTGGGATTCAGAACGACTGAGTAAGCGCGACATCAAAATCAATGCGTGAGGGAATCGTCGCTTAATCCGTGGCGGGAATAGATTGAACGCAGCGGAAGCCAACATGATTGCTGGCCGTTCGCACCTCGCCTTTGCCGCGTGTGCCCACCATGTAGCGAGTGCAATACAAATCCGTGCAGAGAAACGATCCGCCTCGATGCACGCGTTTCTTTTCGGTCGGCTCACTCGGGTCATACGGCGAGTCCGGTCCCTGCGGATTGCGGGCGACCGTTCCTGAAGCGGCCAGTGTTGAATAGTAATCAGGTCGATACCAATCGCTTGTCCATTCCCAGACATTTCCAGCAACGTCGTACAGCCCGTATGCATTTGGTTCAAACTGTTTCACTGGTGCGATGCCCTTGAATCCGTCGACACCAGAATCGCCACCTTCCACTGGGAACTTTCCCTGATAGATATTGGCCTTGAATTCTCCGGCTGGTTGAAGCTCGTTGCCCCATGCATACAGCTCCCCCGCCTTGCCTCCGCGAGCCGCGAATTCCCATTCAGCCTCGGTTGGCAGACGTTTGCCGGCCCACTTGGCGTAGGCCGCTGCATCTTCATAGGCGACGTGAACAACCGGAAAGTTTTCTCGCCCATCAAGATTGCTTGATGGTCCCAGCGGATGACGCCAGTCAGCGTTTTGAATATATGCCCACCATTGAAGATGATTGTTCAGCGGTACTGCAACGGGAGTCGGCGCAAAGACGGTTGAACCAGCAATGAGATTTTCAGGCGGAGCTCCTGGAAATTCTTCGAGCGTTGGCTTGGTTTCAGCCACGGTCACATAGCCGGTGGCTTCGACGAACTTCGCGAACTGTGCATTGGTGACCTCTGTTGCGTCCATCCAAAACGGATCGACGTAAACACGGTGAATCGGAACAGCGTCTCGGGTGACTCCCGGTAAACTGCAGATAGACTCTGATTCAGAGTCGCTGCCCATCGAAAACTCACCGCCTGGAATCCAAACCATTCCGTCGGGCGCGTCTTCAGGAGCTGCGACTTCGTTGGAAATTGTGGGTTCAAAACCATCGCTGAATAGAGTTCCGGCTGACAGTTCGGCCGACTCTTTCTGCGTTGAATCGGCGCCCTCAGTGGCTGACACCTTCTTCGTTTGCGGGGCTGGCGACTCGTTATTGGTTGGCAGCATTGCGAACACAAATGCCGCGGCACTTGCCAGCAGCACAGCCAATGCAATCAGCAACTGAGTTCTGTTTCCATCGTTCTTCTTCGATTGAGTTTGCACCGGTTCAGTTTTCTGTTTGTCGTGCATTATCGAACTATTTTGAAGTGTCATCGTTAGTGTTCAGCGACGATGCCATGACACAACAAAAACGTCTTCCGATATGCGGCAGTTTAGAAGGCAACATGAATGAGGTCGTCCGAATCCCGCAACTCTACGTCCGGAATTCGTTATTTCAACCGTGTCCCCATGGTGCGTTCGATATGCGGATTGCTATCGGACCGATTCGACGATGGGATATATTACGGACCAATCCTTCTTCATGTCGACTACTGTCCATCCGCGAGTTGTCGCTTCATCAAGGCCTCGGCTGAGTTTGCCAACGCTTGATTCGCGGTCGTAGGCCCATTCGCGATCCGCATCGGTATGGTGAACGTACAAACCGAAGCGAGCACCGGAACCGCTGGTCGTCCATTCCAGCATTTGGAAGTCTCCATCAGAATTGCCAAACGCCATGATTGGGCGGCGGCCGATATGTTGCTGAATCCCGACAGGTTTGCCTTCTTTGTCGTCGATGAAGTTCAGTTCAGGCAGCCGAACCAGAACCGGCTTTCCATCACGGACTTCGAATTTGGTTTTGATGCTGCTACCCACAACCTGTTCGGGAGGAATGCCGTAAACCCTTTCGCTCCACGGACGCATGAACTCAATACCACCACCAGAAACAATGTAGGTCTTGAACCCGTTCGCTCGCAAGTAGGCCAGCACTTCCAGCATTGGCTGATAAACCATTTCTGAGTAAAGCTTGCCTGTCTTTGGATGCTTGGCTGTCGTGATCCAGTCGGTGACAATCTTTTCGAACTCATCTGTGGTCATTCCGGCATGCGTCGCCATCACCATTTCAAGCAACGCATGTTCGCCACCAGCCAGTGCCGATTTCAAGTCGCCTTTCAGGATCGATGCGAACGGCTCCTGAGTCTTCCATTCCGGGTGCTGCGGCGCAAGTGCTTTGATACGATCGAAGACGAAGAACGCCTGAAAGTACATCGGCTGTTCCGACCATAAGCAGCCGTCATTGTCGAACGTGGCAATGCGTTCGGCTGGTGGAACAAAATGTGGCGAATCTGGCTGCGTGACCTTTTCGACGAAATCGATGATCGACTGTTTGGCTTTGCCATCGTTCCAGGAAGGCAGCGGATCAGCTGCTTTAGCGTTAGCGGTCATTGACACAAGTGTGCCAATGACTACCGAAACCAGGATCCCGGGAAATTGCTTCTTAAACATTGTGTCGTCGCCTCATAAAACGGCTCAAATACTTAACTAGTGTCTGACTTACCGCGCGGTTTGATGATTGAGAGCCGGTTAAACTCGGAGA
>CALFSX010000154.1 GCA_937916515.1 uncultured Planctomycetaceae bacterium | reverse complement strand
ACTAAGATTATCCCTAAACCGAGTGACATTGGGCTCGCGCCCGTGGCTACTACCTAACGTCACTTCGTGACTGAAGCCCATTCGGCATGAATGACTCTTCTCCATCTCATACAGTGTTTTTGCTTTTCAAAACTCTTTACGGCGTCGGGCTTCGCCCTTGCCCCGGTGGCGTGGTGGGCGGCAAGACGTGGGACGTGCGAACCGCCGATCCGCTCCGTTGTCGCTCGGAAAATTTGACTCAATATGGACATCTTCGCTGCAATAAGAAGACTAAGCGGCGGCCTTCATTACGTCCACAGATTGCACAGCAGACTGCCCTGGTAGCACAAAGTGCAACCCATGTTTTTTCAGTTCGGTAATGACTTCGTCAACTGCGTCCGGAACCCAACTGCGGTTCTCAACCGATTTCCGCCAGTCATCTTCCAAAACTTTGGGTGGCACTAAACTTCCATCATGAAACACAAACATGCCACCTTGATGACGTTTTGCATTCTGAATCAATAGATCAACAATCGGCTGGCAATTATGAGGCCCGACTCTTGTGTCCCAGCCATAATGTGAAAGCAACACCGGCGTCATCTTCAGATTTCTGGTAACACGACGAACGGCAAATGTGACGATGCCAAACGGTGCTCGAAAAAACTCCGATCGATAATCAGGAATCCCCAGTGCGGCGGCAATTTCCTGATCACATTCCAGAATCTCGTTCAGCAATGTTTCATAGCTTTGGCGAAACGGATGTTCGTGCCGCTGAGTATGGTTGATAAGCAAATGTCCGGAATCGTACATCCGCGAAACAACATCAGGGTGCTGGTGAACCTGCTCGCCAACAACGCAAAAGCCAGCTTTAACGGAATGCTGATCCAGCACATCCAACAGCCTCGGCGTCACATTGTCCTTCAGATTGGGACCGTCGTCAAAGGTCAGAACCACTTCGCCGGGAATCAATCCCGCTTTGCGTGGGTTCTTGCGCATAATGGTGATAAGTGAAAGCACTTAGTTCCCCCCTTTGCTTCAACAATGCAACAGCCCATTTATTGGCGTCGGCAGGTTGAAGGGGAGAACTTCTTCTGAAGTCTCAGAAAATCATGCCACGATCGTTTTCCGATTAAGTTGGCTGGAAAAGATTATCAACAGGCATGCAGTTTTTACTTTGCAGTTAAGCCCAAAGTGACGAGTGGCAGCGAATCGTTCAAACTGCCAGAACGAAACCCAGCCAGATCGACAGTCGTTCGCCGAAACCCCAACCGCAAAAATTCTTCGGTGACTTGCTGGCAGATAGCTGGCTTAACCAATTGAGGCAACGCGACGATCGGCAATTCAATTCGGCCAAGATCACCTGCCTCAAGACGAACGCGAAGTTCCTGCAACCCAAGTAGCTGCTTCAGAAACGCTTCTGCAAATTCGACTCGCCGCACCCGTTCTTCCGTCACTTCAACTCCATAGGCGATGCGACTGCTAAGACATGGTGAAGCGGGCTTTTCAGCGACGCTAAGGTTCCAGAATCGAGCAAGCTCGCGCACCTGCTGCTTATTTATGCCCACTTCAATCAATGGACTTCGCACGTTATGTTCGCTGGCGGCCTGCATGCCTGGACGATGGTCGCCAAGGTCATCCGTGTTGGCTCCGTTAACGATGCAGCTCACACCAAGCTGCTGTAGTTGGGATTCCGCCAGGCTGTACAATGTATCCTTGCAAAAAAAACACCGATTGCCCGCGTTGGCTCTGTATTCGGGGCGAGAAAACTCGTTCGTGCTGATTTCGACGTGTCGAATTCCAATCAAAGCGGCTTCCGTTCGAGCAACCTGTAAATCGGAATTAGCCAGGCTGGGACTGACCGCCGTCACCGCAACAGCCTGATCGTTTAATGCCAGCAACGCCGCCTTTGCCACCACAGCGCTGTCGACACCACCAGAAAAGGCAACTGCAACGGTCTGCAACTTTCGAAGACAGTCCACAAGCTGAGTTGCCAGAACCGCCACGGGAATAGGAGACATGCTGGCAGAATCGACGGGCATAAGTACGTTTCTAAACGCAGAATAAAAAACACGCCCACAGAATGCCCTGGATTCGAGCGTAACCAACACTGTCCCTGTTCAGGCATAGCTTCGGCTCAACCGAACAGAACTTGCAATCGTGACATTGGAAGACAACACTAAGGATATACAGTGAAGGCAGTCCACCAAGTGAGTGCAAATTCTGTCCGATCTATACCTCAACTAATCACTTATTTTCTTTGGCGTAGCCTGAATCCATTTGCTTTGCGACCTCATCCGGATCCATTGAAATTGTCGGAGTTGCAGGTCCTCCCGGGGTTTCATCCTTTATAGTGCTTCCAGGATCAGCACCACCACAACCACAAATTGATATTGAACCGCAGATCAAAACCATACTGGCCAATGTTTTCAGTGTGTTCACGTCTTGTTTCCTTTAGAACTTGTTCACGAACATGCTTACCTCTACAAACGAGGCAAAAGCAATGTGGCTTAGCTGTTTCAATTCCACCAAAAATCAGCATCATTTTCCAGTGACTATGTCAAATCCCTTGAATGTCTCTATCCCAGACAACAAACACCCGGGTGCTAAGCGTCGTGCCAGATTGATTGTTGCTGGCATTGCCTTGCTGCTTGGGGTGTCATTAGCTTGCCACTGGGTGACGAGAACAAAGACTGATGAGCAATACCGCATAGAATGCAAAACGCTCAGTGATACTTCCCAGTGGAATAAATTGGAGCAGCTGGCAAGGGAGTGGACAGGAGTGTCAGCAATGCCTGATGAAGCGTACCTTTATCTTGCTGAAGCGCAATTTGAATCCGGCCAGACTCAGCAGGCACTTGAAACCTTAGTCCTGGTTCCCGCAAAAAGTCCTCGATCATTTGCTGCGTTGATCACTGCGTGCAATTTACAGTTTGGCGAACTGAACCGCCCAATGGATGGAGTTGAAACTCTGAAGCTAATGATAAAGCGGAAGCCAACATCCATCAGTAGTCGCCAGCGACTCATCTTTTTCTATGCAATTACGCTGCAGCGTCAGGAGATGCTTAACGCGATCTATGATGCAATAGAATTTCGAGCAGAGCCACCGGACGCCTATGTCTATCTCATGCTGGCGGATCATTTGAGTTTCACCAACGGCTTTGCACGAAATTCAGAGTGGTTGGAATCAGACCCGGATTCTGAAGTCTTTCAAGTAGCCAGAATTGTTCAATTGATTGATAATATTGAAACCACAGAAAATGATCATGCAAAGGCAGTCCTTGAGCGCTATCTGCAAACCTTTAACGAATTAAGGCAGAAGCATCCCCAAAACACGGTGCTGCTGGTCACTGCAGTTGAACGTGCAGCCAAGCAATTTAACGTATCTGAAGTCGACACGCTGATTCAACAGGTCCCGCTCGAACAACAAGACAGCGTTATTTTACGCTGGAAAGCGTGGGTTCAATTTCAGCAGGATGCATTCGAATCGTGTCAGGAATTGTTGCACCAATCACTGTCGCAATACCCACTGGACTGGCACACCTGGCACGAATTGTCGGCATGTCGTCGTCGACTTGGCGATATTGAAGGAGCAAGCCAGGCAGCTGAGATAGCGTTAATCGGCAAAGCGCTACGAAAGGAAATGCTGCAACTGGACGATGCCTCTGCAATTTCCACGGACACGCTGCGCAGGCTTCAGCAATATGCTGAACGATGTGGAGAACATCGGGCTAGTTTGGCCATAGGAACGCGGCTGTACGGCTTAAAACAAGCTCCAATCTGAAATCTGCAACAGATCGAACCAACTTTTTTTCAGGATTCTGCGAAACTTTGCCGTTAAATGATAATTCTCAAAGATAGTTCGCAGGTCGATGATTTGACTAGTGCAAAGATCACATAGCGAGTATTCTCATATGCGGTCTGCGCGACTCCACCCTAGGATCGTAGATTGACCGAACTGATTGGTTTAAGTTTTTTTGTGGGAGTTATCAACATGAGTATGCTGGCTGGGAAACGATGTAAACGTGATGCGTTTACGCTGATTGAGCTCTTGGTAGTGATTGCAATCATTGCGATTTTGATTGCGCTGTTGTTGCCTGCCGTTCAGCAGGCGAGAGAAGCAGCACGTAGAACACAGTGCAAGAACAACCTGAAGCAACTCGGCTTGGCAATGCACAACTACCATGATGTTTACAATCAATTCCCACACAATCAGAATCGGTGGGTTGGTGGTGTACCAGTTGCTCAGGACCAGATGCCGCAATGGTCATGGTTGGTTGGAATTCTTCCATACATTGATCAGGCACCACTTTTTAATGCGTTTGACTACAACGTCAACGTTTCTGATGGGTCTGGAGGATTTATCCTTGGAAACCGCAATCATAACAGCATCGGAATCAATGCGAATCTGGCAAACACCGCATTGGCGGCCTATATTTGTCCGTCCAGCCCAAATGGAAGTCTGAGGACGGGGCAGACAAACGGTGGCTACCGTTGGAATGGTACGTCAAACAAGGGTGGCACGGACTATGTTGGAAATCTGGGCCATATTTGGGCTGGATGGAAAGACTGTGGAGCCGTACCGGACAGTCTCGTTAACGATGCAATTCCAGGCTTCGGAACACGAGGTGGTGCTGGTACCCCGTGGGTTAATGGTGAAGTAGCGGGTGAGCAAAGCAAAATTAATGGTGTGTTTAAGTTTAGTGGAGGAACGGCGATTCGCGACTGTGTGGATGGCACATCCAATACGGTCGGAGTTTTTGAAAACATGCATTGGCGAGGTGGTAACGGAGCAATTTTCGAATATCGCAACAGCAGCTACAGTGGCTGGGTTAGTCCTCTGGCTGCCGTACACAACATGAGGAATCCAATTAACAACACGAAGCCAGCATGGCAGCAGGGAGCTAATGACTTGCGCTGCGAAAGCCCAAGTAGCTATCACACAGGTGGAATTCAAGTGACTTTGTGCGATGGCTCCGTGCGGTTCCTGTCAGAAAACATCGACCACGGAACTCGCTATAAACTGGCAGTTCGTAATGACTTGATGGTAGTTGGTGAGTTCTAAGCTGAAATTCAGTGGAAATGCTGAGTGAAAATCTGAGGTTGCTGCAGTAACATGACTGCAGCAGCCTTTTTTTGTTTCCTCAATTTTGCTGTAGCTGGATCAACTTCCAATTGATTGGGCTCTTGCTGTTGACATTCAATCAGGTAGCCCGTTGACACTGGCCAAAGCAGGTCAATGGCGACAGGAATCTCTTGTTCCAGATACATGCAGTGAAAACGTCGCTGAGGTTGCTTGCTCGAGTTACCTGGAGTCCCGTATGTCAAGCACCAATATTCTGACCACTCTAATCGGGCTGGGAGTTATTCTCTGCTTCGGCTGTGGCCACGAGACCACACAGACTCCGAACCTGACCGCTGAACAAGGCATTGGCGATGCCACTGAGGTGAAGACGGTGCGGCCAGCAGCTGCGATTGAGGATTCTGATTCGAACATTAAGCAACCGCTTGCCTCAACCACAAATGAGTCTGAGATTGAACTTGATTCAATCCAGTTCAAACAGGCCGCAGAAGCGATAAAGGTCGACCACACCTATCAAACAGGAGCGACTGGGCAGCTGCTGATGATGGAATCCATTGGTGGGGGGGTCGCATGGTTCGATGCTGATCGTGATGGGCTGCTAGACCTTTTTTGTGTCCAGGGAGGTGATGGAACGGCCCGTGACCTGTCCGTGAATCCATCCGATCAACTGTTTCGTCGACTTAGTTCCGGAATCAACGAGGTTGTTACGGATGTCGCGGGAATTTCAGAGGGCGCATATGGTCAAGGTGTAACGGTTGGCGACTTTGACAATGACGGGTTCGAGGACATTTACGTCACGAATTTGGGAAGCAATCGACTGCTGCACAATTGTGGCGACGGCACATTTAGTCAAGTTCCACAATCAACGGTCACTCAATCTGAACGATGGAGCAGCAGCGCGGCATGGGCTGATACTGATCTCGATGGAGACCTGGATTTGTATGTCTGCAACTATCTGAAATACGATCCATTCAATCCCTTGCCGTGTGAAAAAAATGGGGCTCCCGCTTTGTGTCATCCTCGCCAGATAGAAGCCTGGCCAGACGAATTTTTCGAAAATCAGGGCGACGGAAACTTCATCTCAGTCGCGAATGAACGCGGACTTGCAGGCAGTGGGAATAAGGCACTTGGAGTTGTGGTTACAGACTTATCGGGAGACGGTTGGCCGGATATTTATGTCGCCAATGACACAACTTCCAACTTCTATTTTTTAAACAATAAAGATGGGTTATTCACAGAATCCTCTTTGCAGCTTGGTGGTGGATTAAATGCCGCTGGATCAATGCAGGCGAGTATGGGCGTGGCTGCCGGGGACTATGACCGCAGTGGCACAACCGACTTGCTGCTGACCCACTTTACGGGAGAATCAAATACACTGTATCAGAATCTTCAGGGCTTTGGGCTGCATGATGTATCCGGAAAGACCGGGCTCTTCTCCATCAGCAATAGTAAACTTGGATTTGGAACAGCCATGTGTGACTTTGACTTAAATGGTCAAATGGACTTAGTTGTGGCCAACGGTCACATCGATTCGACAAACGCTGATGGTGATGGCTTCAAGCAGCATGCACAACTGCTGACGTACAATGGAAGACAATGGATTGACATTTCAGATTCAGCGTCGTCCTACTTCGCCGAAAAGCATGTTGGGCGTGGTGTGGCAGTTGGTGACTACGATCAAGATGGAGATCAGGATTTAGCCATTGCACACCAAAACGAAGCGTTGGAGATTCTTGAGAATACATCCGACCGAGGAAATTGGCTAAAGCTGGTATTCTTAACCACGACGACGAACCGGTCGGGTATTGGCATTTCGGCCAGCGTACGGATTGGCAGCGAAGTCTGGTATTCGACTATCTGCGGTGGTACAAGTTTCAGTGCCTCGCACGAACACGCCCTGTTCTTTGGATCAGGACAAGCAAACGAAGATGCCACTGTAACTGTTACGTGGCCCAATGGCGTGACTACTGTTCTGAAAGACATTGTATTGAATCAGACTTTAAGCGTGCGAGAACCCTGATGTTGTACGCACAGTTTTGGATTCGTGGTGCCTGCCTTCGAACTTCGGGGGCTGCAGTGTGTTGGATCTTGATGATACCTGCCATCTGCATGCTTGGCTGCCGAAATGAACATTCGGTAGATTCAACTGGCCAACATCCGACCGCCCAGCGACAAACCCTGTTGCCCGTCGATCATCGTCGAGATGACCAATACGTGGGCAGCGCAGGGTGTGTCGAATGTCATCGCGAAATAAGCGAGGACTACTTTTCGCAACATCCAATGGGAAAGTCTGTTCAGCTAACTTCGGAACTGACGGAATTCGCGCAATCATCGTTGCCTGCCGACATAGCAGCGTTTGGTCGTGACTATTCGGTGACTCTGGAATCCGGCCTTTTGAAGCAAACTGAAAGCATGAGAGATGAACATGGCCTGATCTATGAGCAATCATGTCGCGTCGATTTTGCGGTTGGCTCGGGCACGCGTGGGTACTCATTCGTCACAGTCAATAATGGCAGCCTGTATCAGGCTCCGTTAACATGGTATTCGCAGAAACAGACATGGGATCTGTCGCCAGGCTATGATCATTCCGAACACCCCCGTTTTAGTCGAAGAATCTCAGATGGCTGTATTACCTGTCATACAGGAAACGCAAATCGTTTACCAAACGAGGCAGATCGATTTCAGCAACCTGTTTTCCTTGAAGCAACTATTGGGTGTGAACGCTGCCATGGTCCCGGGGCACAACATGTTGCTTTTCAATCTGGCGAATCGAAATCGGTAAAACGGGACCAAATCGTCAACCCTGGAAAGCTGGAAGCAAGTCGCAGAGATAGTGTTTGCTATCAATGCCATCTGCATGGGCGTGACCGAATTTTACGAAATTCTCGATCCGAATATGACTTTCGTCCGGGTGATCGATTATCAGACATCTGGGTAACGTTTGTAAACAAACCAGCTCTGGACGCATCATCCTCTCAGTTTGAAGCAGTCAGCCAGGTGGAACAGATGGTCGCCAGTCGGTGCTACAAAGAAAGCAAAGGGAAATTAGGTTGCATTAGTTGCCACAATCCACACCGAACACCGCTTGAGTCGGAGCGAGTTGAGTTCTATCGGCGAAGTTGCCTTCAGTGCCATGCTGATGCAGGTCATGGCTGTAAAGTGCCAATAACAACTCGACAGAAAAAGTCTCCGGAAGATTCATGTATTCAATGCCACATGCCTCCCTCGTCAACGATCGATGTGCCGCACACAGCACACACGGACCATCGCGTGTTGCGAAGCTATGAATTACCCGCAACCGTTAGTTCCACTCCCCCCGATTTGGACATTTTTGAACCAACGACCCAGCCTGTCTCTCGCGATGATTTACGCCGAGCATATGCACTAAAACTAGAGAAGAATATTCATTCAAAATCAGACGCAATCGAGGCAATGAACCTGTTGGCTCCTTCGATTAACAACGTTGATGATGATAGCCAGGCATACATTGCGGCCGCTCGCTTGCTGATTCGACTTGGCGATTTTCAAGCTGCCAGGCTGTTGGCTGAACGTGCTATCAAAGTGCAACCAGACAACGAATCGGCGCTCGACGTATACGCAATCATTGCTGAAACGCAAGGTGACTACGATTTGGCACTTAGCAGCCTGGAAAGAATTATTAAGCGTGCACCGTGGAACTGGCAACTTCAGGCCCACAAAGCAAGATTGCTTTCCAGCATGCAGAAAAACGAACAGGCGATAGAAGCGTGGAAGGAAGTACTATCCACCAATCCGCTCTTACACTCGGCGCGTCGGAGTCTGATCGAATTGCTTTCGGTGACTGGCAAGCCCGTAGAAGCTGATGCCCAATCTGATTTGTTAGCCAGAATACTTGCGGCAGAAGCAGCAGGAAAAACCAATGAAGCATCCGATCCGGGCCCCCGTCCTTAAGCAGGAAATTGAAAAACGTTTGTCAGTATGTTCTGCCATCAGCGTTCTGTTGGTGACGTGCATGCTCATCAGCAATTGGATCACACCTCATGTTCGAAGCCATGAACTGAAGATCTTAATCAGAGCTGGGCGATTTGAATCGCCTGCATTAACGACGGCAGAAATCAATTCCAACATGGTTTTTCAGGCAATCGTCAAAGCAAACACACCCATCACGGTAAGCTACACGAGTTGCGACTACGTTTACACAGTGCAACAATCAGACACGAAACAAGCCGTGGTGGTATTGCCGAACGTAACGGTAGTCATGCCAATGACATTTGAAGTCGGGAAATGGTCATTCAGTCTCCTGCAAGGCTGCGGCAGTTTTTCGCCAGAACACACCCAATCGTTCACAGTGAAAGCCGTTGAATAACGTGTATGATATTCAATCAAATACCGCTGGAAATTCCGGCGCCGACCGTCCTGTCGGCGACACCCAGCGACTTTGTTTTCTGAAAATTATCAGGCAAGCTGTCTCTTCAACACTTATAGCCATCTGCGTGATGGGCTGCACGGACGACACGCCACAACCAAATGGCGATTTTGCTGCAGTTCCAGCAGGCCCAGTCTACGTCGGGCCAGACCAGGATCTTCAAAAAGGATTAGATGATGCCGCAGCAGCATCTGAAGATAGGCGATTGATTTTGAGGCCAGGAACGTACCAGACGTCAACAACAAGGTTTTGTCTACTGGCTATTACCGCAATTCATGACGGGGTCACCGTCGAAGGGCAAGAGGGAGCGATTCTTTCAGCTCGATCTCCGGACACCCCGGACGCCGCATCGGTCAGTCACGTAGTCTATTGTGGAGATGGAGTTTCATCGAAGACTCGTATCCGCAATCTGACAATTACCGGCGCAAAGGGGCTTGCCACCAATGGAGGTGTTCCGCTCGAAGACTTCGAGAAACGAACGCCCTTCCTTAAGCGAGGACTGTTTTATTACATGGACGGTGGGGCATTGAAGATTTTTGGCCAGTCGTCTCCCGTCTTCGAAAAGATTGATTTCGTAGACAACGTCACACAACTGTGCGGAGGTGCGGTTTCAATTGAACAACAGGGATTTCAGGACATTCCGCCGGTTTTCACAGACTGTCGATTCATGCGCAATCGATGTCCAGCAACAGGCTCCGCTGTGGACGTGCTTCAGGGCAGTTCCGTCAAGATGCAGAATTGCTTGTTTGTGGACAACGTCGGCAATTATGGAATGAGCGAAGTACTGCAGAAATACAATCTATCGTATAACGAAACGCACGGTTCCGGGGCACTAACGGTATTTCCGGGAAGCCGCGCACAAATTGATCGTTGCACTTTCCTGGGAAACTGGAATGCTGTGGATGACCGTGGGGTTGCAAGTGAATACTCAAATACAATTTTCGCATCCAACGATGCCTCAGACGGATCCAGGCCAGGCCACCCCTACGAGATTGACATCGTAAACGCAGACGGTGTTGACAGATGCTTTTTCCACTCGAAAAACCCAGACCTAAAGGGCAACGTGTCGAGAAAAAAGAACGTGTTTGATGCAGGCGCCCCTATGTTCGATGAAACTTACGTTCCGGCAAATGCAGGATATGCTGATGTGGGATTTCGACAGTAAACTAAAACGACGATTCGTAACAACTGATATTAGAGAAACGTGAAGAATGACATCTGGCCTTATGATCCGGCAATCAGGTTTATCGCGTTTGGTGAATGTGAAGACTCCCCGCGTGGTGATTTTATCACTAATCCTGTTTACTCAAGGATGTCGGGAACAGGGCAATACCGCGACAAAACCAGACGACGGGGATTTACCGTCTACAACAAAAACTGCGAAGGATCCCACCGGCCTGATTGGCCGTGCACAGGCCCGCTCCACTGGTCAATTCGAATTCATCGATCAACACGGACTGGCCTTCACCAACAAAGAAATCGCTGGCAAACTGGCTATCGTCAACTTTATTTTCACAACCTGTCCCGGTACGTGTCCGCGACAGTCGAAAGCAATGAAGGCTTTACAGGAACGTCTGCAGAAGACGGCCGCATCAGGCATTCAACTCATTAGCATTTCCGTCGATCCGAAAACGGATACCCCCCGCGTATTACTGGACTACGCCTCTCACTACGCTGCAGATCTCGAATCGTGGTCGTTCCTGACCGGAGATCAAAATGCCATTTGGGCATTCAGCAAGGATAGTATGGGGATGGCTGTTGCTCCAAATCCCAATGACCCTCTTATTCCAATCGCGCACGAATCGAAGTTTGCGCTGATCGACCGGACTGGAAAAATTCGCGGCTATTTTGACGCACTGGAAGAGTCGGGGTTTGAGCAACTCTGGACTGCAATTGATATCGTTCTTCCTGAATTTGAACCAGATGCCGAATTGTTACGACAATATAAACTACCTGACAACATGAGCCATATCGCTCAGCCCGCCAATATCCTGGATTCAGGCTGGCTGGCGAAGGCTGCCCACGACGAACTTTCTGAACTTCAATCACGGGACCTGACAGCACAACTGAAATTTGAAGAATGTGTAGAATCGACGGGAATTACGTTCACTCCGCAGATTGTGGATGACCAGCGACACAGGCTTCTCGTTAATCACTATGACCATGGAAATAGCGTCAGTATTGCTGACATTGATGGTGACGGTCTGCTTGACTTGTACTTCACTTCGCAGGTTGGCCCCAACGAACTTTGGCGATGCACTGGTAACGGACAGTTTGAAAACATTACAGAAAAGGCAGGCGTTGGGCTGGTCGATCGCCTCTCTGTCGCTGCATCGTTTTGTGATATAGACAATGATGGTGATCCGGATTTGTTTGTCACTTCCATTCGAAGTGGAAATGTGTTGCTGGAAAATGATGGCGCTGGGCGATTTACGGATATTACTGCTGAAGCAGGCTTGTCGTATTTCGGTCACTCTTCAAGTGCAACGTTCTTTGACTACGACCTGGATGGTCTGCCAGACCTGTATCTATGCAACGTTGGGAAATTCACGACAGATGAACAAGTCAGCGTTCGTCATGACATTACCAATTCTCAACCTGCAACTAACCTGGATTACTTCGTCGGTCGGCCTGACGCCTTCGCCGGGCACCTTCTACCGGAACTGACTGAGCATTCAATACTGTACCGAAACGTCGGGGACAACCGTTTTGAGGATGTGACAAAGTCTGCTGGATTGGGCGACAACTCCAGCTGGAGTGGCACCGCCATCGTATTTGATGCAAATAACGACAACTGGCAGGACTTGTATGTTTGCAACATGCAGGGACACGATCACCTCTATATCAATCACCAGGGAATGCAGTTTGTAGATGAAACAATTGATTTTTTTGAGGCGACTCCGTGGGGAACAATGGGCGCCACCGTTTTTGATTTCGACAACAATGGACTGTTTGATCTGTTCCTGACAGACATGCACTCTGACATGAGCCAGGATGTTGGCCCGGAACTTGAGAAACAGAAGTCGGCTATTACCTGGCCGGAAGAGTTTCTTAAAAGCAAAGGTCGAAGTATCTACGGGAATGCGTTCTTCAAACAAGTTGGCCGTGGCAAGTATGAGGAGGTTTCTGATGCCATTAATGCAGAGAACTACTGGCCGTGGGGCTTGAGCAACGGGGACTTCGATGCTGACGGCTTTCAAGATGTTTTTGTCTGTTCAAGTATGTGTTTTCCATACCGCTATTCTGTTAACTCCCTGTTATGGAATTCTTCTGGCCAGACCTTTGTCGATTCCCAGTTCACGGCAGGCATTGAGCCACGCAGACCATTCGAAAGGCTTGCCCCGTGGTTTTCGTTGAACTTTTCCGAACTTGATGCAGATAGCCGCTTACGTCAGGGCCGCGAAGGTGAGTGTGTCGTTTGGTCCGCAACAGGCACTCGATCCTGTGCAGTCTTTGATTTCGATAACGATGGTGACCTGGACATCGTTACGAACGAATTCAATACGCGTCCACAGGTCTTCCGAAATGAATCGCCCGCCGTGCAATTCCTTAAGATTGAATTGCATGGCACCGTTTCGGGACACAACGCATGGGGAACGATCGTAAGTGTCGAAACAACATCCGGAACAACTCGACAATTACATAATGGTGCATCAGGATATCTTTCCCAAAGCGTCACGCCGCTCTACTTTGGCCTTGGCAAAAATTCAACCGTCAAGAAAGTACACGTGCTTTGGCCAAACAGCCAACAACAAATTATTGAGGGACCATTGGCCGCAAATCAACTCCTGAAGATTGTCCAGCCGAACTAAGCAAATCTCATCCCAATCAGTGCCTGAAGTGACCTGCAAATATCCGGACAAGCCGTGAAGGTGGAATTTCGTATTTGATTCAAAAGGTTATTGTGGCATCGTCTGGAGGTGCAGGATGGTGCGCAAACGGCGTCGATTTGGTGCAGGATTCAAGGCAAAAGTTGCTTTGGAATCCGTGCGTTCGGTGAAGGCAATTTATGAACGGACGAACCAGTCTAAGGTTAATCCGAACCAGGTGACTCTTTGAAAGAAGCAGTTGCAGAATTGTGCAGTTCCGACGTTTACGTCGACCAGTTCGAAGACCAAGAAGAACGGCGAGCCAGAGCTGTCTTTAGCATCACGTACGTTGTCCTGAGTGCCATTCCAGTTAATCCGGCGGCGAGACAGTTGCTCGCATGTTCCCCCAGAACGACCGATTTTCAGCAATTTCCGAGTCCGTCTATCTGTTCCGGGCACTGAAACGTTGGAGCCACCGCCTGAATTCGTCAACAGTCATAACATCATTCGTGCGACGAATGTGTTTTGTGCGGCATGTTGAATATGTAAATTCGGCGCAATTGGTAGAATTAGGGTCTCGAACCAGACTGGGGTAGATGCCCAAAATACAGTCTTCAATTCCTACGATAGTTCAGTCTCCAACCCAAGGGGCCGCCGGCATGCCTGCAGCAGCCAGCCTGATACGATACTTCCTGCTTATTTCTGTTTTTGCCTCGCCTTTGGCGATTGCTCAGGAAGATGCCACGCCGCCGCCGCGACAACCCGCGGCGGAAACAGAGACGACCAGCGTCAATGACTGGGACAGGCTGATATACGTTCCGTTTAAAGAACTGAGCAAAGTTTTTAACAGCCAGGATGCGTCGGCGGTCATTCCGTACTCAGAATATATAGAACTGCTGAAGTCCTATATGAATCGCGACGCCGCCGAAAAGACCGCGATTGACGCTATTATTACTCAGTCGCGCTTCGATGGCACCGTTGAAAAAGAAGTTGTGCGATTGACAGCCGAATTCAAAATTACGGTGCTGAAGGAAAACGGCTGGGCCAGATTACCGCTGAACTTTGGAAACGCGGCGGTCGGCAAGGTTACATCCGACGACGAAGAAAACACGATCCTTCGAGGTGTCTCCGACGGTAAATACGAATTACTGCTGAAGAAGGCAGGGCAGCGCGTTGTTGAAATTGAACTTCTGGCGACCGTTAAGACTTCGCCGGAAAACCGTTCGTTCGCGTTGAGCTGCCCGTCTGTAAGCATCAACGAATTGACATTGGCGATTCCGGAACCCGATCAGTCCATTGAAATCGCTCCGTTGCAGGTGCTGCTTCCCGTTGAAGGCAGCGAGGGCAATCGCACCGTTATCAAAGCCAGTTTGGGGTCAACCAATCAATTCGAAGTTCGCTGGAGTCCGGAGGCAGGTTCGAAGCCGCTGATGGACTTGCTGACAAGTGCAACCAATCATACAGAAGTTCGTATGGATCCGGGTTTGGTTCAATCGACGGCGTCGGTCAACTTTGAAGTACTTCGAGGCGAATTGACGGAAGTATCTCTGCGAGCTCCCGTTGACGCCCGCATCATCGACGTAGTGTCATCAAAAGGACGTATCAAAAACTGGACGTCGGAGCCCGCTGGCGACTCTCATCAGAAAATTCGCATTGAATTGCTGACACCGGTTTCTGATCGTTTTCAGGTCGAAATCCAAACGGAACGGACATTGGAAGGTGACACCATTCAACTGATTGGCAAAAGTGAAGACGGGAAATTCCAGGGAGTCCATGCGGATGGCACCGTGCGAGAATCAGGTCAGATTCGTGTAACGGCAGATTCCTCGCTGACAAGCCTGGTAAGAACACAGTCGGGAGTAAAACGTACCAACGCCACCACCACCAAAGGCAGCGATGCATCCAGTGTACAAGCCTGGGATTTTAGCGGTACCACTGGAGTGCTTGTGCTGCAGGTGAAGCCGGTTGAACCTCGCCTGCTTGCGGACCAGACCACCCAAATCATTTTTGACGATGACGAACTGCGACTGAAGACTCATATCAATTATGTGGTTGAACGTGCGGGAGTCTTTCAGCTGCGACTGTCATATCCATCAACGCTGACGATCGACAATGTCCGAGCTGACGGAATGAGCGAATTCAATATCGACAAGTCGGAAGGCGTGCTGACACTGTCGCTGACGCAGAAACGAATTGGCGAAATCGGCGTCGATATTACGGCGCATCAAAGCTTCGATTCTGCTGGTGAAGGAATTGAAACTCAGATTCCAACAATCGCTCCGCTTGATGTTGAACGTGATCAGGGACAAATCGCAGTCTTCGCACCTCAGTTTCTAGACGTGGTGACTGTGGACGAAAAGCTATCCGGCTTATTTCCAACAGAAGCTGGGCAGGTGAAAGCCGTTGGAATGGCGGTTGGCGTCGCCACCTGGAAATACACTCAACGCCCATTTGTGCTGGCCGTTAAAACGTCCGCTCGCCCGGCTCAGATTAACGCCAGCACAGCCACGACGGTCAGCGTTGAACCAGACGTTGTCAAGGTAAGCGGACTCATCACGTTTCAGGTCCAAAACGCGGGCATCGATACCTATCGCCTGTCTGTTCCCGAATCCATCGCGGACGATGTCCGATTCAGCTCTGCAAATCCGGCCAGAATCATTCAGCAACGTAACAAAGCCGCCGAAGCAATTGATGGTTGGGTGACGTGGACCCTTGTGCTGCAAAATGAAGTCACAGGGCCGGTTCAATTTTCGGCTGACTGGGAAATTCCATTAGCCGAATTCAGCGACGAGACAGATGAACACACTCTGAAGGTCGAACCGATTCGAGTTCTTCCACCATTTGAAAAAGATCAGGCAGACAAACGCAAAGTAACTCTGACTCAAACTCGTGGCGAACTAAAACTGCTGCGACACGAATCGCTGTCGATTAGCGCTACCGGCGACGGCGATACGATTGAATCAATCGACGTACGCGAACTTGAACTGCTGCCCCAAAGTGGCTATCTGGCTTTCCGGTACTTTTCACAACCAGCAGCAGCGATCGTCAGTATTCGCAAACACGAAATTCATGAAGTCGTCGCGACTGTGGTTTCCAGAGCGGCATTTGAAATTGTGACCGACAAACAAATGCTGGCAAATTATCGCTGCCGCTTGCGAATCACCAGCAGCGAAAGACAACGACTGCGAATTGATCTCCCTGCGGGAGCCGATCTGCAGGCACCACTGCTAAACACAGCTCGCACAACATTCGAAAAAGCTCAGGACGCCACAACAGAAGAAGGCTGGGAAGCTTACTACGTAAACATCAGTCGATCAGCGACGTCCGACGAACAATTTCTATTGACGTTTCAGTTTGGATTGGCAATTTCGAACGCAGATCGCTTCCCGTATGAAGGCCGAGGCAGCAAGCAAATTTTGCGGCTGCCGCTGATTGGCGAAAATACCGGTGGAGCGGTGGTTCAGGAAACCCGAGTGGCCGTTTGGGCCCCCAAGGACATTGCCCAGGTTGGCGAACCTCGAAACTTCAGTCTGTCCGGCCGCCAAGTCTGGAATTTCTGGACTCCACTGGTGTCTCCAACATCGCCACAGGAAGCACAAGCGCTAAATCAATGGATCGGCGACAACAGTGCCAGTGCCGACTTTGCACAGCAAGGCAATGTCAGCGTTTATCGAGCTCTCGGACGCCAATCACAAATCAACATCGTGTGGTGGAACCGTCCGTTTCTGGTCGCAATTATCAGTGGAGCACTTTTGTTTGTCGGCTTGATTCTTCGACGCACTTCGTGGGAAAACCGACTTACTCTCACCATCATCGGCTGTATGGCGTGGGCTTTCTGGTCACTTAAGGACAGTTCAGAGGCGTTCCAGTTTCTGTCAGCGGGTTCATATGGTTTATTAGCAGTTATCGGCATTTGGATCGCAGGCCTGTTTCTGGGGCAAAAAACGGCTTCCGAACAACCTCCAGAAAACAACCGCTCAACCGAACCCACGCCGCCAACTCCAGAACCACCACAAACAACGGATGGCCCCTCAAACGCTCCGCCTCAGGAACCGCCGAATCCTGCCCCTGCAGAAAGCAAATCTCTTTCACCGGAAACGATTCCGATTCCACCGGGAGCAATCAGCCCATCGCCGGGCGTGTCTGAATGGATGAACAGCCTGATGGGAGGCAAGTGATGCTTCACGTGTTCCCAGAATCAGTTACTGCAATTCAACATCAGAAGTCTGGACAAGACATCTCAGCAGCGATGGCATCAACAAAGCCAGCCGTTTGCTGCCGACACGCTGTTATGGTCTTGCTGTTTTTCATGTTGGCAGCGACCTCCGCGCCCCGCCGAACGATCGCTCAGGAAAATGCGGGTAAGCCTGTTCGAGAAAGCTTTGTGCCAGCGGAAGAGCTGGATTCAATCTTCGAACGTTCGCCAGCCGGAGTGATGCTGCCGCGAGAACAGTTCCAGGAACTTTTAAAAGCCGCGCAGCAGGCTCAAGCCGCAGACCAGAAAAAACCGGATGACATCGTTGTACGTTCCGCCACCTACAAAGTTCAACAGGCAGACCAGCATGCGCTGATTGAACTGCAGATCAACTTCGAACAGTTTGCCAATCGGTGGGTCGCCACCACGATTCCCATCGGAAATCTGTCTGTCGAATCGGCGAACATCGATGGTCAGGCCGCATCAATCGGGCACAACAAAAATGCCCCGCAATCCCTGATATTATGCCATCGAGAACCCGGACGTTTTACGTTGGTTCTCACACTATCAACACCTCTGGGAATCGTTGGCAGCGACCGAATTGCAGCATTCCGAATCATATCCAATAGCGCATCTTCAATAACGGTATCATGCCCCAAAGATCGAATACTGCAGGTCAACGAGCTAAGACTTGATCGTCCAGCCCCAATCGATCAGACGACGGAATACAGCTTCCCCACAGGCGGCACTGACAGCATCACTCTAAAATGGACAACCCCTCAACAGACGCTCAAAACACAATCGCTTGTGTTTGTAAAGTCAAACGTGCAGATCCTGCTTAGCAGCGACAACGTTCGCTGGAAATCTGATTCTCGAGTGACTGTCTTTGGCGATTCCATCAACCAACTCGTCGCAAGAGTTCCCGCCTCACTGGAAGTCACCAATATTGAATCGACGGGGCTCGAATCGTGGTCACTGGAAGACGATCCGGAACTAAATGGGTATGCGCGAGTCCTGCTAAGCTATCGGCAGCCATTTACGGAAGATCGGCTTGTCAACGTCTCTGCTGTTGCCGCTTTGGCAACTGACGGCACATCAAAACTTCCAGCTCTCGAATTCATCAACGTCACCGCGCACACAGGGCGGTTGTTTGTGAATCACGAAGACCAATTGCGGCTGTTAGCAAACGTTGGTGGTGGAGTGCGCCAGTTGGGTGCGGAGTCTCGAACTCAGGGCACAGCGGCCGCAGAAGTGTTTGATTTCTGTATGCAGGACTATCAGTTGTCTGTGGCCATTAAGCCTCGCGATCGAGAGCTTTTTGCGGAAATGAATTCAGAACTTAAGATCACGGATTCGTTGTGTAATTTCGAGTGTAACACAACCATTGAATCACTGAACGCGCCGCTGTTTGAGTTGCATTTAAGCCTGCCAGCAGGCTGGGCCATTCACAAAATCACTGATCATTCCGGCACTGTGCTGCAGTGGCGTTCCGGCGAAGTTGACAATGTAATCGTTGTCGAACCAGCATCGCAGGTCCTGGCAAATGGGCTGTTCAATTTCATCACAACCCTGACGCGAACAATTGAAGACCCGACAACTCCACAGGAATTCGCTTTGCCGTCACTTGTGGCGACCGACACACTTTTGGTGGGTGGCACATATCAGATTTCATCCGCCAGCGATCTCACCATCGCTCCTTTGGAAATTTCCGGACTGTCGGCCATTGGGGATAACGCCGGAACCCTGCTTTACGAAACTCAAGGTAAGGACTTTTCGGGCACACTTTCTGTAGTTCGAAAACCCGTTCGACTTTCAAGTCGTTCCGTGTTGAAGTCGTGGATGGATGCGAGACAGATTTCGGTGGACGCCACGGTCACGGTCGACATTCTGAACGGCACCACGCGCACATTGCAGTTACTGGCGTCAGAAAGCCTCGGCAGCGAACTTCGTTTTGATGTGGCATCCATTAGCGAAGTACCGGGAATTCCTGGACAAAACGTGCCAGATCGCGTTGCGATAGTCGAACAGACTATCGGCCAGCTTTCGAACGGCCAAAGATCGATCCAGTTAACGTTCGATAAACGTTTTTCCGGCGCAATGACTCTGAAAGCCTTCGTCCAACAGCCTCGTTCCGATGACACAAAACTGATTGCTCCGTTCATCAAAGTGGTTGACGCCGTTCGACAGCATGGTCTGGTTTCGTTCGAAGCTCATCCGGACCAACAGCTGGAAGCATCCGTTGCAGATGTCGCCGCTTCAGGGCTGACTTTAGCAGACTCCGACCTGGTTGATCCACCAGCTGACACTTCCGGACGACGCATCGCTTTGGTTTATCGATTCATTCAACCGGACTATCGGCTAAGTATCGAAGAAACTCGGTTCAAAACGCAATCCGTGCCGTCAGCGGTGTGTGAGAACATTGCCAACGTCAGCGTACTAAGCGAAACCGGCACAATTCAGCGGGCGTGTCGGGTTCAATTTCGTAGTGCGGGAGTGCAAACACTGAGATTCGCTTTACCAGACCTGGATAACTCATTCCTTTGGTCAACCGTTCTTAACGGTGAAGCCATTGAAGTGCGTCGCGATGGCGACGACTATCTTGTCGCCATTCCGCCAAACAGCGAATCATCAGCTCATGTGCTGGAAGTTCTGTTTGAATCAAACAACGATGAAACCAATGCATTGGGAGCAACAACACAGCAGTCGCTGAAACTTTCGATCGATACAGACCATGGCCAGGCGGCAGCCATCGACATTTTGGAACAAACGTGGCAGATCAGCTATCCAAAGTCCGCGTTGTTGGTTGGGCAAGCAGGAGGATTTCATCCGCAGGAAAAACTTGACAAGCCTGGAATTCTGCAAACTCTGACTTCTCTGGCTTTCCTGCCAACTCTGGAAACGGCCATCGGACAACTCGTTTTCATTGGTCTGTTGCTGTTGGCACTACTTGTAGGATTATCACTCATCGCTCGGCAGCGCTGGAAAACTCTGGGCGGCGTTTTTTTGAGTGGTCTGATAGTAATGACATTGTTGTTGCCTTCCGTTCAACAGTCTCGTGAAGCCGCTCGGCGAGCATCGCGCAACGATGCCGGCCCCGATTATACTGAAGACGCGGATGCAGAAAGCGGAACAGCAGACGCCGTCGCATTAGGTATCAACATAAGCGGCGGCACGAATATGCATTTTGGCACGGAGCGTGAAGAAGCCGGGGAATTGATGGAAGACGCTCGCTATAACAGAGCTCCGACCGACTCACCGTTCCCTGCCCCTCCCTTGCCAGACATGGACACAGATGGCCTCGGCGGCTACGCAGAAGGACTGCCAATGGGAGCAGCAGATCCATTTAGCCAGCTGCCGGGCAATCCGCCAGCTCAGCCCGATGGAAACCGTTACCAGGTGGAAGACTTGAACGTCAACAATGCGATCACTGGCACAGCAGTTGCGCCGCAACAAGCGTCTGACCCAAATGATTTCTACATATACCGAGACGGCAATTCCCCGGCATTAAATGGTGTTGATCCGTTTTCTCGGCAGGCACGCACCGGCTCCGCGCGTTTGTCAGTGCGTGCCGATGTGGCCCAACCAGACGATTATCGTTCGATGCAATTCCGATCGATCGGCGGAAGCTCGGCTGCTGGTACTCTTCAGGTGATCGTGCAGGAACGCAGCCGCCTGAATGCTTTGCGGCTGATGGCCGCGTCGGCAGTCGTCCTGCTATGCCTGTGGGTCAATGCACAATCGGCAGTCAGAAAAACCAGTCTTGCCATGACGCTGATTCTGGCAACCGGAGGCGCTGTACCGCTGGTTCCCAATCAGTGGCAAAGCCTGGTTGACGGCCTTGGGCTGGGAACCGGCGTCGGCATTTGCCTTTGGATATTCAGTTACATTGTCTGCTGGATTAGTAAGCTGTTGACATGCTGCTGTCACAACGGCCATCGTCAAAGCTTGAAACAACACGTATCCACGACCGTTGCGATCGCTGCATTCGCCTGGGCAGCGTCAACCGGTGGATCCATCATCGCCCAGGAAGTTAATAACAGTCCTGTTCGCCCTGACGTTGTACTGCCCTACGATTCAGGGCAATCAGAACTATTGGCTGAACGCGTGTTCCTGCCAAAAGAGGAATTTCTGAAGCTATATCGTCTGGCCAATCCTGACGAGTTCAACGATAAGAACGCAGCAGCACAAGATCGAGTGGTTGCAGCGTTTTACAAAAGCTCTGAACAAACGCAGATCAAAGAAAGCCAGTGGTCTCAGCGATTCACGGCCAGATATGTGATTCAAAGTTATTCCGATCACGCTGTGAATATCATTCTGCCCATTGGCGAAGTTGCAGTTCAATCAGCAACATTAAACGATAGTGCTGCCATTCTGGTTGCTGAACCAAACTCTGGTAATGCTGCAGTTCAGCCACAAATCGACATCAAACAGCAGTCCAACCAGAACGTACAGCAACAAACTCAAAGCCTTCTGCCACCTCAAACGGAAAAGAACCCCGCCGTAAAACCTTCCGGCCACTTCAGCGTGCGAATTCCAAACAAAGGGCTGCACCTTGTTGATATTGTCTTTGACGTGCCCGCCACAGTTGAAAACTCAGTCGGCCAATTGCGATTGCCAGTTCATCCGGTTTCGTCAGGGACACTTGCTTTTGAACTTCAGCAAGACGACGTTGATGTTCAAGTCAACGGACGCAGCAATACGTTCCGCCGAAACGGCAAAGAACTGATTATTCCCATCGCCACATCCAACGAATTAAAAATCGAATGGCGACCGTCAACTTCCAGAGCCTCAACGAATGTCATTTACCACTCAACCGTCAACTCGGCACTCACATTAAGCGACGCAGGCCTAACAGTTCAGGCCTCAATCTTTCTAAATTGCCGTCAGGGACAGATTGCAGAAACTGAAGTGTCGTTACCTTCAAATTACGCCGTTCAATCAGTTTCGGGCAACGACATCGCCGGTTGGAAAGTTAACGAAGCCAGCCCCGGCACGTTAACGATTCAATTCAAACAACCAATCGAAGGTGAAACCAACGCAAATCTGGTTCTGTTTCGCAACCAGACATTTTCAACCGACAACACAAAACTGGATGTACCAGTGCTGGCCATCGCAGGTGCGTCTCGCGATTCTGGCAATATCACAATTCTTGCGGGGCGAGAACTGGAAGTGCGAGTCGATTCACTATCCGGTGTCGCTCAAATGAACGCCGCAGAAAGCAACCTGCCAATGGGCGTGGATGATTCACTTCGAAGAGTATTGGCGTGGCGATATACGCGTCATCCCGCAGCGATTTCCGTTCGAGCATTCCGCACGGTGGATCGAATGCAGATAAAAATGCTAAGCGGCGTTCAACTGGAATCACAACGACAGCTTTGGACAACGTTGGTTACAGCCACAATTTCCGGAGCTCCTCGCCGTCGATTGGAAATTGTTGTGCCCGAAGATTTTGTCGCGTTGGATGTTAGCGCCAATGATCTTGCCGACTGGTACTACACAAACCGAGAAGACGACGACTCGAAAACAAAAATTCTGAACATCCAGTTCAACACCACTCGACAAGGCACCATTAACGCCGTAATTCAGGCTCAATCGGGACGCAGCAACGCCACAACGGAATCACGCATCACCAGCCCGATTGTGATGGATGCTGACGAAGCTGTCAGCAACATAAGCGTATGGCTGGACGCCGCCTCAAAAATCGCCAGCACTTCAGCGGACACATGGAAACGAACCGGCAGCGAAACCGCGATTGACCCACGCGTGCTGCAATTGCAATCGGATGCTCCGGATATTTCGTTCGTCAGCAATTCAACATCTCCTCAATCAATCGTGTTGACTCTGATGCAGGCAACTCCGTCGTTGATACCAGAATCGGTTTCCGTCACAAACGTCACGGAAACTTCGATCGAACTCACACAGACTATGAAATGGCAAATCGCGGGAGCCGCAACTCGTGAACTCACGTTCTCTTTGCCAGCATCTCTGAGTGACGTATTCGATTTTCGAATTCCGGGACTACGACAACTGCAGAAAAAGACGGTGGGTGAACGTGTAGAATTTCTGGTTCATCTGCAGCAACCCGTCAGCGAACAGTTCTTCATTCTGGGTACAGCAACATTGCCACTTCCACAATCCAGACAAATTGTGGCGATGCCGCCGGAGTTCCCCGGCCATGAAGCCAAAGCATCGCATTTTTGGGTCATCGTGAATCAATCTTCCGGGTTGCTGCAGGCTTTGGATGTGGAAACTGATGGAGACGATGTGGCAGCCACGGACATCCGAACAAAGCTGCCTGAAGGGCTTCTGCAACAGTCCGTTGCTATTCGGCGACTTAAGACCGACCAACCGAATTCTGCCTGGCAGTTAAAATACGCAGAACGTCAGCAGGTCGCTCCGGCAGTCGTGGCTTTAGCAGCACACACAACCATCCTTGCCAAGGATGGCACCTGGCGATCAATTCATAAGCTTCAGGTGCGCAACGAATCTCGACAGTTTCTACCGTTTTCGTTACCGCAGGACAGCCGCATTCTGTTTTGTCGAGTCGCCGGAAATCCAACGCGTGTTGCTTCACGAGACCAGGACGGAAAGCCGCTTTATCTGATTCCAATTCCACAATCCGGACAATCCTGCCTTCCATTTGATCTGGAATTTGCGATTACCGGAACAATGCCTTCTGTACCAGGCGACCTTGCGGGCAAGTCTTTAAGTATTCCTTCACCGACGTTTCCTGAATTCCGAGACTTCCCGGAATTCGGCATCACTGTGTCACGAAATACGTGGAGCGTTTATGTGCCTCAGGAATGGAGGGCCAGCATCTTAACCGACCCTCGAAAAACAAATGTCATTGAAGCCAGCGTTCAGGACTTTGAAGACGCGATCCTGTTATCAACGGTGGATAATCTGAAATCGATGGTCAACTCTGCTCGATCAGATTCAGCCAACCTCTTTGGCAATGATTCAAAATGGCTCGATCGGCTAAACCAACAACAGCAGGTTCTGGAAGCACTCAGCGGTAACACAGCGCAGTCGGAAGAACTTCGCAGAAGCTCGTTGCAGGAATTCGAGGCTCTGAAGGACATACAGGCTGGGAACACTGCCATTGAAAGCCAGAGCTCCCAACAAGTCGATTCCTACCAGTATTTTGACAACGGCACAGCGACCAATCGATACCTGGACAGGCAGGAAATTCTGCAGAACGGCTTCAATAGTTCGAACAGTCTACAACTGATTCAATCCAACATCGGTTCGGGGGGGCAACTGGGGCAGAAGTTGGACACCTTCGAAAAATTCCGATTCACACTTCCTGAACTGGCTGACAAACAACAACAGCCAGCCGGTCATGAACTTTCGAACGCAGGGGACAAAGGGAAGCAGGATACTTCAAAACAGAAAAATGAAGACTCAAGAAACTGGCAACCTGGAACCAACGCTCCACGCTCTCAGCTACTTGAACGTCGGAAGTCGACTGGCCCCAGGCCAGCAGCCCCTGCGAAAAAGGAAGCACCGAACGAACGGCAACTTAGAGAACAACAAACGCAAACTCACCCGCAATTCGCCCCCGACGAATTCACTCGCGTTCGCAGAAGCGGCACACTGAATGCTGCCGAAGAAGCTCAATCGCAGATCGAAGGCATGAACGGACCAGCAGCTCAAGTACAGACTTTGAACGCTTTACAAGGCGATTTTCAGGTTGTGGGCGTTGATCCACAGGGAGTGCTTTCACTGGACTTTCAGATTCCGGAGGACGGTACCCGCCACAACTTCGTGCGTACGGGCGGCAACGCGTCTTTGACCTTGACCGTTCGCAGCAAACAAGCCGTCGATTACAGTCTGGCAGTCGTATGGGCGGCCGCGTGTGCTATCGCTGCCGTCTTCGTCATGAGAAGTGCAGCAAAAGGCGGGCGGTCACTGCTGCTGCAGATTCTGGTGCTGGCGGCCATTGTGGGAATCACAGGTGGGCTGTGTCTTCCGAGCCCCATTCGTACCGTCAGCCTGCTTTTGTTTATTGCAGCCACCATCGCCATTTACTTCATGCTGACGCTGCAAAATTACAGCAGTCGGAATGATGCGGTGAAGTCGCCTAGCTGAAAGCTGCAGCGTTTCACTATGATGATTGGCAGTCAGGTCAGGCGACCTGACACGGAATGACGTTTCAACATCATTGTTCGTTCAAACTTTTCGGTTCCTCCAGCCGACGCCCATCGTACACTGCAGCATGGAAGCCGCTTCCGATAGCTACGACCATTCATAATCAACTTAAGTCACACTACGTGCAAGACACCAGTCGGCACGAAGTCGATCTGGACGGCTATCGAATTGACGCCATCGATAGCGATGACCGCTTGATCGAAATTCAGTGCGCTTCACTACTGGCCATTCGTGACAAAATCCGCAACCTCACATGCAACCACAGCGTTGTTGTCGTCAAGCCACTGGCGGCACGCAAGAAGTTGATCAAAAAAGCGAAGCTGAATGGAAAGACGGTCAGCAGTCGTTACAGCCCGGCAAAACAGACGTTAGCGTGGATCTTTCAGGAACTGGTCCACTTCACGAAAGCGTTTCCGCATCCCAATCTGCAACTTGACGTGCTGTTGACTGAACAGGAAGAAATACGCCTGCCGCCCAAAACCAAATCATGGCGGCGAAAGCACAGTGTCCACGATCGAACCTTAGTGGAAGTTCAACACACGTATTCACTGCAGACGGTTGAAGACCTTTGGATGGCACTGGAAGTCACCGTGCCGGATGTGTTTACCACGGCTGACCTTGCCACGGGAGGAAAAATGCCGCGTTGGCTCGCTCAAAAAGCGGCCTACTGTTTTCGAGAAATGAACCACATCGAAATCTGCGGCAAACAGGGCAACGCCATTGAATATCGCCTGAAAAAGAAGACCAGCCGCCGTCGAAAACAAAAAGCCGCGTAACACATTCCGGATCAGTCTTACCGCTTACCTCCTTCCGCAATCACCTGACGACCTGACCGGATTGAATCGCCCCACGGTGTTTACAGGCGGCCTGATCGGCGGACGTTCGTCGTCACAAGCCGGGTTTCAACCGCAGCCAAAACCGGGCAGAACCGAACGACGCAGTCACACCTGCGATTCACCGTGCGTTTACGGTTACTCGATCGCGAATATCGCCAGACGGCCAGCGATCAGGCAGAGCACTTGTGCATTTGTGTTCTTGTCTTCAACGGCAGTTTCGCTGCAAGAGTGATGCGATGCTGACCTGGGCTGATACGTCAGCGACCGCTTCACCGGACCTGTTGCGTTTCGGCAACACAGGTGATGCGAAAATTCATCAAATCATCGTTGTTTTGAGCGTGTTGCGTCAGGTCATCACTGTTGTTGATCCCGCACAACCTCGAATACAGAACACCGGCAAGACTTCTCACGCGAATACCGAGCGGTTTGGATGGCGATTTCCGCCGCGCCCAATTTCCTGTTCTATGCTTCCGCATTGATCGATTGTTCCGACATCATTGCGGTAATTATTCGCCGACCGTCATTTAAACAACCAGAAACATCGACAAGCAAATACCGGCAGACCGGCACCCAAACAAAAGAACGTGGAGACTGGATTTTGATGGCAAAACAAACTCTAACATCGCTTATCCGAAACGCACTGACAACTGGCGCGTGCATCGCTGCCGCCTCTGCGATCGGTTCTGCAGATGCTAAGGCTGATGGATATTACGGACCAACCTACGTACAGAATTCCGGCTGTTGCGGTTGCGGCCAAATCGTTGGCTGCCAGGTGTCGTCTGCTGTGCTGCCCGGCTATCCCGTCGCCATGTCGATGATGTCTCAATCTTCAAACGGCTACAGCTACCGCTATCCAAACCTGGGATCAGCATATTCCTCAAATGCCATTTCCAACTATGGACAAGCTGTCGCTGGCGGAACCAGCCAAACTGGCTTGGGCGGCGCTTTTGGAACTTCATACGGCAGCACGACTGGCTCAGCTGGCGGTTATTCCAACGGAGCAATTACAGGTTCAGGTGTACCCACATTTGGTGGATTCCAACAGGGCAGTGGAACCAGCCAGGGTTCAGATTCAGGGTTCCAGTCAGGTTCCGGACTGGGATCATCTGGATTCGGATCATCAAACGGCGGATTCGCCAATTCTTCTCAACCAGCCAACAACTCATCAACTGCCGCAACAGGGTCCGGCTCAACGCTGGTCTCGGGAGCAAATACGGTTGCAGAAAGTGATACAGCCATTGAAACAACAACGGAAGCAAGTGACAACCCGCTTGAAATCGCGGAGAATACAACTGAAGGCAGTTCAATAACCGACGGTACCGACGAATCGATGCCATGGTCTGTATTACCAGGCGGTAGCGGATTCGGCACAGGCGAAGCTGGCGGAACCATTGGAACAGTTTCTCAAGGGAACTCAAATCAGAGCACAGGAACTGGTGGCGGCGGTAGTAGCCAGGGAAATTCGTCCGGCGGTCAGAGCAGCGGCCAGGGATGGTCTCCATCAAGTGGAGGCAGTAGCGGTGGAAGTGGTCTTGGATCTTCAGGATCCGGAGGAAGCCAACAATCATCCGGCACCAACGACACCATCCAAACGGCAAGTCTGCCTCCAGACACGACAACAGCCAGCCAGGGCACAACAACGACAACGGGTGGCAGTTCAACGTCAACCGGTTCATCAACGGGTGAGTCAGGGGCGAATGGCACGTCAACCAACACTGGTACTGGTACTGGTACAAGCACAAGCTCAGGTGAATCAGGGACAGACGGTTTCGGCAACGGCACACTGGTAAGTTCTTCTGGAACAACAGCCGGTGGGAATTCTGGATCCACTGCAAACTCTTCCTCGACCAGCAACAGCAACTCTGGATCAAGTGGAAGTTCCAGCAGCGACGGTTCATCTTCTGCAGATTCAACATCCAGTAGCGGCTTCGGCTCCGACGCAAACAGCGACTCGTCATCGGGCAGCGACAGTTCGTCAACCTCCGGAAGCAATTCAGGTTCAGACAGTAGCTCAAACAGTGGTGGCGACTCAGGGTCCGGAACGGATCCTGGAGATCCTAACTATTGCCCACCAGGCACTGAAGGTGGCGACGACGGATTCACAAACACAGAAGAGCCGGGCGTGGATATTCCGGTCACTGAACCGACTGATCCCACAGATGAAACGACAACCGTCACAGACGACACAGATCAGGTCGGCAGCGATGACTCAACCGCACCCGTTGTGCCGGAGCCAAGCAGCCTGCTAATGCTGGCGGTCGGTTCAGTATTCGGTGGAGCGATTTATAAACGCCGTCAGAAGAAGTTGAAGAACCAAACGGCGACTGATAATGATTCTGCAAGCTAAACGATAGCCGTTAAGCCCGTTACAAACAGTTAAAAAATGGCCCCTTCCCTGGTAAAAGAACAGGGAAGGGGTTTTCTGTTAGGTGGCGTCAGAATCCAGGCCGAAGACCGATAAGCACAACACGCGTAATTGCCGCTGCGCCAAATAAATCGTCTGGCCGAACGAAACCAATAAACACGTGAATTGGCCCGCAGGCTGCCCGAACCAAATTTTCCTCACCAACTGCGCGATACAAAACCAAGAAGAAACAAGCATGAGCGACAAGTGGATTGCGAAGCGGATGAGTCAAATTGACGCGTCTGGCATTCGAAAGGTTTTCGATCTTGCAGCTTCCATGAAAGATCCGGTGAACCTTAGCATCGGGCAGCCGCATTTCGACACTCCTCAGCAGGTCAAAGATGCGCTGTGCCAGGCGGTTCAGGATGGAAAGAACGCCTACAGCCAAACGCAGGGCATTTCGCCGTTGCTGCAAAAGCTGCAGTCTTATGTCGACACAACATACCAACATACCGACCGAAAAATATTCATGACGTCTGGCACCAGCGGAGCACTCATGCTGGCGCTGTGCACGTTGATTGATCCCGGCGACGAAGTGCTGGTGTTTGACCCATGGTTTGTGATGTACAAACATCTCACAACTCTGGCTGGCGGAAAAGTTGTCCAGGTGTCCACGTACCCGGACTTTCGTATTCGCGCCGAAGCTGTGGAAGCGGCCATCACAGACAAGACAAAGGTCATTCTGTTTAACAGCCCGGGCAACCCAACGGGGACTGTTGCAACTGCAGAAGAAGTTAAGATTCTGGCAGCAATCGCGAAGAAGCACGACATCGCGTTAATCAGTGACGAAATCTACAAGTCGTTTTGCTACGACGGTGAATTCCACAGTCCCGCAACATACAACGATGAAACAATCGTAATCGATGGCTTCAGCAAGTCACATTCAATGACCGGGCTGCGACTTGGTTATGTTCATGGCCCCAGCGCAGTAATTCAACAGATGATGAAGCTGCAGCAGTTTACGTTTGTGTGTGCTCCCCATCCCGTACAGTGGGCCGGACTGACCGCATGGGAAATGGACCTGTCAGAAAACCTTCAGGACTACAGACGCAAGCGAGACTTGATCGTATCTGAACTTAAGGATGACTTTGAGATCCAGGGTGGCGAAGGAGCCTTCTATCTGTTTTTGAAGACTCCGTGGGGCACTGGCACGGAATTTGTGACTGAAGCCATTAAAAACAACCTGCTGATCATTCCGGGCCAGGTATTCAGTTCCGTGGATACGCACTTCCGATTGTCCTTTGCGGCGGAGGACCAGACGATTCTGAAGGGTGCCGAAATATTGAGAAAACTGGCAAAACAGGGCTCAACCACAAAAGATTGATGCTTCCGGTTCAAAATTTGCTGGTACACTATGGTCCGGATAAATCGGTCCCATGATGGCGACAACGTCAGAACAGTCTCCGTTGGCTGCGACCAATGAGATGTTTAAAAATTGGATTTTTCCTGATTCGTCACAATTCTGTAGAATCAAAAACAACTGCAGGATGTTTCGTGGTCATCAGAAAAGAGTGTAACGCCGACTCAACCACTGGCTTACAATAGAACAGATGCGGCAATTTGCCGCACGGTCTTCTTCGAACAAATATTCCCACAGAAAAGGAAGCACACATGCGAAAAGCATCGCTCCGATCAAGAGGCTTTACGCTGATTGAGCTACTTGTCGTTATCGCCATTATCGCACTGCTGATTGCTTTGCTGCTGCCGGCCATTCAACAGGCCCGCGAAGCAGCAGCTCGAACTCAGTGCCTGAACAATCTGAAACAAATCGGACTGGCTCTGCACAACTACCATGACGCTCACCTGGTATTTCCTCCGGGACAAATCAGTGGATGGCAGCGAGTTCAAAAGTCAATCACGGGTGGCGGAAGCTATGGCACAATTCCTCCTCTGGAATCATCGAATCAAATTCTTACTCCACAAGTCCTGCCGCCTCACGGTGAAAGTTGGATGTTGCATATCCTGCCTCAAATTGAAAAACAGAGCACCTATAACAACTGGATTCCGGGCCTTAACGTTTGGGGCAATACAAACAACGCCACGTGGCGCAGCATCATGACCACCACCAACGTGAACACAGGTGCGCTGATCGCAGACGAAGCTCCAGGCAATACACACGTTGCGGCGTTCTATTGCCCGTCACGTAGAGCTGCCATGGAGACGACCGCAAAGATGTCACACGCCAGACGTGTAGATCCACTTCAGTCTGCGGGCGGAAACGACTACGCAGGCTGCGCAGGTTCAGGGACGCTGTTTTACGTCGGAAGCACAATTGATCCAACGCAGCCAGACGCCCGTACCACGTGGTACCTTTCAGGCCCGGATCTAGCTGCAATCAACACGTCCAACACATCAACGGCGACAATTCAGTTCTGCCAATCAGGAGGTAACTCTGGCGTATTTGGCCCAAACAGTTCAACAACAATTGCCAGCATCTCTGACGGTACTTCTCAAACGATTCTGGTCGCCGAAGCAGAACGATTCATCGGATTAAATCCAGAGTATCGAAACGTTCAGCCGCTTCTGCGATACCCTTACGATGGATGGGCGTGGGGCGGACCTGCAACAATGTTTTCCACAAGATTGCCACCAAACAAAAAGGAGCACTTCGAAGCAGCTGGTGGGCCGCACTCGGGCATCGTACAGGTTGCCCTGGCAGATGGTTCTGCTCGAACGGTCAGCGAATCCATCGGACTGGACGTGTGGCAGCGTTTGGGCAACATGGCTCAAGGCGTTCCAGTTGGCAACGGCTTTTAGGCCTGACATTTTCCAGCAAAGACAGCAGAAATTGCGGTCTTGATTAAAACTTCAGAACCGCAACGTAAAACGTTGCGGTTCTGTCATTTGCTGTGCTGACAAATTAACATATCTCCGGGTAATCAGGCCTCGGCAGCAGAGAACGATACGGCGAACGTCGTTGACTTGTCGCTGGAAGACTCGCTGTCAACAATTTAACATTGGGTCGCTTCTGCAAAGTGCCTCTTCTAGTGTCGTCCGGCAATCTATTTTTTCAGTTCTAATCAATTCAGGGTCAAAAACATGACCATTCGTTATGCCTGCCCGGAATGCGAATCTGTTCTGAAAATCAGAGACGAGTTGGCGGGAACGAAAGCCAAGTGCCCCAAGTGCAAGACGCCGTTTGTTATTCCGTCGCCGGAAGTAACGCCTGCTGTTGTTGATGAGACGCCTGTCGATACAGAGCCTCCCATCGATATGCCGCTGAAGATTACTCCGAAAGTTGACCCGGCAGACACCGATCTTTACGACACACCAGTGGCTCCTGTTGCGGTTGTTGCCAGCAAGGGTCTTGCACCGGGTGTACCGAAGCCATCCGTCGCAGATTTGATGCGCGAACACGAAGCTTCAAAGAAAAAGAAGCACGAGACGAAGAACAAGGGGAACCTTGAGGCCGCTGCAGCTGTCGCAGAACTTGTGACGGCCGGTTCCGCAGCCGATGCGCTCACCCGAAACTACGATCAAAAACGTGGCAAAACATCAGAACCACCGCCACTAACACGTGAAGAACAAAGAGCGGCAGAAGAAAAAGAAGCCTTCAAGCAGTTTGCCATCAAGGGCGGAGCAGGGCTGGCAGCCACTTTGGTTGTACTGTACTTTCTGATTGGGTGGATGCTTTCCGAATCTTTGCCAGACCTGGAATACGGTCACGGTATCGTCATGATGAACAACGCTCCAATGTCTGGTGCCCGAGTTCAATTTGCCCCCGTGCGCGACCCCAATGCAGGTGAAAATCAGCTTGCGACTCCTTCAGTAGCTTACACCGATGCTGCTGGAAAATTTGTATTGATGTGGGATGACGTTAACGAAGGCGTGTTGCCGGGCAAACATAACGTCACCATCATGGACATCAATGGAAGCGAATTTCGGCTACCGGGTTCCGACGGTCAAAAAGAAATCGCTGTCGGTGAAGACAACGAATTCAACTTCAACCTTTCAACGGGAAGATAGCCGTCTGCACTTTGTCGCCAAACGCCTATCATTATGATCGCTTTTTATGTCAGCAATCACAATTATCGACTACGGCATGGGCAACCTGCGTAGTGTGCAAAAAGCCATCGAAAAAGTTGGCTCCCAGGCCATCATCACGTCTGATCCGTCGCAGATCGCTAAAGCAGAACGAGTCATCCTGCCGGGAGTCGGCGCGTTTCGCGATGCGATTAATGCATTGCATCAGCAAGACCTTGTCGGTGCCATCAACGATGCCGTTAACAGTGGCAAGCCGTTTCTCGGAATCTGTCTTGGGCTGCAGTTACTGTTTGAACTGTCGTACGAAGACGGAGAATACGAAGGCCTAGGAATCATCCCCGGTCGCGTTCGGCGATTTGACCTGCCACCGGATCTGAAAATCCCCCATATGGGCTGGAATCAGTTGCTGCCCACCCACGAACAAAACCCGCTGCTGAAAGAAATTGGCGCGAATGCATGGTTTTACTTCGTTCACAGCTACTACGTCGATCCATCAGATTCGTCGTGGACTGCTGCAGAAACCGATTACGGTGGACGCTTTGTTTCAATGGTCGCCAGGAACAATGTTTTCGCAACGCAATTTCATCCGGAAAAAAGTCAGACTGCCGGGCTGCAGCTGCTGAATAATTTCGTCAACTTTCAGAACTCAGTGGCCGGCTCTGTATAAACAATAGTGCAAGACGCTCACCAGGTGGTTGCAGTCGCCAGTCGAACATCCGCGGCAACTCCGTCCAATTGAATCAAACAACAATTCGTTAACCCCAAACAGCAATCATGCAACTTTATCCAGCAATCGATATCCGTGGTGGAAAATGTGTTCGCCTTCGTCAGGGCGACTACAACAACGAGACTGTCTTTGGAGATGATCCCGTCGAAATGGCTTTGCGATGGAAGGATCAGGGAGCCGAATGGCTGCACCTTGTCGACCTGGATGGAGCAAAAGCCGGCAAACCCGTTAATCACGAAATCGTAAAACGTATCGTTCTTGAAACGGGAATTCCCTGCCAAATGGGTGGAGGAATTCGCAGCGAAGACAGTATTCGCATGGCCATCGAAGAAATCGGGCTGACTCGAGTCATCATCGGAACCAAAGCACTGAAAGAGCCTGAATGGTTCGCTCAGGCATGCCAGACGTTCCCCAACAAACTTGCCCTGGGCCTGGACGCGAAAGATTCCATGATCGCCATTGAAGGCTGGCTGGAAGTCTCCAAAGTGTCCGTCATGGATCTTGCTCGTCAGTTTGTCGACAAGCCTATTTCTGCCGTCATTTACACAAACATTGCCAATGACGGAATGATGCAAGGCGTGGACGAGGGCACTCTAAACGACCTGCAGGCGCTGGCTGAAATGGGCCTGCCGGTCATCGCATCCGGAGGCGTCACCACAATGAACGACATCGTGGCGTTACAAAAAATCGCCGCCACAGTGCCAACCCTGATCGGTGCCATCGTTGGGCGAGCTATCTATGAAGGTACGATTGACGTTAAAGAAGCGTGTGCTGCTCTTGTTTCGTGACGTTCCGTCCATACCCAAACAGCGTGACACAGAAACAGCATAACCATGCCGATTTCATTTCTTAACGATGGCGACAAGCAGCAATTTGACAACGATGGCTACATCATCGTTCCCAACCTGCTTAACGAGATGGAAGCACAACTGCTGGGAAAGATCGCCAGAATCGACCGCAAGCTGGCGGCCGAAAAGACTTCACGAGCTGACGGAGAAGGAGGGTCTGTCGATCTGGTCATTTCAAACGACTTGCCGACGGACACGATCTACGGTGCCATCGTACGCATGCAGCCACTTGTGGAAACGATGGAACAACTGCTGGAAGACGAAGTCTATCACTACCATCACAAGATGATCTTAAAAGAGCCGAAGGTTGGCGGAGCCTGGGCGTGGCATCAGGATTACGGCTATTGGTACAACAATGGCTGCCTGTTTCCGGATATGGCCAGCTGCATGATTGCTGTCGATAAGGCCACCAAAAAAAACGGCTGTCTGCAGGTCCTCAAAGGCTCACACAAAATGGGACGAGTCGACCATGGTAAACGTGGCGATCAAACAGGCGCCGATGAAGAACGCATCACGGCCGCACTGGAACGCCTGGAACTTGTTCACGTAGAACTGGAACCAGGATCCGCAGTTATCTTTCACGGAAACACATTGCATCGCTCCGACCAAAACCACAGCGACAACCCACGCTGGGCGTTCATCTGTTGTTACAACACGCGGCATAACAATCCGTGGAAAGAATCCAAACATCCTCGATATTCTCGGCTGGATCGATGGGATCGCGACAAAGTCGTTGAAACTGCATCGCAACAATTAGACGAACTTGAATCCGTTGGATAGTGCCACAAACAACCAGGCGAGCTCTGACAGCATCACCCAGCTAAGCCAGACAATTCGGGCCAGTGGAATTGAACTGGGGTTCGACGTGCTGAAGATTGCTCCGGCGATCTCACCGCCTGGGTATCATCCACTGATCGAATGGCTGACCAACGGTTATCACGCCGACATGGATTGGATCGAACGCCGCCAGGCTGCGTATGAACACCCCAACGGAGTTCTTCAAAACACTCGCAGCGTGATTGTGGTGGCGTTGAACTACCACAATGAAGATTCGCTTGAAGGTGAATTCCGAATTTCCAGGTACGCTCACGGTTCTGTCGACTACCACAGCGTACTTCGGAAAAGAATGAAATCACTGACACGAATCATGCGTGACATCGCCCCGCAGGAAATCACTCGTGCCGTGGTTGACACGGCGCCACTTCTGGAACGCGACTTTGCACGGTTGGCTGGAATTGGCTGGTTTGGCAAAAACACAATGCTGATCAGTCGCGAAATCGGCAGTTGGTTCTTTCTGGGAGCAATCCTCACCACGGCTGAACTCCAATACGACGCCCCCTTCAAAAAGGATTACTGCGGATCGTGCGATGCATGCCTTCAAGCATGCCCCACAAATGCTTTTCCAGAACCAGGCGTGTTGGATGCCAACCGGTGCATCAGTTACCTCACGATAGAACGTCGCACTAGACCTGTCGACGAATCATTGCGTGCAGGCATGGGAAACTGGGTCTTCGGTTGCGACGTCTGCCAGGAAGTTTGCCCCTGGAATCGCTTCGCTCCTTCGCAGAGTCCCTCGGAATTTCATCTGCGAGATGAACTGCGTTCAATCAGTCTGGAAACGCTGCTTAGACTTGACGACGGCGAATTTCAAAAGCTGTTCAAGGGAACTCCACTGGAACGTACTGGCCGCGACGCCATTGTTCGTAATGCCGCCATTGCTGCGGGCAACCAAAACAAGGGCAGCTTGCGGCCAGTCCTGACTTCGCTGCTGTCCGATAGTTCTCCCATTGTCAATGACGCCGCCAAATGGGCTCTTGCTCAGCTGGCCCCAGACTGATCTGCCTTTTCCCCACTTTGCAAGCAGCTTCGAGCCGTCACAATTCGTCCGTCGAACGATTGGGGGAGAATCGGGAAGTGCTCAAAACCTGTTTACGAAATTTCAGCTATCGCCTAAATTCCGCTCAGACTGCGCCAGGTTTTTGACGCGTGATGTTGAATGGAGTCGACTGAAATGAGTATTCAAACTGCTGGCCTGATCGCACAAATCGGCATTCCGGCGGAAGCCCCTACAGCTTCGGCAACCAATGAAACAACAATGGAGCCAACCGGAATTTTCAGCAATGGCTTGCAGGGAATTGTCGACTGGGTCGCCAAAAACGCGTCTGCAGACTGGTTTTTAGCTCAGGCAAAAACGCACGGCCCCAATATTCTTAGTGCGATTGCCGTGTTTGTGATTGGCCGGTGGGTTGCTCGATTCGTTACTGCGGCAATTGTCAGAGGCGCCAAGAGAGCCCACGTTGACGCAACTTTGGTCGGATTTCTGAACAACCTGATCTACATGATGCTGCTGACGGCGGTCTGCATTTCTGCGTTGCAAAGATTGGGCGTCGACACAAACTCAATGACAGCCATTTTGGCAACCGCTGGTTTCGCTGTGGGAATGGCCTTGCAGGGTTCGCTGGGCAACCTGGCAGCCGGCGTTATGCTGATTTTCTTTAAGCCGTTTCGAGTGGGCGAAACTGTCGAAGTTGCTGGGAACAAGGGGACCGTCGTCGAGATCCAGATGTTCAACACAATCTTGTTGACGCTGGATAATGTGCGGATTATCGTCCCGAACAGCAAAATCACGGACGGCACAATTCAGAACTATTCAGCCGAACGCGAACGCAGAATCGACCTTGTTATTGGCTGCGGCTACAACGACGACATTCGAGCAGTGAAGCAGACAATGCAGGAGATTCTGGAAACAGAGCCACGGGTATTGAAGTCACCCGCTCCCGTCGTTGCGGTGTCAGAACTTGGTGACAGCAGCGTGAACTTTGTCGTCAGGCCATGGGTGTTAAGCGGTCATTATTGGGACGTTCGATTTGCATTGATGGAACAAATCAAGCTGGCCTTCGACGAAAACGGGTTCACAATTCCGTTTCCTTCACGCGATCTGTTTCTGCATACGCCCGAATCAAAGGCTGAGACACTGGCGTTTAAGCCATCCAAAGCCGCTTAGTTTGTGCAACGTGCCGAGCAAGCCTGAATCAGCGTTCCGCACGTGCGGGACAATTCTAAACCCGATTTTCCGTGCCCTGAGTGGTTCGTTTCAATGGTGCAATGAACAAAACTCTTACAGAATTTCTGAGCGACGGTCTATCCGCAGAACGAGTCAAACGCATTCATGAAGTCGCAAGTCAAAGAACTCGCCACCTGACTATTGTTCTGGAAAACATCACTCACAGCCACAACGCGAGTGCCTGCCTGCGAACGTGCGATTGCTTTGGTGTTCAGGATGTCCACATCGTCGAATCGTTCAGTAGCTTCAAGCCGAATCCGGACGTCGCTCGCGGAGCCAGCAAGTGGCTGACGATACATCGACACCAGGGTGAATTTGAACAATCCGAAAATCACGCACCGACAACAGAACGCTGCATCAAACAACTGAAAGATCAAGGCTATCGAATTCTGGCCACTTCGCCTCGCCAAAACAGCACTCCTTTGTCCGAAATTGACATCACTCAAAAAAACGCAGTCATCTTCGGATCAGAAAAGCCGGGAGTCAGCACGACAGCGATCGAACATTCTGATGAACTGATCCACGTACCCATGTTCGGATTCACAGAAAGCTTCAACGTTTCGGTTTCTGCAGCGATTGTCCTGCAGCAACTGACAGAAAGACTGCACAAGTCAGATATTAAGTGGCAACTGGACAAGGAAGAGCAACAATCGCTGATTGATTTGTGGGTGCAAAAAAGTCATGGCTTCAGACTTGCCGCATTGTGTCGTCGATTTGAATCCGAAGCCAAACACAAGTAAACACCCGCACTCGCAACCAGGCAACGATTTGCACAGCTTGCGATTAACCTGCAGGAATCACCGATAACCAGCCAATGGTAGTTGCGATCGTCACGAAACTTGAAATCAGCTCCTTAGCATTTCCGGAAGACTCCAGACGAAAAGCCAACGGCAGGTTTTGAATGGCGACAGCCATTTCCGCAGGCACCAAACGCTAAGACCTGCTGATACTTCCCACAATTTGCGGCCATTTCCACTCTGCTGATCGCCGCGGCAAAGGCAGAATCAGCCCGGTTCAAGTCCGACTATGAAAATTACTCAGCAGGTATTTGCGTGGCCCAATTCGCCAACCCACAAGCAAAACCCCAGCAAAAACGGACAAAAGTGGCTACCCGCTTGTCGGCTCGACTTGTGAACTGAGGGATATCGCACGTCAATCCGGGACAGAAGGTTCCATGTCAGGACTCATATTGAGCTGTTTTCCAAAATCCGTTACTTCTACCGGTCTCTCAAGCGGAAATTCTTCCGTAGCAGAAAGAATTCCATCTCACCGACCTATCGTTGCCGACCCTTCCTGTCTCTTTTCTGATGCTTATTTCCGAACCACAACAAGGCTGAGTCTTAGACAAATTGAACTGCCATTGCAGAAACCGGCTCAACGTGAGCAGATTGGCAGCACCATAAAATCTAAGTTTGTAACCTTTGAGTGATTGTTGAAAACAGCACCCGATCTTTCAGGGTCAACACTACGAGAAGCCCCCATGACTTCTTCAACAACCAAACAAGCTGGATCTCAGAGCTTTGCAAAGAGCCTTCTTTGCCTGGTGTCTGCGTCGCTGATGACATTGCTTGGAATTGCTGGGCCTCTGGGTGCCGAAGAACTTCCGGAAACGGTTGTCGACGTGCTGATTGAAGGCAACGAGACGATCCCCAGTTCGGTCATCCTGCAAAAAATTCTCACTCAACCAGGTAGACCGATTTCCAACCGTCAGTTGCGTGAAGACAAACGTAACCTGATGAACACGCGCTGGTTTTACAGCGTGTCAGAAAGATTCGACACGACGCCAAAGGGCGACGTTTTGATCTTTCAGGTTCACGAGCGGCCGATTGTGCGCCGAGTGCAGTTTCGGGGCGTTACCAGCAGTCGCCGTTTGAAAGAACTGGCATCGTGGACCGGGCTGAAAGTTGGCAGCCCATTCGACCATATCGCCAACCGAGAAGCCGTTCATCGCATTGAACAGGAATACAAAGAGAAAGGCTATTTCTTCGTAAAGGTCGAACTGGAACGGGGCGGCCAGCCTACAGATCGAGAAGTGATATTCCGAATTCACGAAGGTAAAGTCGTCCGCGTACAGCGAAGATCTGTCCAGTTTGCTGGCAACAATCAACAGAATGGCGGACAGCTTTCATGGATGCTGGAACGACAATCCCAGGACGGTTCGTTCGGCCTCTCTCCTTCAGCGGCCCGTTTAAAAACAAAGCTTGTCACCAAAGAAGCAGTTCTTGGATTTTTCGGCGGACTCTACAAGCCCGAATCCATGGAACAGGATGTTACGGCACTAAAGCAGTACTATCGCGGTTTGGGATTCTTTGACATAGCCATCACTGCGGAACCCTTGTTCTCCCAGGACAGATCCAGCGTCGAAATCCGTTACACGGTGAATGAAGGCATCCCGTACAAGGTCCGCAACATTGAAGTTAACGGCAACAACGTTATCGCTACCAATCGCCTGCGACTCGAACCAGCCTTACGCAAGGGACAGTATTTTAACTCGCTGAACCTATCCAAAGACGTACGCAGCATGATGGAGCAGTACGGAGATCGTGGCCATTATTTTGCAAACGTCACACCAGTTCCAAAATTCACAGAACAACCTGGCATCGTTGATATCTCATTCGAAATCGACGAAGACCGACCTCGCTATGTGCGTTATGTCAACGGTCAACTGCTGGGCGACAATCCACACACGATGGAAATTGTCCTGAAAAACCACTTGCAACTTGAACCCGGAGACAAAGCAAATCCCAAACTGGTTTCTCGCGGAAGATCGCGACTTTCCGGAAGCGGTCTGTTTGAACCCAACATCGTTGTCGATGTTGTGCCGGTTGATCAGGATCAGATGATGCAGGTATCGAACTCGCGAACGATTCGAGGGCAGGGCGAATCGGGCTATTCTCCTGCGTGGACCGGGCTGTTTCATGAACAATCAACGGCTCCGGCTTATGGTCACTCAATTCTTGGAGGCACAACAAACGCTGAAGGAAGAACATCTGCCCCTGCTACTCCAACGGTCGCTCCCAACACCGCCCCAACCAAGGAGCAACCTGCGTCTCAAATTCAGACGGCCAATCAAGCAACAGCTCCTGCGGTCTCGTTTATCCGCCAATCAGACACACCTCGCGTTGTCGAATTTACCGCATGCAGCCCAACAAAACTTTTCTACGAACCTCAAAGCGAGTTGCTGACTTCGTCGTTTCCTGCCGGAACAGAAGACGCTTTAACCATTCGTGGTCAAAGCCCGGACGGAAACTTTTACTCAGCTCAACCCGGTCGCGGAAATCCTGTATTGGATGGCAGTCCATACAACAATCAGTTTCAGGCTCTGCCGCCTGGCTGGGTCGATGTTAACGTTTCTGCAACAGAAGGACGCACCGGACGCCTGATGTTTGGAGCTGGCGTAAACAGTGACGCTGGAATTGTGGGATCATTCGTTTGGGACGAACGAAACTTCAATCTGTTTCGCCCGCCAACATCTTTCGCAGATATCATTGAAGGACGAGCGTGGCGTGGCGGTGGACAGAAATTCCGACTGGAAGCGGCACCTGGTGACACGGTCAGTCGATATGCCGTCAGCTGGACGGACCCGTATTTTATGTACAGCGACTACAGTTTAAGCGTGAGCGGTTTCTACTTTAACCGTTTCTATCCTGACTGGGACGAAACACGCCTGGGTGGACGCGTTAGTCTGGGCCGACAGATTACTCCTGAATGGTCGGTCAATGCGGCACTTCGCCTTGAAGATGTGGAAATCAATAATCCACGCGCGGTCACGGGAGGAACGACTTCGGTTCCTGAACTGGAAGCCGTTCGCGGCGGCAACTTCCTCTCAACTGTGAGAGGTTCAGTTTCGCACGACACGCGAGATTCGTCGCTGATGCCAAGTGATGGCCACTTCTACGACCTGGCTTTCGAACAGGCTTTCGGTGACTTCAACTATCCTCGCTGGGAAGGCGAAGCTCGCCAGTATTTCACAATGTACAACCGAGCAGACGGTAGCGGACGCCACGTGCTGACACTGGCCGGCAACATGGGCTGGAGCGGCAACGACACTCCCGTCTTCGAACGTTACTATGCTGGTGGATTTCAGTCTTTTCGAGGTTTCGCATTTCGCGGTGTGACACCTCGCGGTGCAGACAACATCTCCACTGGGGGTACGTTCCAGATGCTTGGAACCGCAGAATACCGCATTCCACTAACCGCCGATGACATGGTCAACATGGTGGTATTTAGTGACGTCGGATCTGTTGAACAGGATGTTAGACTGGACGACTTCCGAGTCACCGTTGGTGTGGGTCTGCGAGTTGTTGTTCCTGCCATGGGACCAGTACCACTGGCCTTCGACTTTGGCTTCCCGGTTAAGAGTCAAAAATTCGACGACGAACGAATCTTCAGCTTCTACGTTGGCATCAATCGATAGACGAATTGAGCGGGGAACATAGAATTGTGAGCCCCAAAAACCAGAAAACATCTGGCTGCATCGCCGACTGCTCCCCAATCAACGAACGATCAGTGGGAACCCGACAATCATTTGCTAAACTTCGCGGATGATTGTTGAAGGACTTTTAACCACCGTCGATTCTGCAGGAAACCTGAACGTAGCGCCCATGGGGCCAATCGTTGACGGCGACTTTGCTGCCTTGACACTGCGCCCGTTTCGCGGATCAACAACCTACGAAAACCTACTGGCAACAAAGGTGGCCGTGTTTCACATTGTTGACAGCGTTGATCTGATTGCCGAAGCCGCAATCCGTAAACTCAGTCGCAATCGCATTCCGCCAACAAAACCGGCCGCCAAAATAGCCGGCTTCGTGCTGGAAGACTGCTGCCGCTATTTTGAGCTTCAGGTTACAGAATGCGACATTTCTGAAGCACGATCCAGCATGACGGCCAAAGTTGTTCTTCAGCAGGAACGACGCCCCCACTTTGGCTTCAACCGAGCTCGCCATGCCGTAATCGAAGCTGCGATCCTTGCCACGCGAGTTCACATACTGCCTAAATCAGAAATTGAATCAGCGATTCAATTTCTGAAACCTGCCGTCGAAAAGACGGGCGGCCCCGTTGAGACTGGTGCCTTTCAAATGCTGGTGACCTATATCGAAGAACATTTCGCTAAGGGAGCTCGCACGTGAGTGAAATCGAAGTGATGGCTGGGTCCCGCCTGCACTTTGGATTGCTGTGTGCGGCTCAGGGCAAACGTTGGCACTATGGTGGAATCGGCATGATGCTGGATCAACCACAGTGGCACATTCAAATCGGTTTCAACCAAACCAGTGAAGCCGACAACATTGACGCTTCAGACGGTGTCAACGTTCGCATCAGTAACATCGTCAACACCTATCGAAGACTTCATGGCCGTTTACCAGCGATAAGCGTGACGGCAAAAAATGAAGCGACAATGCACGCTGGCCTGGGTGCTGGAACTCAGCTTACATTGGCCATCGCCTCAGCTCTGCAAATACTTGAACGCCAGACTTCAAGACGCAGCGCAGCAAACATTGCGGAAGACTTTGGCAGAAGCCGGCGTTCAGCCATCGGAACTTATGGCTTTGATCACGGGGGATTTATCGTCGACTACGGTCGTTCGTTACCCGAAAACGAACAGATCCGTCGATTGCGATTTCCTGAGGAATGGCGAATGGTGTTAATGACACCTCAAGCATCAGCGGGACTGTTCGGTGAAACAGAAGAATCTTTTTTTGGCAAACCCGATACGCTGGACGATCGCGTCGTTCAAAAGCTGGAAACGATTGTTGAACGTGAAATCTCCGTCGGCCTGGACTCGATAGACTTTCAATTATTCCGTGAAGGACTTGCCGCCTATGGCAACCTGGCCGGGGAGTTTTACGCGTCGGCTCAAGGCGGAATTTTTTCCAGTCCGGTGTTGCGGACCATCGCTCGCTGGCTGGAAAAACAGAATATTACCGGGGCAGTACAATCTTCATGGGGACCGACCATTTGCATCCCCACAGCCAGCGAACAGGATGCCGAACAATTGATTGAAACAATCAAGACACACGCATCAGCCACATCGATTGACCTGCGCATCGCCAGGGGTATGAACGTGGGAGCGACAATCAAATCGAATGTGGACGATAATCAACGATCATTCGGATAGAAGCGGGCCAGCCAATTGGGAGACACTCCCAGCTGTGCGGCCGTAATTAAGCACCAGTTGCGAACTGTTTGCCGCAGAATCCCTCGTCTTTCCCATCGCCGAGCTGACACTAACAATGGGCTGTCGATTACTCTGACGCGGCCTTGCTTGCGAAGAACTTTCATTATCAGAAGGTCCTCCATAAACTTCACCTGTGGAAACTGCCCGACAGCGTTAAAGACCTCTGTCCTGACAAAAATGGCCTGATCACCGTACGCCCAATTCAAAACGGCAGCACGCAGATAGTTTCCCTGTTCAAGGCAACGGTAAGCAAATCCAGGCTTATCAATCCGTTGCCGAAAACAGCCCGCAACCAGCGTTGGATCGGCCTGCATGCGTTCTTTCAGCTTGCGAATTCCGTCAACGTGCAGGCAACAATCCGCATGCAGAAACAGCAGCACATCACCTGTTGCATAAGTTGCCCCCAGATTCTGCTGGGCGGATCGACCTGCAGATGGGGCCTCCAGCAGCGTCGCATCCTTTCTGGCAACGGACACGGTATTGTCCGTGCTGCCACCATCAACAACGAAAACTTCGTCTGCATCAGCAGCATGGGCACTGGCAATTGCAGCGGCAACTGCGACCTCTTCGTTCAGCACTGGAATAATTACAGATACCGTCAGCAAGTGTCTTCCCCATGACTAACAGGCCCATGACTAACAGGCCCTGCACGCTTTCGCAGAGGCTAAGAAAAACAATTCGTTCAGACTCGCCGGTAAAGCTTGCACTGCCGTCGCGATGCAGCCCACCGTTTCTACTGCTCTTGAAGTTCGGAAAGCTCGTGCATCAGCGCCGACGAAAGGCTCTGAATTTTCTCCGGCGATTCCAGCTTTGAGCCGTTTTCATCAACAACGTAAAACACGTCAACCACCTGATCAATGTTTGTCGCGATGCGAGTCAATTCGACCGAAAGGCCGTGCTGATACATGGTGAGCGCCAACGTGTAAAGCAACCCAGGAGTGTCCATCGCAAACACGTCGATCACTGTATGTTTTTCTGAACAGTCGTTGTCGATGGAAACGTGCGGATCCACAACGGCGATCGCCGGGCTTTTCTTCTTCTTACGGAATAGACCGCTGCGTCGAAAAATGTGATCCACCGTTTGTTTGCCGGTCAGCACGTTAACGACGGCATTGCAAACTTCCTGAATTCTTTGCTGGGGCACCGCTCCAATAAAATCGTTGTCGCTGACACGAAACGAACCAATCATGGTTGATGCCGCAGTTGTACACGATTGAGCCGCGTGGATGTCCATTCTTAGTCCGGAAAGCACGCCTGCAATTTTATGAAAGCTGCCGGCTTCGTGCCGAGTACCCGCGAAGGCCCGATAGGTGACGGTATCTGTTTCAGCATCATACTCGCCTTCGATTCGCACGCCGACGTCTGACAACTGTTGGATTGAATCGAGATCGCGAGCAATTCGTTCCGGCTCTTCCGTCATCAGATAGAACGGCGGCAGAGAATCCAGCTGGCGGTCAATCCAGTCAGGCCATTTTTCAGACTCGTGAGAACCTACCGGAACAATCGAAGATCGCACGTGCTCTCTAATCAACTGCAAACGTTCGCGTTCAAGATGATTGAAGGGCCGCCCACTTAGAATCAGCATTGTGCGACTATACAGATCTGCCAGCAAGTCGCCCTTCCAGTCGGTCCAGACTCCGGGGCCCACCGCTTTAATATCCGCAACAGATAACACATACAGCATTCGCAGCAATTCCGGTGCTCCCACCAACCGCGCGAATTCGATCAACAACGCCTGGTCGGTGATATCGCGACGGAATGCAAGATCCGGCATCACAAGGTGCTGCCGAACCAGAAACATCATCATGCGTTTTTTGTTTTCGGGCGTTTGCAGCCGAACGGCGACTTCTTCCGCAATCTTTTCACCAATGATACTGTGATCGCCGTCACGGCCTTTGCCGATATCGTGCAGGATTAACGAAATGTGCAAGGTCGCCTTATGACGAACACTTCTATATGCGGTGCCCAGCGGACTATCGTCTTCCGAAAAGCCGACAACTTCATCAATTGTCTTCAGAGTATGTTCGTCAACGGTATAGCTGTGATACTGATTGAACTGCATCAGATACCGAATTTCCGAGACTGCCGGAATCAACCAGTCAAGCACATGAGTTTCGTACATCGCCCGAAGAGTAGCCGGAAGACCGGCACCGGAACGCAGAATTGCTCGAAACTTGCTGCAACTCGCATGCCCCGGTTCATCCGGCAATTTGGCAACCAGCTTTCCGATAACCTTTCGAAGCCCCGGACGCAGCGGCATGTTTTCCGCAGCAGAAGTGGCGAACACCTCCATCAGTTTTTCCGGTTGCTTTTTCATTGCCGCCATAAATTCATCGGTAACGCTCAGAACTCCATCATGCACATAAAATCCCGCTGGACCGCGCGATGGCAGAATGGCAATCTTCAGGCGGCCAAGTAACGAGGGGCGGTGTTCTGTCTCCGCAACTCGTCGCACGATTTCAGCAACCTGAGAAGTTCTGCGAAAATAATCCTGCATGAATCCTTCCACGGCACGCCGAGGATCTCGACTCAGTTCGCCTCGACTGCGAACAATCTCAAGCTGCAGATCACGAGTCAGAACATCCTGCTTCAGCCCAGCTCGACAATGAAGCTCAAGGCGCAATGACGTCAGAAATTCATCCGCCTGAATCAATACGGCAAGTTCCTGTGTTCGAATGGCTCCATGTTCCAGCAATGTTGAAGGATGAGAATCACCGAATTGAGCATACGAAACCCAGCGCATCAGATGCAGGTCTCTAAGCCCACCGGGAGAACGCTTCAAATCCGGTTCAAGCTGGTTAACGGAATCACCGCGAGCCATCCACTCATCTTTGCGTGAGGAAACACAGGCCTCAACAAATCGGTCAGCCGGGTCGCAAAACACCTTCTTTTCAACCAGACGCGACAAAGCTCGAAACATCAGATTGCTGCCCAGCAACAGACGCATGTCGACCAGCGAAGTTGCAAACTGCACATCTTCATTGGCAAACTTCACCACGTCTTCGGAGGTGCGTATGCTGTGTCCCAGCTGAAACCCGGTATCCCAACAGTCCCTTACAAAAGATGTCAGCACTGGTTCCATAACTGCGGCAGTTTTGGGCGAAACCAGCAGCAACAAGTCGATGTCAGAATAGGGAGCAGGGCGGCGGCGACCATTTCCTCCGACGCAGATCACGGCAAATTCAGCGGTCTCCTGCACACCGTTTCCCGCAAGCGAAGTTCGGATCATTTCCTGAAGCAGACCGTCCAACTGGTCAGAGAACCAATTGCAGATCTCCACGCCGGACTCGCCAGCAGCATGCCGAACGGCGACCTCAGAACGCAGAGCTTTCATCAGTTCTCGGCGTTGTTGAATAACTGCAAGATTGGGGGCAGAAGCTGATTCTCTGGGCACGGGAGACTATTGTTCCTGGGAGGGGCAACTACTGGAAAGACAAACTGGAGCATTTCAGCGCCTGCCCCGAAGGATATACCGAAACCGCCAGAAAACCCAGCCTCCGCAATTCTAATTGCCCGCTTCAGTAGCCACGAAAAATGCACAAGTGACGCTCAGGCCACATTTCAGAGTCACAAAACGATGCGAATTCAATTCAAAATAAATCCCGAGCCCATAAGGCCCGGGATTTACAGAATAGTCGATCGCGTTGCCCGTTTTTAAAGCCGACTTCATGTCATCGCTGACCAGCGTGGCACGCCGATCATCTCCATAAGTCGAAGTGAACAAGTTTGCCTGCCTTGGCCGTGTTCACCCAAAAGGGCGAACGGCGATTGCTGCGTTGTTCATCTGACGCATCTATACCAGTCGACACCTTTTCATGTGGAAACTAAATCGCTTCAGTCCCACTTTCGCCCGTTCGAATTCTGACGATCTGCTCGAGTGAAGATACGAAAATTTTGCCATCGCCAACCTGGCCGGTTCTTGCTGATTCGCAGATTGCGTTGAGGGCTGCATCAACTTCGCCTTCGCCAACAACGACTTCCATTTTCACTTTGGGCATGAAATCGACTGTGTACTCGGCCCCGCGGTAGGTCTCTTTGTGACCCCGCTGTCGCCCGAAACCTCTGACTTCAGAAACGGTCATGCCCTGAACGCCGATCCCCGTCAAAGCAGTCTTCACGTCTTCCAACTTGTAATGCCGAATAATTGCCTCTAATTTCTTCATGGTCGCCTTATCTTTCACACAAATGAAAACACAAAACTGCAATCAGCCATGGGCGAATGCGGTCTCAACGAGGTAAAATCTCGGTGCGCAAGTAACTATTCTGCCCAAAACGATGCATACAACTTCTTGAGCACGAACAGAACGAGCCCGATCGGCAGCTCGACCTTCGATCAAGAGCCGCTCCCTCATTAGGCAATTCACGTGCCATAAGAAAAAAACCGGCAATTGAAGCCAGCAGAAGCCACGTGTTGCCCAACAAACGCGCAGTAAGCCTAAACAGCAGGCAAAATCACTAACAATGGCTATATTCTTTTCAGGTTGGTTAAGATCCGGGCGTACATTGCAGAAGTATCCACTTTGATATCCGGCCAATCCAAGGTCGTTCCCTAATCTTCGATTTCCCGCCTGACCCAGCCCTATGCTGACCTATTTCATCATCGCAGCTTTGGGCTACCTGCTGGGGCGAATCGGCGCCGCATGGGCTGCCGTGATGCTGGCTGACATGAATTCCGGTGGGCTGATCTGCTGCCCCAAATGCAATGCAGCTGTGTCCGCTAAGAAACGCTGGACCAATATCCTGCCAATTCGCTGCCCGTGCGGAAACGCAAAGAAAATTCTGTGGCCGAACTGCTCAGCCATTGGACTTAGTCTCACGTTTGTCACGTTCGCATGGTTGCTGCTGGATCCATCGATGCGCTGCCAAAGCGTGCACGAAGTACAGCCATCCCTTCCTTTAATCAGCTCACGACTTCCGTTTCACCTGACGCTGATTTTTCTGCTTTGGGTTGCCACGTTAACCGACCTGCTGGACTACGTGATCCCGGACGAAGTCATTTATCCTGGAATTCTGATTGCCGTCGTTTCAGCAGCTTTCATCGGTGAACTGCAGTTGATTCATATCTGGGTGAATTGGGACGAAGCATTGGTTAGCCTAAACGGACCATATCTTCCTGAATGGATGAAGCATCATCAACACCTGCACGGTTTTGCCTGGAGCATCGCGGGACTCGCAACAGGGGCATCTATTACCTGGCTGGTTCGCTGGATGTCTGAAACAATTCTGGGCTATCCGGCTCTGGGCCTGGGAGACGCGACGCTGATGGCACTGGTCGGCTCGTTCGTGGGATGGCAACCGACACTTTGTATTTTGGCCATCGCGCCGCTGGCCGGGCTGATAATAGGAATGCTGGCCTGGTTAATCACCGGCAAAACATTCGTGGCATTCGGACCGTACCTTGCCTTTTCAACGCTGGTGGTCATCAGTACCTGGCGCTGGCTTTGGGCCGATTACTTAACGTTGCGTGACATTTTCAGTCACTGGCCGTCAGTGCTGGGACTAATCGGTATGGCATTTACAACGTTGCTGGTGCTGCTTGTGTTGCTGAGAATGTTTCGATCGTTGCCTGCTGAATCACTAAAGCGATAGGCTTGGCGACATTCGCATCCGCAATGAATAACCCCCCCCCAACGCTCAGAAATCAGATCATATCCAGCTTGTGATGTCGCCGAGCCGGAGGCTTGGCACAAGTGGCGCAGATCCCATGAGCTTCCAGGCGGTGGCCGCTCATGCGAAAGCCCAATTCAAGTGCCACACGTTCCAGAATTGCCGAGATCTCTTCGTTGCGGAATTCGGTTAACGAATTGCACTTCGCACAAATGAAATGGTCATGCTGAGGATAGCCATAATCGTGTTCGTAAACTTCCCGATCATTGGCTCGAGCAACTTTCCGAATAAGCCCGGCTTCTTCCAGCTGAGCAATCGTACGATAAACGGTTGCTCGGCTAACACGACGCCCATCCTGAGGCTTATCCAGACGGGCAACGATTTCGTCCACATCGAAGTGCTCATGATCGGAGAAGATCTCGCGCACGATGATCTCACGTTCCTGAGTCAGGCGTTTTCCACGTGTGGCCAGAAACTCACGAAATTTTTCTTCGGGCGCTACAGCCACGTTTTGGGGAGCAAAATCGCTCACGTCAAACCTCAGTACATCGAACAGCACAGTAAAACGCGAAGTATACGCCTCAAACGTCGCCAACCGCCACAACGTTACGGCCGTACTCCCCACAATTTTACCAGACTTGCGAGCTAAGTTTCGTTTACGCAACGGTTTTATTTAATACCCAGACATCTGTGGTGGCAAACGCGGCTGATCGTCAGGCAGTCAAATGCCCAGCAAGTCTCAACCGCGATCGACTCACACTTTCAACAAAAATCAATTTCCGCCAGCCTGAAGCTGCTGAATGAACATTCCAATCTGAACGAATCCCTGAAACGTTTCAACCGGAAGACTGGAACGAACAAGCAAATGCTGAGGTTCAGCGGTCACAGAAAAACCGGCATAGCTGCGTGAGATTCGCAACCCGTCCAACTGATCTGCCGTAAGCGGCACCGGCAGCGTCCCGGTAGAAAGGATCAACTGGGCGAAACGCTGAGTCATCGACGGAATATCAATCAGGCAAACAAAATTCGCTTTTTCGGGCAAATGATTTCGAGCATCAAGCAGCTGCGAATCCGTCCACGATTTTGCGTGAAGAAGCTGCTTCATCGCATCCGTTCCTCCACCCATTGTCTGATAAAGCGTGTTGCCTCTTACAACCATTCGCTGCGTAATTCCGTCTGAGCCATATAGCTTTTCATTAACGGCCCGCTGAACTCCAAGCGGGTCCAGTTCCGGCGGAATCGTCTGTTTGATCGTGAAAAGATCCACAGGCAATCCGTCTATCTGCTCAACATCTCTCTGATAAGACTGCTTCTGCTTCAAACCACCAACCTCATATTCAAAGCCGCCCTCCATGCTGGCAAACGCTTCCCGAATAACTGCCCCGGGGCTGATTTCAGAGACACCGAAATAGCTCATAACACCGTCAACGGCATTGATGTCCATGTCACCACCGCCAACAAAAGATCCAAACTTCGCGTCCTGCATTTTTTCAAAAGACTGCAAAAACTTTTCTCGCACGGCATCAGCTACCGGCATTTTGCTCATCATCCGTTTGGCAAAGTTGACCAAAGGAACAGCATCCAGGTGAACACCAGCATACATCGCCTGACCTTCCGGCAGTAACTTTAGCGCTGCCAGATCGCTGGAAGGCTGGCTGGACAAAGTCATGTCTGTATTGCTGCCTTTCGAGACAGAAAGCAGTTCATCAATCTGCAGGCTGTCTTCTGTTGCCTTAATGCTGACAACCAAAGACTCAGAATCACGAACAGCCCGAATCACTCCGCGGCCCAGCTCACGATACATGTCCCAGACGTAGGTCAGATCCGTTGACTGTTTGCCCGCAGGCACCTGGCTTGCAATGACATCAATCAGCTGATCAAGTTGATCCTCAGCGCCGCCAAGTTTGTCGGCAAACACGGTCTTTAGAGTACGACCGTTAATAAACACTGTCAAATGCCCGGAATTGAACAGTTCCGTGTCGCGACGATCGAACAATGTGGCAATTGGTGCCACGTCGCCAGCAAGACACGACTCCACCAGTTGCACGCGAGCTTCACTGCGAGAATAGACGCCCCACTTGTCGTCGCCTCCAAACTTGAAGCTGGCGTTGGTGATCCCGGCTTTCATAGCCGCGGCATCAGTTGCAGGAATCAGCAACACAACGTCGGGCGCACCCGTCGGCTTGGCGAACAGAGCCAGATACCAGTCGGCAGCTTTATCAACACCGGCCAACGTTGGATTTTCAATCACCATTCCCAGCATTCCGGCCTGAGCCTGAATGATGCCGCCGACGCCGGGCTGAAATTTGTTCAAAAAAGCGGCAAGATCGCTGACAGTTGTGTCGGGAGCACGTAAACGCACAACCAACGACGCCTCCGATGGAAGGACATCACAGCCATCTGCAGCAGTGGAAGTTGGCTGGCCAACAATCAACAAAGACGAAACAACTAATCCAACAAACGTCAAAGAGCGAGCAGCCATTTTGAACTCCGTAAAAAAGGAACATCGCTTTGGCGTGAGAACCACTGCGGATCCGCTCGCGTTCGAATGACTTTTCGTCAGCCGGTTTTTCTTTTTTACGCAAGCTTCAAGGCACAGAATACCCAAACTCGCCCATAAACTGCTACTCAGAATACAAACCAGAAAAAGACGCCCTCCAAACGATCAAAACCACAAGCAGGCTTTTGTTATGTCACAGCTTTGTCGTGGCATAGAAATTGTGAAGGCTCAAATACATCACAATCGCCGTGCCAATACTGACCGCAATTACCAAACCGCCAATAATGCGAGTACGCTTAATTTGCCACCACATGAAGATTCCGGAAAGCCCCCAGCAAACCATCGCAATCGCCATAATGTCGACAGCAAAAGACCAATACGTGCGGCCATTCCAATGAGGCGACTGCACATGCGTTGAGTGCATTCGCATAAAGAAATGGCGTGGCGTCATTCCATCCTGATGATCGTATTTGGTGACATCAACATGACCATCTTTCAGCACATAAGTCACTCGCGCCGGTTCGCCATCAACCTGCGCCAAAAAATTGAGCTTCGTCCAGCCGACTGGTTGAGGTTGCTTTTTCGAAGCAACCTCCGCAGCAGCAAACACCTGCTCAGCAGACTGCCTGACAATGTCCTGCGGATCTGGCGAAAGATTGATGTTCTTCACCTCTGCCAGCATAACAACGGGCGTTTCCTCATTGCGAGGATGCGTCAACACACGAGCACTACCGCTAAGTGGATCGATTTGTGCCACGTGTTTGACACCGGCTTCATTCAGTTCAAACATCACCGGGTTGGTAAATTCGGCACCATGGTCTTGTGCAAGTGAAATTGAATGATCGCCCGCCGCAGCCTGCAAAGATTCAACAACCTGCTGCGCCAAACCTTCCGAAGTTGGAAAGTCTGCAAACGCATAACCAGACAATTCGCTGGTATCCACTTCCTGAATTGCAACTTCCGGAAACAAACCCTGGTGATTAAACATCGCTCCCGTGATGCCGTACAGAAAAACCCACGGCAACAGAAACAGGCCTGTGTACAAATGAACCCGGCGAATCAGAATCTTCACGCGTGACCACGCCGCCCGCCCACCACGGCTGGGCGCAACACCCGCAGTATTTGACGTCGGTTGTTCTGATTCCGGAAAGCGCTCACCCATCACTTACACTCCAGCACATTGCAGATTCAATAGACCTCAGAGCTGATTCCTGCACTATTCGTCGGCCTTGCTGTTTTTAAGCGACTTCCCCCTGGATGCTTCACTTTTCCAAAGCACAACGTTTGACACATCGTTCTTCGAAGATCCGCCTTCTGTACTGCGACCGTTGTTAACATCCTGCCTCAGTAACGCCAGCAACTTTGCTGCAACTTCCGGTTTCGAGTCATACAGATTTTCAGTTTCACCAGGATCAGCTTGCATATCGTACAACTGAGCCTTCAGTGCGCCGGCGGCCACCTCGTTCTCTTTAGGAGAACTCCAGCCTCCAGAACCGCGAGCCAAAATCAGTTTCCAATTTTCATAGCGATACGCAAAGTGTCCGCTGATCGAATGATGAATAACTCCCGCTCGACTGGAAACAATCTTCTGCCCCGACAACGCCGGAAGAAAGCTAACGCTGTCTTCGCATGTTTGCTGAGGCACGTTTGCTGAAAGAATTTCGGACGTTGTGGCAAACAGATCTGTCAAACAAATCAGCTGGTCGCTGGTGCTGCCAGGCTGCACCTTTCCGGGCCACCGAACAATAAACGGAATGCGGTGCCCACCGTCCCAGATGTCAGCTTTGGAACCTCGCATATGAGCACTCACCATGTGCCCCTGCTTTGCAAGAGACGCAATACCTGCTGCCTTGGAGCAGCCATTGTCGCTGGTAAAGATCACCAAAGTATTGTCCGCCAAACCGTGTTTAGCCAAAGCTGCACTTACTTCACCAATAACATTGTCTGTTTGCATGACAAAGTCGCCGTAGTCTCCAAGCCCGCTTTTGCCTTTCCATTCGGCTGCCGGAACAATCGGAGTATGCGGCGATCCCAACGGCAGATACAGGAAAAATGGTTTGTCTTTAAGTTGAGCGCGAGATGCAATGTACTCAACAGCTTTCCGAGTCAATCGAGGCAGCATATTCACTTCCTCGTCGTGTTCGATCACTCGATCATCTTCAATCACCGCCTTCATGTTTCTGGCATGATGAAACCCGTGATAGTAATCAAAACCTCGATTGACAGGACCGTCAGGAATCTTCGCTCCAATCGGCGGAATCTTATGATCCTTCTGAGAAAACGGCTTACCAGTCTTGGGGTCAAGATACTGAAAATCCAGATGCCACTTGCCAATAGCTGCGGTGGCATAACCCTGCTGCTTCAGAAAAGAAGCCACCGTCGTCCGATCTTCCGCAATCAAACTGGGGGCGAATCCGGTGACGACTCCCTGCTGCAGTCGAGTTCTCCAGCTATAGCGTCCGGTCATGATCCCGTAGCGAGTCGGCGAACAAACGGATGAACCGGAATGAGCATCCGTGAAGACCATGCCCTCCGACGCCAGCCGATCAGCATGCGGCGTGGGAATCCGACTGGTTTCCGGAGCCAGACAATGCACGTCTCCGTAACCAAGATCATCGCAAATAACGTAAACAATACTCGGTTTGTCAGCGAACACCGAACATGAACACGCGACAAGAACCGACAAGAGCAAGAGGGTATGCCTGGTCATTTATATTAGCTTCCCGAGATGGCATTCAGACAAGTATTCGTGTTTCAAAGTTGCCGTACAAGCCGCCAGAATCCTTTTCCCCGGATCCACGCAACCGCAGCAAAAACACGATAGTAACGCCGGAACACTGCTCAAAGAAACGACATTGAAAGCGTTTCCCAATTCCTGCTGACCATAGCCATACCGCTGCAATAAAGTGGGTGAACTTTTGACCGGCTGAAGAGGCGAAGTTCAAGCAGAAACTAGCATTCAGTAGAAACACCTACCGACTGTGCGGCACAGTTGCGGAACTCAACAACCAGCAACCAGCCAGCTTAATCAAAGTGAATGGCTTTACGCATCGTCATCTGCTTCAATCGATTCGATCATGCGGCCCAACGCTTGTTCCAGAATCTCATCGGAATCGTAAGCTCCGGAGGCAATCGCCTTTCGAATAGCGTCAAGCTTATCGGAACGCTGCTTTTGTGCTTCGCCAGACGACATACCGGCAGCATTCTCCGATTGCTGCTTGCTGCCACCCTGAGTTGCCTCGTCGACGACCGGAGAGATCGGCAAGACAGGAACCTTGCGAAGTCGATTTTGAGGAGTGGATGACATAGGCCCGTTTGTTCGAGTCTGACTAACAATGATGAGTGCTTGATATGCCCAGCTTTTAGGCAATCCAGACGATCGCCGAACACTGAACGAACGGTTGTTTGCTGATTCGTTAAGACAAAAATCTGCCAGAAAAATTCACAGCTGGCTAAACCACATCACTGAAATCCGAACCGACATCAACCAGTTGCAAATGGTACGGCTCGCGCACGGCACCGTCCACCTGATTAAAGGGCAAAACAGTATCCACCGCGAATTGCTGAAACCGTAACCGAGGCAATGCTCACGTCTTGCGAAATCTCGAACTGCCCTAAATCAGTTTATGGGCGAGTTACTCGTTTCAGACTCGACAGACGGTGATGCGCCAAACACAGCCAAAATCCCGGCTGGAATCTCGAACTTCTCCGGCTTTTTCTGAATCCTGGCGTTCACCTTCGTTGGCAGTTTCTGGCTTTTTTTCTTCACAGCACTCTGCAGCAGACCTTCCACCAGATTGCCAAACTCTCGCACAGCACCGCCTTTGGCGTGACTAACGCTTCGCAAGCTGAAGCCGTCCAACCGCGCTGTTGCCGTTTGCAGATGAGGCAAAACCCTCAGTTTGCTGCCGCTATCCGTCTTAACAACGTCGCTACGAAATTGAACGTCCGCCGTAAATGCAACGTCGGCAACGATGTCTGCGCTGACACTGTAAAGCCTGACTCCGTGATTCCAGCGTTGCTGTCGCCCCACGGCTCTCAAACGCAATTTTGCAGAAACTCGATATCGAGGCACGCCGCGTTCGATTTTTGGCAGCAACGAAATCGACAGTTGAAAGTGCTGCTGGGGATCAACCAGCGTGGCGTCAATTCGTTGCCATGTTCCATGATTGACTTCTTTCCAGCGGCGAGAAGTATCCAGTCGAAAGCCATCCATTTTCACATTCAAGCCGGACTGAATGCGTTTCTGGTTACCCCAATCGTCATCGTCAGAATAAGTTTCCGGCAACAGCATCAGGGCCATCCCCTTGATGAAATGAACGGCTTCCGGTGATAGTGGAGCTTCACCTGCAGGTGCCTCAACCACAGGCAAAGCGGGCACGGTTAGAATATCCCCGACATCAATCGTATAGCCCACTTCAACAATGGAATCACCGTCTTCGCTGGACTCCGGCTGTGTCACTTCAGCTGCACTCTCATCGGCAGACAATTCGGAATATGTGCTGCTCCACCCAACAACCAGAAAGCCAGTCAGCAGGACAGGGCACAGCTTCGCCAGGTCGATCGAATTACGTTCGCACGGCCGCATATCAAATCCTTTAACGCGGGCATGGCCCTTGACTTCAACTCAAGCTACGGCTCGGAAATGCTACGTTGTCGCTTAGAAACATTGCTACTGCGACACCATGTTCGCTGCGACAAAAGCCACCTGAGTGATTCCGCACGAATTGCGATTCTTCAGTGATGCATTTTCCAGCTGCAGAGAACTACTTTGAATACGGCCCGGAACCAGTTAAGGCTCGTTCAGCAAATCCCTCTCTGACACAATCTTTGACGGCGTCAATGACTTTGGGAATATCTGAACTATCAATATCGATGTGAGTCACCAATCGAACGCGCTGACCACCCATCGGACCAACCAGTACACCTCGTTCTTTAAGTGCGGCTGCAAACTGCACGGCGGTTCCCAGCTCGTTTTCCAACTCCATAAACACAAGGTTCGATTCCGTCTGTTCCGGCCACGCTGTAATCCCATCAATAGCAGCCAGCCCGAACGACAGCTGTTTTGCATTATCGTGATCCAGTTGCAGCCGGTCTATATGGTTTTCCAAAGCGTAAACGGCAGCTGCCGCGACAATTCCGGATTGCCGCATCGCTCCACCGAACATTTTTCGGGCTCTGCGAGCCAATCGGATCTCCGGCTTTGAACCGACCAGAATCGAGCCCACCGGACACCCCAGCCCCTTGCTGAAACAGATCGAAACTGTATCAAAGCAAGCCGCCATTTCGGCTGGCGAATATCCACCACCAACCGTCGCGTTGAAGAACCGAGCTCCATCAAGGTGCATTTTCAGCCCATTCGACCGCGCCCATTCAGAAACATCCTGCAACTGCTGCAGCGGATAAATGAATCCTCCGGCAATGTTGGTTGTGTTTTCAAGGCAAACCAGCCGAGTCCGACAGTAGTGCTGGTCGTCAACGCGAGGTTTACCGTCCAGATCTGCCACGCTAAGCATGCCTTGGGGGGCTGCGATCTGGCGAACCGTTACTCCACTTAAAACGGCCGGTCCGCCAGCTTCAAAGATGCCGATATGCCCGGTTTCGTTAATCAGCAATTCATCGCCGGGAACACAGTGTGCTCGAACCCCCATTTGATTCGTCTGAGTGCCCGAACACCCAAAAACCGCCGCTTCTTTGCCAAGCAGTTCGGCAACCATGAATTCCAGTCGATTAACCGTCGGATCTTCACCCATCACGTCATCGCCAACTTCGGCGTCCATCATTGCCTGTTTCATGGCAGCGGTTGGTCGCGTGACGGTATCGCTTCTTAAGTCGATCATTATAGAATTCCGATTGAATTCCACGACGAGTTGCGGTTAGGCAGATCGTCAGGAACGTGCTTCATTTTGAAATACAGGGATCTCGTTCGCCGAAATCGGTCATCAACCAATGACAACTGCCACACACAATGTCTGGAAACAGAATGCTCAGCGATGAGACAATACTAACGCGATCTGCGGGAAACGAACAATTCCCCGCGAAAAACCACATCATGGCACTGTACTTCCGGCACTTCGGCGGTTCAATCTCGACACACGTTCCATCAACGAACGACATCAACTTGCCGCTTTGAAAAATCAGCCTCTCAGCATTTGAAACCATGTCCGACAATTCACCACTAAAAATTACGTCCATCGACTGCCGCCAGAGCGACGCAAAACAGCTGTTGAAAGAACTACGCGACAAACTCAGCCCTCGCGGCGACGTCGTTTCAGAAGCTGGTAAGCAACGCACCATTGAGCTGTTTGGAGAAGCACTCAGTCCGCGCGAAGTGGTTGCACGCATTTGCGAAGAAGTCCGCACAAAGGGCGTCGATGCACTGCTGGACTACACCGCTCGACTTGACCGAAAACAGCTGACACCCAAAACAATGGTTGTCTCGCGGGAAGAACTGCAGGCGGCATCAAAGGCCGTATCACCCGAATTTCTGGATACAGTACGCAGAATTCGCGATAACGTTGACGAGTTCCAATCAGCCGTATTGCCGCAGAACGCCAAAGTTGTTCGTCAGGTCAATGGCGGCACGGTAGAACTTCGCCAACGCTACCTGCCAATGAAACGCATTGGCATTTGCGTACCCGGCGGAGCGGCCGCGTATCCATCAACGGTGCTGATGACAGCCGTGCCTGCTATGACAGCTGGCGTTAAGGAAATTGCTGTCGTCGTGCCCCCCACAGACTTCGGAGGATACAACAACGACATGCTGGCAACGTGCCATGAAATCGGCATTACTGAAGTGTATCGAGTTGGTGGAGCTCAAGCTGTTGCCGCTTTGGCGTACGGAGTTGAGGGTATCAGGCGAGTCGACAAAATTGTTGGACCGGGAAACCTGTTTGTCGCGTTGGCCAAGCAGCGAGTGTTCGGCGACGTCGATATCGACAGCATCGCCGGCCCCAGCGAAGTGATTGTACTTGCCGACGAAACAGCGAACCCGGAATTTGTCGCCGCAGACTTGATCTCTCAAGCTGAACACAGCCCGGGTTCCGGCGTTTTGGTGACATGGCACGCACCGCTTATCGAACAGGTCAAACAGGCTCTCGAAAATCAGCTGGCAAAACTTGGGCGAGGTGATTTGGCGCGACAGAGTCTGGAAGATTACGGCGCTTTAATTCTGGCTCGCGACCAACAGGAAGCTGCTGAACTGACTGACCTGCTGGCCCCTGAACATCTGCATATTTCTATGGACGATGCAGAATCAATGCTTAGCAAAATTCAAAACGCGGGAGCCATCTTCATGGGGCACTTCACTCCCGTCGCACTGGGAGACTACATTGCCGGTCCATCTCACGTTTTGCCAACCGGCGGAACGGCGCGATTCGCCAACGGACTGGCGTCAACCGACTTCCTGAAACGCAGTTCTGTCATCTGCTACGATCAGAAAGCGTTGCAGGGCGATGCTGATCGAGTTCGCATGATGGCTGAAAAAGAAGGCCTGACAGCTCACAGCGCCAGCGTTGATATTCGCTTGCCTCACTAATAACGTAACCAAACAAGACGTTGCCTCAGACCATTCGAGTTGCCGCACGGAAACACTGCGTTGTCGCCTGGACAACCTGCCCCAAACTGAACAGGTTCGATTCAACAAAAAGTTTCACCAGCAAACTCAACCTTTGGACGCCGCCAACGTTGCCATGCGTTTCGGCAGCCACACAGCGATATCTGCTGCAAGCCGTTCATTCACTCTACCACAAAGTCAAGTTCCATGATCAAGTCTGCCGTCACCATCAGCATTGTAGAAGAAGCTCGCAAAGGGCCTTTCGTTTTTCATGACGACGTGGCAGCGGGCTGCGAGAAAGCCGCCGAGCTTGGCTTTGACGCGGTCGAAATTTTTGCTCCATCACCTGAAGCCCTCAATGCTCTGCCATTGGCCGAACTGCTGGCGAAACACAACCTCAGCCTTGCAGCGGTTGGCACGGGAGCTGGCATGGTCAAACACGGTCTGCATTTGTGCGACGCAGATGCCGCGAGGCGTGCAAAAGCCTGTGATTTTATTCGTGGTATTATCGAAGCAGGAGCCCCCTATGGTGCGCCCGCCATCATTGGGTCCATGCAGGGCAAGTGGGACGCCGTTACAGATAAAGCCACCGCACTAAGCTACCTTCGCGACAGTCTGAATGTTCTCGGCGAGCATGCCAAAGGTTTGGGCACACGACTCTTTTACGAACCACTTAACCGCTATGAAACAAATCTGGCGACAACGATGAAGGAAGGTGTCGAACTTCTGGCACCATTAGCCACAGATAATGTGCTCTTACTGGCAGACCTGTTCCACATGAACATCGAAGAAACCAGCATCGCCGATGGCCTGCGAGACGGCGGCAAACACATTGGTCACGTTCACTTCGTCGATTCCAACCGACAGGCAGCAGGGCGGGGCCATATGAATTACGCTCCAATCGCTCAGGCACTGGCTGACATCGACTACGACGGTTACGCCTGTGCGGAAGCATTTCCGATCCCGGATTCGTATCAGGCAGCTCGTCAGACAATCGAAACATTCAATGCCGTTTTTCGTACGTAACAAACACAGGAAACAATCATGCTGAAGTCTGAATTGATTCACCCGGAAATCTCGGCCATTGTCGCCAGAGCCGGACACAGCTCAAAAATTCTCATCGCAGACGGCAACTATCCCGCATCTTCGGCCATCGGTCCGGGCGCACAGTTGGTCAGCCTTAACCTTGCACCGGGGCTGCTTTCGGTAGCTCAGGTCTTTAAAGTCTTGTTGAATTCCGTGCCAATCGAAGCCGTCAACACCATGGGAATGCCTGACGACGACCCGTACAAACTGGAACAGGACCCTCCGGTCTGGAACGAATACCGAGAAATCCTGACCAACGCAAAATCCGATATCGAACTTAAACCCATTCAACGCTGGGACTTTTACGATGCCGTGGCGTCTCGGGACCATGTCCTGACAATACAAACGGGAGACCAGGCACTCTGGGCAAACCTGTTGCTAACCGTTGGTGTCCGACGAGCGGGAGAATAGCCAAAGCCGCCGGAACTGGCTTTGAGCGATAACGACAATCTAATGTACACTTCGACCGGCAGTAATCGCATAAGGTGTGATCGCTGCCGGTTCTACGTTCCACGTCAGTTAAAATTCCGGATGTCACTTTTACAGGTGCCGTTGGCGGCATTCGTAAGCCCTGCTTACCATCTGGCACGTTGCATCCGTGAATCGAATACCACCTTAATTTCACCCCGCCCAGAAAGTTCCTCTGGAGTAACCTATGTCCATTCGACCAATCGCATTTCTGTCCACTGTTCTGTTTGTCCTGCCGATTCAAAATGTCAACGGGCAGGAATCACTGCGTTGGAAATTTCGTCCTCAGGAAAACGTTAAATACAACGTTGTCCAAAACATGAAGACCTCAATGAAGATTGGTGACAACGAAGTCAATCAAACGATGAATCAATCGATGGACATGTCATGGCAGGTACTTAGCGTAGCAGCCGGTGGCGACACCGTGATGAACCAGGTGGTTGATCGAATCCGCATGAAATCAGAAGGCGGTCCCGCCGGACTTTTGGAATTCGACACCGCGTCAAAAACACTGCCGGATAATCCACTGATTGCATCCATGGGTGACACCTTTCAAAAGATCGTCAACAAGCCATTCACGGTTACAATGCGACCAGACGGACAGATCGACAACGTCACCGTCCCGGCTGAATTGTTGGATACAATTCGACAGTCAGCAGCAGGTAACGCCGCGGCGTTGAACGAGGACACTCTCAAGCAAATGATGAAGCAGTCTGCCGTCACTTTGCCCAACAGCCCTGTCGTACAAAACGACTCATGGACCAGTCAACAGTCGATTCAGTTGCCGTTTGGCACAATGTCCATCAACTCAACGATGACCTATGCGGGGCGAGACGAAATGGGCAACGCACTCATTAACGTGGTTCCACAGATTTCAGTCACACCAAAGGAAGGAGCACCAGTCAAGATGACCCTCACCAACTCAGAAGGTCGCGGACAGGTCACTTTCAACATCGTGCAGGGTCGAGTGACCAAGTCTCGCCTCGACCTGACAATGGCCATGAAAATCGAAACCGCTAACGGGCAGACGTTCAATCAATCCATTCAGCAGGCCACTGCCATGACGTTGGTTCAATAACACCAGAAACGATTCGCCAGGGAAAAACGCCTGCCGGATAGCAAGACATGTCGAATTGCCGCCACGGCGAGCGCAATTCCTTAGGTTTAACTTCAAGCTGCGGTTTCTTTCTCAATGAAAAGAACCGCAGCTTGCTTTTTGTTGAGACCTAAACTCGGCTCTATGATGGTCGCTGAGGCGGGGGTCAGACTCGACCTGCTCATGGCAACAAATCCCCGTACGCGATCGTTCGTGACGTACCGCTATTGGCTTCTATCAAGCGAATTCGGTGTCAGCTAACATCCACGCAAAAATCCAGAATTGCGAATTTCCCAACGTGAAACGAATCTTTCTAACTCTCGCCATACTTGCATCCTGCCTGCTGATTCTGGCCGTCGTTTTTGGCCTGAATGTTGGCGATGCAAAAAGCCTCGACAAAGCCACCCAATCTCGAATCAGCACGCACATGTTAATCGGACTGGCAGCTTTAACATTTGCCACGTTGGTACATGCCATCAGTCTCACCTACTTTATGGGAACCGGGCGCTGGCTTGAAGAAACCAGCAACGCCTATTCGCTGGGAGATTCGTGGTACAAAGAAAGCCAGCGCATCAAGTACGGAACATTGCCTGGAATGACCCTGTGCATTGGCTTGCTGATCGCAACAGGAGCTCTGGGAGCCGTCGCCGATCCTGCCACGCCGCTGTCACTGGACGGCGTCTGGGGATTGTCCGGTCGGCAGTTTCATTTCTTCGGCGCTATCCTGACGGCCATTGTTAACGTGCTTACAAACGTCGCTCAGTTTGCCGCAATTTCAAAGCATTCAGGTGTGGTCGACTCGGTGCTGGAAGAAGTGCGTCGCATTCGCGAAGAACGTGGACTACCAACATAACAACGACATGCCACGCGATCGCCATTCGTGCCCGTGACAAACATCGCCGATACAATTTCTCTTCAAGTTATGCACACCTGATGACAGCAACATCCTTCCCCAATCTTACTGCGGTCATCGACGAAGGCATCAATCGTGGACTGCACACCGCAGTTCAGGTGTATGTATCGCAGAACGGGCAAACACTTGTTAACGATGGCTTCGGGGAAGCGTCACCGGGTGTACCGATGTCCGCTGAAACTGTGATGTTGTGGCGGTCCGCTGGAAAACCTGTCACCGCCGCTGCCGTTTTGAAAGCCTGCAGTTCAGGACAACTCTCACTGGACCACGATCTTGAGTCTTATATCCCGGAAGCTCACGGTACTGCGTTGGAAGGTATTACTCTGCGGCAAATGCTGAGCCATTCTTCCGGTATTCCGCTCATCGAAACTGGCTGGCCCCACGCATCACCATCTGAAATCCTGCATCGAATCCTCTCCATCGAACGGCTCACAACTGAAGCCGCCTATCAGCCACAAAGTACATGGTTCCTGCTGGCCACGGTACTGCAAAACACGGATCCGCAGCAGCGAGGTATCAATTCGATCCTTCAACAGGAAGTTTTTGCGCCACTGGGAATTACCGAAGCATGGTGCGGAATTCCAGCTGCAGAACTTGCCCAACTGAATGACCGGCTGCCCACGTACTATTTGCGAGACAAAGGGCAACTTGTCTTTAGCGACTACAGCGGCGGAAGCTGGCTAACCGAAACATCGCCAGGCGGAAATATTCGCGGCCCAATCGCCGGACTTGGCCGATTTTACGAAATGCTGCTGACTGGCCAAAACCGCAACATCCCCTACATCGTGCTCGATGCAAACACGATTCAACAGATAACAACGCCTCAACGCGTCAATCAGTTCGATACAACGCTGCAACATACAATCGATTTTGGACTAGGCGTCATTCTGAATTCGAACCAATACGGCGTCGACACCGTCCCCTATGGCTTCAGCCAGTATTGCTCCACAGCCAGTTTCGGACATGGAGGAGCCCAGTGTGCGATGGGATTCTGCGATCCGGAACACAACTTAGTAGTCGCCTGGGCTGCCAATGGCTTTTGCGGTGAAGGCCAACATCAACGGCGAAATAGAGCGATTAACGAAGCCATTTATGCAGATCTGCAACTGACCTGACAGAAGCAATTGGCAACCTGCCCATGCGGTTCTGTAAAAACTCAGACCAATGCCTGAAAACCTGCAGCGACCGCAAGCCTACTCAGCCTGAACGGCGGACTTCTTTTCGTCGCTTCGCGCTTCGCCCAACATGAACAGCAGAGTCGTCAACATCGACCAGGCGGCGACAGCTAAAAGGATCTTCAGGAACAGCCCCCAACTTTGCTCCGCCAAATCTCCCGCTAATCCATAAAACAAGGCTGTGGCACCAAATCCGATCGCGTCCAGCAGCGAAATCAGGAAGCCGGAATGAGGTCCGCCGAATTCGATGCTGTAAACGCTCATCGGAATGTAGTAACACGGCGAAACGCATAGCCCGAAAACAAACAACAAAGCAAGGGACAGGTACTTCATGCTGGGCTGCGATAACCCAAATCCCGGCATCAGATAGAAGGTAAGAATACAGCCAGCCGCCACCGTTAATAAAGCTCCCATCAGCCAGGCGGTTGAGCGACGGTTGAGCTTATCGAACACAAACCCGCCCACCAGCACGGAAATCAGACTACCAAACGGAAAAGCCGACGAGGCCATCGATGCGTCGTCAGCAGCCATCCCCAATGTGTCTCGCAGGTACTGAGGCACCATCAACAGAAAGTCCCACATGATTGTCAGCCCCATCAGGCTTCCGCAAATCATCCAGAACTGAAAACTTCGAACAAACACCTGTACCGCCTGAATCAACGTCAAACCGTCCAATGGATGAGGCGTCACACCAGCGTCCTTCACCGTTTGTGATTCATCGGCAGCAACCAGCACAGGACCGACCGCGCCTCGCCGCCGTGTTGCCATTTCGATCGTTACGAAAAACGCAAACGCCAGCAGCACGCCGCCCACGGCAGATAGGTACAGCATGCTCTGCCACGACAGCACTCCCAGCAAACCACCAAGGCAAAATGTCGCCAACAAAGTTCCCACTCGCGAACTCGTCGCCAAAACACCCCACACACGCCCATATTCGGCAGGACGAAACGTTGTCACAATAATTTTAGCCATCGAAGGCCAACCCGCCGACTTGGCCATCAACGCCACAAACAATGCTGCCTGAAACATCCACACCTGGCTGGAGGCAGCAAACGCAGCGACCCCCACAGCGCTCACCAACAGTCCGACCGAAAATGTCACTCGACCACCGAATCGATCAGCCGCATACCCACCGATAAACTTGCCAACCACGGCGCCGATGGTCCCCATGGCCAGAATTCGGCCCCAATCGCCAACGCCGACATCCAGGGAAGCGTCACCAGTTATTGATGTTCCCGCGACGGCAGGAACCATCCGCAACACCATAAACATCGCATAACCAACGTACATCGCGCCAACGACCTGAGCCTGCTGAGGCCTTCCGGGGATCTGCCCTGAAACCGGGACGCTCAGTTGCAAATCACTGCCTTGAGGCTGATAAGGATCTTGATTCACACTTTGCTTCCGTTTGTTAGAGGTCGACATTCGTTTGACAGCTCGTCCAGCATCGATGCTAAACAGGCCTCCAGGCGGTTCAATACCGGATCACCATCGGCGCCACGATCACGTTTGGCAGACACAGCAAAGGGCTCACCAATCCTGATCACAACTTTCATGGGCCCATGCACCTGCTCTTCGCCGGACAGACTTTCTGCGATCCGTTCAACCGATTCCAAAAAACGATCAACAGTTGGCTTCGAAACAACATAGTCTTCCGGAAACAGACTCAACGCCTGAGCAAGCTCCATATCCTGCAACTGCCGCCACCTCCGATCCAATTCCGACTTCGACAACGGCACAGACTTCTCACCATCGTTGTTGGCGTTCTGAATCATGGCGGGAACGACGGCTTTTCGCAGTTCTTTAACGCGATTGATGGCGGATATTTCCGTACGACCATTCAGCCACTCCTGCTCCAGAGGAACCAGAATCGCATCAATCAGTTTCTGCAGTCGCTCAGAAATTTTCCCCTTCGCAGGTAAGCCAAGATATTCGGTTTCCTTTAATCCCAGCAACGCTTCTCCGACTTTCAAAAGTCGCTCCATCAAAGAACGATCAGGCTGCGGTCGCCACGTAAGTCGCTTTTCTATGTCGGATAGAATTGGATCAACAGTTTCGTGAATATCTGCCTGAAACAAATAACGAATGGCCACCGGTACAATGTAAACCTGCCGAATTGAATCGGCACCTGCATTCTGTTTTTCGATCTTCCTGGCTGCACTTCTGGCCACAAACGAAACGCCGTCCATTAATGCGTTCAGCCGATCATTGGCTTGAGACAACGCGCCTTCAGGAAACATCACCAGTGGCCTTTTGCCTTTCGCAAGAATGTCGATCGCCGTTTCAATCGCCTGACGATCGACACCTTCTCGATAGATGCTGAATGCACCGATACGACGCAGAATGAACCTGGTGAATTTACTGGCTCGAAACAGGTGAGAACTGGCCATCACAAAGAACGGTTGTTTCAAAGATTTCGACAGACTTTGCAAAGCCATGGGATCGGACATGCGACAGTGATTGGGAGCCAGCAAAATGCCGTGTCCGTGTCGCAAAAGTTCGGCCAGGCGATCCTGATCCCGAATTTCCACTTCTGTAATCGCGTACCGTTTGCGAATCATACGAGTTGCAAAGCCAGCCAGCATTCGAGGCCAAAGATTGCCTTCATGAGGTGGCACAAACTGATATGGAGATTCTGTGACAATCAACGGAGGCATTTCGTTCCGACTCCACGCATCAAACGACCTTCGAATTCACAACTTAATACAGAAACCACGTCAGCGACAAGCGATAGAAATAACAGGGCAATGTGAAGCACGGAAAAACCGGAATGCAGAGTGTAGAGTCGCTGCTGCAGCGCGAGTCTACAGCTAATGACGAAGTTTCTGCAAGCGGCAGAAGTTCCACTCGAACGATTGCCCCCGGTCTGCTAAGCCAATTCTCAAAGTTGAAGCCTTCAGTACACGTGCACCATGGGCTCTATCAGAAAACCACGCGGACTTTTCGATCGCTGTGCCAATACGCTATAACATGGCAGGAATTTTTAACCAAAATCAGCTGACCCCAACGGAAGTGAAACGTCTTCAACATGGCTGTTAAAACTATGGAAGGTTCAAAACCGATCATTGGCCTTTCGAAGCCGTTGATCTACAGTGTGGCGATCTTTGCATTGTGTCTGCCCACCTTGGCGCAGGACACCCATTCTGACGGATCGAAACAGAATGCCGCATCCAGGATCACCGCCGCAGAGATCACATCGGCTCAGCAGTTTGGGCAATCGCTGGGTATTGCCGACTGGCTGGGGCCGTTGGCTCCGGTCGCTCTGTCGCCATTCTTTGGAATCGCCTGCCTGTCAGGCATGTCTATCTTCGGTCAAGGCTGGGTGGCAGCAGACAATCCTTTCCTGGGTGAATCATCTCCACTTAACAATCACGCAATCTTCGGAACGTTTCTGGTACTGACGCTCATCACTTCTTTGCCGCGACTCACAAAAGTCAGCAAGCCGTTTGCCCAGGCCGTTGATCAGGTTGAAGCATGGGCGGGCATCATCACCATGCTGACATTGAAGATCATGCTGGGAGCACAGGCGCCAGAAACAGCAGAACAAGGTGCCATCCAACTAGGAATCATGTCGCTTACAATTGACACGTTGATGCTGATTGCCGCAGCCATTAACGTTTTCGTCATTAACACCGTAAAATTCTTTTTCGAAGTGCTGATCTGGATCACTCCCATCCCAACAATTGACGCAATTTTCGAATTTGCAAACAAATCACTTTGTGCCATTCTCATGGCGATTTATGGCTATAGCCCGACTATTGCGACAGGAATAAACCTCGCCATGTTTGTTGCCGCCGCGTTTGTTTTCAGCTGGAGCTATCGCCGTGAAGTCTTCTTTAGAACTGTCTTAATCGACGCGCTGTGGGCATTTTTTGCACCGACCAAAAAGGTTGCGAATCCTCAACTGATCGTATTCCCGGCATCCAGCATCAACGTCATACCAGCGCGAGCACGGTGCCAATTAAGCAAGACAGACACTGGCTGGAAAATCACTCAGCAGCGACTGCTGCGAAACAATATTGAGGTGCTGCTGGAATCACCAGACTGCCGCATGGAACTGGACGCAGGCTACTTTACGAACTGCCTGAAACTAAGCGGCAGGCATTCCGGCGAACTGACGTTCAGCCGTCGGCACAACGCTTGCCTGGCAGAACTTTCGGAGTTAATGGGGGCAACGTTAAACGCAGATGACGCGGTAACGCTTCGCAATCAATCCGGCCTGAAAGTCGAATTATCGCCATAGAGATTTACTCAAAATGACGCGCACACGGAGCGCGTCATTCTCGTAGCGACAACGGAGCGGCTCGGCGATTAGAACTTTCCACGTCCTCTCGCATCCCACGCCACCTGGTCAAGAGCGAAGCCCTTGTTAGTTGGCTTCTGCGTGAATTCGGAGTATTCTCAACGCTTGATTTGGTCCAGATTTGTTCCAGGCAGACATTCGTCCGCCACGACAACCTTTCCACGAAAGATAACTCAATGCGTTTAGTAGCTTTGTTTGCCCTTTTTGCGGCCAGTGTTTTCAGCAGCAGCGTGATTGCCGCTGAACCCGCGCCGCTGAAAGTACTGCTTATTACCGGAGGCTGCTGCCACGATTATCCGTTTCAGACCAAAGCTCTGCAGGACGCCGCAAAAGCCAGAAACGTTGATATTGAATGGACTGTGGTCAACGAAGGAGGCAATGGCACTTCGGCTAAAATCGATCTTTACAAAAATCCTGACTGGGCCAAAGGCTTTGACGTTGTTGTTCACAACGAGTGCTTTGCCGCAACAACCGACGAAGACTACATCCGCAGTATCACGAAGCCTCATTTTGAGGGCACAAACGCCGTTGTGATTCACTGTGCGATGCACACTTATCGCGACGCAAAAATTGACGACTGGCGTCAGATGCTGGGAGTCACCAGTCGGCGTCACGACCACAAAAGCAACTATCAGGTGAAGAATGCCAAGCCTGAACATCCAGCCATGAAGGACTTCCCCAAAGAGTGGACGACCCCCAGCGATGAGCTGTATATCATCGAAAAAGTCTGGCCGAACACAGAAGTTCTGGCAACTTCCGTCAGCGAAAAAACGGGCGACCTGCATCCGGTTATCTGGGCGCACACCTACGGAAAATCGCGTGTGTTCGGCACAACCTACGGACACGCCAACGAAACGTTTGAAGACAAAGTGTTTCTGGATGTCGTAATCAACGGGCTGAAATGGGCGTCTAACAAGTAGCCACCGGGATCGTTAACTGACATTGCAAGTTGCCGCTATGACGGAAAACCCGTACCAGGCCCCCGCAGCCAAAGTCGGTCCTCAATCAGTCTCAGCCAGAATGCCCAATGCCATCCGACGCGACCTGCTGCAACAGGAAGCTTCGGTTAGAGCATTGGGGATCCTGTCAGGAGTAACGGCTTTCGTGATGCTGGCATCCATGGTGCAATTCCTTGTTGCCAACGTGATTAACAATGTCAGGTACCCAATTGGTGGAATTCACTTGTTCACAAAAGCCATTGCCCTGACCGCATCGATACTGATTGGCTTTGGAGTAAACAGGTTGAATCGACAGGCGTGGCACGGGCTAATTATTGTGGCATGTTTTGAAATCCTGTCTGCAGTGTTCAACTTCCAACCGAGCGTCCGATATTGGAATCCGGTGTCAGGCGCAATCACTGTCGGCCAAGTGCCATCCGCCGGCTGGCTTGAGGAAGAATGGAGCTTTGTACTTTGCCTCTACACGCTGTTGTCTGCAATGCTGGCAAAAGACGCCACTGTAACGACACTCTACTACCACAAGATTATTGCTCAGACGCCTTCCATCGGCCCGCCGCCGATTCTGAAGATGCTGGCGAAGTCAGTGTTGATATGCATGGCAATATTACTGGTCTGGAGCTGGCGACGACGGTTCAGTTAGCCAACGCCAGCGCCGCTGGCAAGTGACTGAACTAACCTGGTCGTGCCTCAGACCACGCTGGCTGACGCTCGGAAACGTTCCGTTGTCGCTCTGAATCCCTGACTCAAGTGAACAGGTTCGGCTCAATCGGGAAGTTTGACGGGCCACAAGTGTTTGTTAACTTTATCGCCGACAAATCAATTCCAGAGCGTTGTTTTCCGGATCACGGAAGAAGATTGCCTTGGCATCCACCGCAGGAAATTCGGCCTCTACCGGATTAAGTCCCAGTCGCTGCAACCGGGCCAAATGAGCATCGTAGCTGTTCGGCGGTATTTCAAAGGCAAGGTGATTCAGCGTTGATCGCTGCACGTCATGTCCGATCAGCCGCCGTCTGGCGCTGGCATGCCGCTGATAATCAATCAGAACCAACATCTGCGGATGTAAGGCTCCCAATGGAGTCTGCAGTTCTTTGATCGTCAGGAACGAAATCGTTGGCTCACCTTCGGGGTCATCCACACCTTCGGTTTCCAACGACGCTTCGCTGTGAACAGGAAAGCCAAGCACCTGTTCATAAAAACTTCGCATTGCCGGAAGATCAGCAACACTTAGCACAATTTCGGCAACGCCCGTGATGGGTGGCACAGGATCCATCGAATTTTAGCTCTCAGAATTAGGCTTGCGAAGTAACGTACAGCGACTGGCAATCAGGGTCGCACTGCTGAACAATTCTGGCTGCACAGATCATCGTACGGTTCATTAAGTCCGCGTACAGCGTTTAAAGATTGATACAATCAGACCAGGTGTTGCATTCGGCAAACTTTATCAGCAGTTTCGGGGCACTTCTCGATGAAAAGAACACTTCGTAACGTTTCTTCAAACTGATGAGCCAGGCTCCAGTGTTGTTTCACAAAATCATCACGGAAGCTCATGCCATGCAAACACGAATCTCCTCATCACGTTCGCGAAGTACAAGTAACCGTTCTCACAGCAACAACGGTTCTCGAGCAATCGGTGTCCAAAACATGCTAAGCATGCTCAGTGATGAGTCTCCTCAACTTCGCAGGATGTTGCAAAATCGCCTGGAATGCGTCATGAACCAACGCGAAGCAGCAAACGCAGCGAAGACACCTCATATTCGATTCACGGCGTCGAAAACGGCAACTCGCCAGACAAATCCAGCCCGCAAAACGCTCGATCCACGCGAACTTCTGGAACTGCTTTCCACGTTTGCCGTTCGAGAAGTCCGCCACGCTTAGATCGTCGCTTTCACCACTTCAATCGCAGTGTCAGAACACACACCGACGTTAGCTCCAGGACAGTCTGGCGCTCGCTGCCACCAGCTCAAACCGGTTCAGTCCAGAAGTTGTCGGCCGGTGAACTATTTCGGCTTTTCTGCCTCGTGCGAAGCCGGAACCACTCCAGTTTCAGCGGGCTTTTCTTTTTCTGCAAGAGCCGCAGCCTCAGCTGCCTCCTGTTCTTTGGCCGCCTTTTCCGCAAGAGCTACTGCGGCTGCGGCGGCTTCCGTATCGGCGATTTGTTGTTCCAGAACGGCCGGGTGAACGAACTGGTAGGTGTCAGCGATCGTCAATGGAGCCGGTGGGGTTGGCCCCTTACTTTTGCCAAGAAAGCCCGGACGCTTCAGCTTGAAGCCCGCAAACTTGGGAGTCTTATAGATCGATCCTCGCTGCAATGGACCGGCTCCCATAATCCAGGTGTCTTTCGCATCGCTTTTCGAAATCGCCGTTCCAGACTGCCAAACGGGAACTCCGGATTCACGATGATAGGCATACACAACAATTTTCGAAGTCGACAGCGCCGCGTTTCTCTTGCCAACACTGATCTCCGGTATGGTTGGCACCACTGGAGCACTTGCGACCAAAGACGCAGCCGTACTAAGAGCATTGCTGGCGGGCAAACCGTAAGTCACTTCCAACGAGTCAGTTCCGAGCGCTCCAACGCGAGCTTCCAGCACATAGTCGGCCTTATCCTTTGAATCCTGAATCAGGCACCCGGACGTGGTCAGTTTGTGGCGAATGGCGCTGATAATGTAGTCCGCGTTTACGAACATCAACCCCTTCACCGTATTGATGTAGGTCGTATCCAGAAACACCTTGCGGCCAGACAGCACACTAAATTCAAGCTGATCTACCGTTCGGTCAACGGAATCCGACAACAGCAATTGTTCCGTACCGGAACGCAGTTGCGTGGTACCGCAACCGGCAACAACCAGCAGGCAGCATGTCACTGCTATGTAGAGAAAGGCTGATCGCATAAGGCAGCGAAGTTGGAAATGCAAAGGCGGGATTGGTCGACGACGAATGCGTCCGGGAGGGATCGCTATTTTAGTCATTCCTTGCGAAAACCACGGCAGTCCGTTTCACCGAAATGCAACTTCCCCCGATAAGGCTTTGCGGCACGTGGGTGACTTTCGGCAAAATTCGCCGGATCAGAATTCAGTGATTGGCCATTGTGTGCGCAGTCGATCACAATGAGGGCCCCTGTGTCTCACCTCGATCTCGCCAACAAGGGCTTCGCCCTTGCCCAATTCGAGCTAACGCTCGAAAACGCTCCGTTGTCGCTCAGAAAACTTGACTCAACGTGAACCTGTTCGCGGCTTTAAGAAGTCTAACCACATTCGTCCCACCAGAGGAGATCAGCCATGCTGACAATTACTGGTCGACAACGTCGCAATTGCAATGGCGTTTCGCGCAGAGCGGTGCTTGCCGCAGGAACTTTCGGCTTCGGTGGCTGGATGCTGGCCGACCTGCTGAAAGCTGAAGAAGCCAGTGGAATCCGGAATTCACAGAAATCCGTGATCAACATCCATCTGGATGGAGGTCCGCCTCAACTGGATACAATCGATCCCAAACCAAACGCTCCCATTGAATTTCGCGGCGAATTTGCGCCGATCCAGACATCCTTGACCGGTGTGCAAATCAGCGAATTGATGCCTCAGGTTGCTGCGGCCGCAGACCAGTTCACCTTCATTCGGACGCTGGTTGGATCGGCTGGCAAACATGATGCGTTTCAATGCCAGTCCGGATTCACAGACAAAGATTTAAGCAGCTTTGGGGGACGTCCAGCCATGGGCTGCGTTGTTTCCAAATTGCTGGGCTCATCTTCTGACGTGACTCCCGCTTTTGTCGACCTGATGCAGGGCCGTCCCCTGGTCAGGAATTCCGCTCGAGCAGGTTTTCTTGGCCCGTCTTATCAACCATTTCGACCGGACATGAGTTCCATGTTTCAGCGGGAACTTGAAGCGGGCATGAAAGGAGAACTAAGCCGGTTGGGCGAACAACAAACCGTCAGCCTTGAACTCAACCCATCGCTGTCATATCGGCGTCTGGACGATCGCCGCTCGCTGCTGGCCGGGCTGGATCAGATTCGACGCAATGTGGATTCATCCGGGATGATGTCAGCCATGGACCGCTTTCAACAGCAGGCCGTTGGCATATTGACATCGGGCGATTTCGCCAGGGCAATGGACCTTAGCAGCGAAGACCCGCAGGTTATCGCAAAGTACGTGGCCCCTGGCAGCAAACAGGGAGTACAATCCACCACCAGCGAAGGCCCGGACAGTACGCGCAAATTCCTGTTGGCGCGGCGACTGGTGGAAGCAGGAGTTCGCTGTGTAAGCGTCACCATCAGCGATTTCGATACGCATTCCAATAACTTTGAACGAATGCGAAATCTGATGCCCATTGTTGACCATGGTCTGTGCGCTTTAGTCAACGACCTTACAGAACGTGGCATGCTGGACGATGTATCCATTGTCGTTTGGGGCGAATTTGGCCGCACTCCACGTATCAACGACAAAGATGGCGGTCGCGACCACTGGCCCAGAGTCGGACCGGCGCTGCTGACAGGTGGAGGCATGAAAACAGGGCAGGTGATTGGCGAAACAGATCGAGTTGCTGGCAGCGCAATTTCACGGCCCGTTCACTACAAAGACATCTTTGCCACGCTGTACAAGAATCTGGGCATCGACGCACGGCAAATCACGATCGAAGATCCGCAAGGTCGACCACAATATTTGCTTGACGAAGGCGAACCACTGCCAGAAGTGTAATTGGGCACCGTCCACTTAGGAACTGTCTCGAATTAACTTCCCGATCTGCGTCCAATGTAGGGCCGGTTCCTCCCGGCCACTGTTCGCGGTGTCGGCCGGTGGGAACCGGCCCTACGGAGGTTATTTCAGGACTGTTCCTTACGTGACGATTGACCACCTCGTAACCTGAGCAACAACAGAGACAAACAATGGACGCGATTGCTGAGATGATTGGAGCCATAATCAGCCTGATTGTGTCGTCCGCACTTTTCATCCTCGGAGCTATCGCCGAACTGCTGTGGATGCTTGTGGAATCGATCTTCAAACTTTTTGGAACGCCCAGAACTGTAGCAAACAAAGCACCCGACGCATCACCTGCAAAATCACTTCCTCGCGCACAGACAAATCCTGCTGCAGCGGCGAAGGCCCCGGACAATCAAACAAAGTCAAGACTATCAAAGTACAAGCCGGCACTGACCGGTCTACTTTTGACGTTCATCGTCGGCGGCTGGATCTACGATGCTCAACAAAAACGCTGGAACCAGGCACGCGCCGACAAAACTCGAATTCAGATTGCGAAACTGGCAGATCACTACATTGATCAACTGAAACAAAAGCAATCACTGGATGAAACAAAGCGGCTGCTGAACGAAGCTGACGCGTGGGATCGCAACTTTGAGCTGTTTATTGATCGAGGAATCTGGGGCAAGATGATTGTTGTCCGCTCTCACGGATCGGATGGCCAACCAGGCACCATTGACGACTTACTGGCAATTCGCGTGATGCCTTCAACCGCAGGAAAAATCAGCAAGATGCTGGCCGATATGGGGATAGAATTTGCGAAGGGCCGTCTGTTGAAACTGCTGCCAGAAAAATCGAATATCGTCATTCCAATTGAGATTGACTTCTACAACGACCAAGCGGCCAGACCATGACTTTGTCCAGCAGCAACGCCTATTTGCCGTCCTGCAGTTCCCAGTCGCGTGAACGCTCCAGCGCTCGCTCCCAGCCAGCCATCAGGATCTTCTGTGTGGCAGGCTTCATCGTGGCCTTAAAGCGAGCGGCTTCCTGCCAGTTGGCTTCGATCTCTTTTTGATTCTTCCAGTATCCCACAGCCAATCCCGCCAGATAAGCGGCGCCCAGAGCTGTTGTTTCGGCAACTTCCGGACGAATGACGGGAACTCGTAACAGGTCTGCCTGAAACTGCATCAATAGACCGTTCAAGGATGCTCCACCGTCAACTCGCAACTGTTTCAGCTTAACGCCGGAATCACGTTCCATCGCCAGTAATACGTCGGCCACCTGGTAAGCGATCCCATCCAACGCGGCTCGAGCAATATGGGCCTTTGTCGTACCGCGCGTTAAGCCAACGATTGTTCCGCGAGCATAAGCGTCCCAATTGGGTGCGCCCAACCCTGCAAAAGCCGGAACAAGATACACGCCACCAGTATCATTCACCGATGCTGCCAGTCGCTCGACTTCTGCCGAAGATTTGATAATTCCCAGTCCATCTCGCAACCACTGCACCACGGCACCTGCAATAAAAATGCTACCTTCCAGAGCGTACTCTGTCCGATCGCCAATTTTCCACGCCACAGTCGTCAACAACTTGTTTTTTGACACCACAGGAGTTGTGCCGGTATTCATCAGCATGAAGCAACCGGTGCCGTAAGTATTCTTCACCATCCCAGGTTTGGTGCAACATTGGCCGAACAAGGCGGCTTGCTGGTCGCCCGCAATACCGGCCACAGGTATCGTGCCACCCAACAATGTCGTTTCTGCGTAAACTTCGCTGGAACTGCGAACTTCCGGCAACATGCTTTTCGGAATATCAAACGTCTTCAGCAGATCGTCATCCCATTGCCCCGTATGGATATTGAACAACATTGTCCGTGATGCGTTGCTGGCATCGGTCACATGAACTTTGCCTCCGGTCAATCGCCAGATCAGCCACGAATCAACCGTCCCAAAAGCCAACTCACCCGCTTCCGCTTTTTTTCGGGCTCCCGCGACGTTATCCAGAATCCACTGAATCTTTGTAGCCGAAAAATAGGCATCCAGAATCAGCCCGGTCTTCTTTTGAATTGCGACATCGATCTTCTTTTTCCGCAGCTCGTCACACTTGCTCGCGGTGCGTCTATCCTGCCAGACAATGGCGTTAAAAACCGGAAGTCCGGTTGTTCGGTCCCAAACAACGGCTGTCTCACGTTGATTGGTGATGCCAATAGCCGCAACATCCGCTGCTGAAAGCCCGGCCTTCTTCAAGACGCTTTTGGCGACGGACAACTGCGTTTTCCAGATATCTTCAGGATTGTGTTCAACCCAACCCGGCTTGGGAAAATGCTGCGGAAACTCTCGCTGAGTCGAGGCGATCACCGTTCCGCTTTTGTCGAACAGAATTGCTCGTGAACTGGTTGTGCCCTGATCAAGTGCCAATACGTATTTCATGAATCAATCCACTTCCATAAGTTAACGAACTGCCGACATAGCGAAACAGCCGACGCGGAATTCACAGACACCTACGCAGGAATTGGCCACAGGGCTTTGTAAAAGCAGGCAGCAACAATCGCCCCAACAATGGGGCCAACCACTGGAATCCAGGAATATCCCCAGCCTGAGTGTCCCTTGCCGGCGATGGGCAAAATTGCGTGAGCAATTCGCGGTCCCAGATCTCGAGCAGGATTGATCGCGTATCCGGTCGGCCCACCCAGCGACAGCCCCACAGAGAACACCATCACGCCCACAAGACATGGTTTCAGCGCTTCTTTGAAACCGAGATTGGGCACCAGATTTTCCGGCGTCAGTATGGCAAGCACTCCCAGCATCAACACAAACGTGCCGATAATTTCCGTAATCAGATTCGCAACAGTGTTGGGAATTGCAGGAGAATTACAGAAGCAACCACGAATCTTGTCTGGATCCGAAGTTTCCTTCCAGTGAACAAGATAGGCCAGCCAGACCAGTGTGGCCCCCGCGATACCTCCTGCCATTTGTGCGGCAACATAGCCGCCAACCTGGGACCACTGAAACTTGCCGATCGTGGCCAACCCAATGGTCACCGCAGGATTTAGGTGAGCCCCACTGAAAGCGTTAACCAGATAGACGGCCATTGTCACTGCCATGGCCCAACCGGCGGTGATAACGATCCAGCCTGAATCGTTGCCACAGGTCTTTTTCAGATTAACGTTGGCGCAAACTCCATTGCCCAACAAAACAAGAATCATCGTACCGACGAATTCGGCAAGGTAGGGTTGCATATGACTGTACTCCAGAGCGTAAATGCTGGAGCACAGCTTAACCAAATCCGTTGAGATTTTCCCAGCAAGCGAATATCAATAGTCGCGGTAACCCACGTTCAGCAACAAACACTTCCGCGACAGCACAGGCCGGGCGTTTGCGCGATTAACGGATAATCTCACCGCTCAAACTGAGCCAACGCTGGCTGTCACAGCAATCCGCTGGCCACTTCAGACAGTTCTGAGCGTACGCCTTTTTCGAGCGTAACGTGAGCATAGAGGTGTTGGCCCTTCATGCGATTTATCACGTACGTCAAACCATTTGATGTTGAATCCAGATACGGATGATCAATCTGCTGAACATCGCCCGTCAGAACAATTCGTGTGCCTTCGCCCGCACGAGTAATGATGGTCTTCACTTCGTGAGGCGTCAGGTTTTGAGCTTCATCCACGATGAAGTAAGTCTTCTGCAAACTGCGACCGCGAATATAAGCAAGCGGCGTGATCTCAAGTCGCTCTTCTTCCAGCATCCGATCCACAATGTGCTTCGATTCCTGATTTTCATGACGAATCACAGATAGGTTATCAAACAGTGGCTGCATATATGGCTGAATTTTTGCATTCGCATCGCCGGGCAGGAATCCCAGGTCACGATTGCTAAGTGGAACAATGGGACGAGCCAGCATGATCTGGCGATAGTCCTGTTCACATTCCAATGCAGCAGCCAGCGACACTAAAGTCTTACCGCTGCCTGCCCGACCTGAAAGCGTGATTAACTTGATGTTGGGATCAGTCAAAGCCTGCAAAGCAAACGACTGTTCTGCGTTGCGGGGACGAATTCCAAAACAGGAAGTTCGCGTGATGCGATGAAACTGCTGCTCTTTAGGACGATACGTCGCCAAAACGGATCGAGATCCGCTTCGCAGAATAAAGTTTTCGTTGCTTAACGGATCCGTTACTTCCGGCAACCCTGCCGCTTCCACAAACCCTTTTTCCTGAAACAACTTATCAACCGCTTCAGCAGAAACATCGGCAACGGTCCGCTTACCGGTGTACAGCTCGTCCAGATTTCGCAGTTTGTCGCTGGTGTAATCCTGAGCGACCAAACCAAACGCTTTTGCCTTCAAACGCAGGTTGGTGTCTTTGGTAACCAGAATGACTTCCTGATCTTCCAGCAACTCCGCCATGGCCAGGGCCATATTCAGAATACGGTGATCAGCCACATCGTTCTGCAACGCAAAACGCGTTCGGCCGCTCTCCAGATTCATCAGTACTTTGATATGCCCGCGTCCTTCACCCAAAGAACAACCGTCGTCTGCAACAACGTCACCAGTAAGACCATCCAGTTCTCGCAGAAAGCGACGTGCCTGAAAATGAATGTCGCCATCGCCTTTCTTGAAGCGGTCGAGTTCTTCAAGCACCGTAATCGGTAAAGCAATATCGTGTTCTTCGAAATTGAAGATGCAGTGTGAATCGTGAAGGATGACGTTCGTATCCAGAACGAACAACCGACTGGACTTCACGCGAGCAACTTTGGTGACGGGTGACTCGTTCGGTGCTTCCACCGGGACTGAGCCGTGCATCCCTGCCTGGCTGATCATTTGCAAACCCAACTGTGTTAAAAGCAAACGGTGTTAAAGCAAACGGTTGTAGAACAAGCGGCGCTAAGACAAATGGTTAAAACAAGAGCTGCTACCAACAACTACTTCAATTTAAAGCCACCAACCCAGCGTGGACGAAGTCTAGACGGCGGCCCGCCATAAGCACAGGGCAAAACTAAAAGAGCCAGCCGCGTATCCACAAAATTCAGATTCGACTGTGATCTGAGTCTTACTGATAATGATGCGAGCACGGTGCGCGCGTGTTGGACGTAGCGACAACGGAGCGGCTCGGCGATTCCAGCATTCCATGTCTTCCAGCCAACCACGCCAATGGGTCAAGGGCGAAGCCCTTGTTAGGTAATCCCTATGTTTTGTATTCTGAATTCAAGCGAACATATTCCTGAGTCAGATCGCTGGTCCAGAAACGAACCGACTCACCACCCGATGCAGGGCCTCCTGAAAGCTTCAATCGAAAACTCACCTCACGATTTTCGCTCATCTCATTCGACAGCAGATCTTCATCAAACTTTACTGGAGTACCAGCGTTGAATACTTCTGTTGTGTTAATAATCAATGAAAGAAACGAAGTATCGAAGGATATTCCCGCGTAGCCTGCCGCTGACGTGATTCGCCCCCAATTGGGGTCGTTGCCTGTAATCGCCGTTTTCACCAGTGCACTGTCTGCGATTTCCTTCGCGACCTTGAAGGCCGCTTCGCGGGTTTCAAAACCTTCCACATCAATGGTAATAAAGTGAGCGGCACCTTCTGCATCGCGAATAATGTCGGTCGCCAGCTTTTCGCAAGTCTGTTGAATGGCGTCTCGAATCTGTTCCAAATCAGAATCGTTTTGCGGGGCCACCTCAGCAGCGCCGTTGGCAAACAACAGGACCGTATCGCTCGTGCTCATATGCCCATCGACGCTGATGCAGTTAAACGTGCGCGCCACCCCATAGCGAAGTAACGAATCACATTGCTCCGGCGTCAGCCTGGCGTCCGTCATCACAACCCCCAGCATCGTGGCCATATTGGGAGCAATCATGGCAGCCCCTTTTGCGGCTCCGGCAATTCGAACGGTGCCAGAGCTTAGCTTGACTTCCACAAATGACTGTTTAGCAAACGTGTCTGTGGTCATCATCGCGGTTGCCGCCGCCTGGAACGCTTCATCGGTTGCAGCCAGCGCTGCCACGGCAGGTGCAATTCCGGATGAAATCGTTTCCATCGGTAAATTCACACCGATAATTCCAGTCGAACACACCAGTACCTGCTCGGGTTCGCAACCGATGGCGGCTGCGACCTCAGCAGTCATCTTTCGAGCGTCGTCCAATCCTTGCTGTCCGGTACATGCGTTCGAATTACCTGAATTGATGACTAATGCCATAGCCGCACCGGATGGCACTCGTTCGCGAGAAACAGTGACAGGTGCGCCTACCACCCGATTTGTCGTGAACACGCCAGCCACGGATGCGGGCCGATCAGACACAAACAAGGCCAGATCAGACTTACCGCTGGCCTTGATGCCGCAGGTGGTACCAGAAACTCGAAAACCGGCCGGAAGTGAAGCCTTAGAAATAGACTGTGTCATGGTTTGCTCAGACAGGAAAACGAAACTAAAACAGTTCAACGCGAAGGGAAGCCAACAGTTAAACAATGCCATTCAAGGTTGAAACAATGCTTAACAGGCCAGCATGCCTGTTCGCTGATCCAGCCCCATCAGCAGGTTCATATTTTGAACGGCCACACCACTGGCACCTTTAATCAGGTTGTCTGTGGCGGAAAACACAACCAGCTGATCGCGATTCAGGCGAACAGAAATGTCGCAGAAGTTGGTATGAGCCACGTGTTTCGTTGCGGGAATATTTTCAACGATGCGTACAAACGGCTGGCCCCGATAGAACTCGCGATAGACGTTCAGCAATTCTTCAACAGACTTCTGTTGCTTCAGGCGAGGATACATAGAACATAAAATTCCGCGATCCATGGGAATCAGGTGAGGATTGAAAGCGACCTGAACATCGCTGCCGCAGATATCCGTCAACACCTGTTCAATTTCGGGAGTATGCCGGTGTGTGCCGATGCCATACGCCGTAACAGATTCGTTGCATTCAGAAAACAGAGTTCCTAATTTCGGGGTCCGTCCAGCACCACTGACTCCACTTTTCGCATCAATAATAATGCCGGAACTTTCGATTAAGCCAGCCGCCAACAGTGGGGCCAAACCCAATATTGAAGTGCTCGTATAGCAGCCCGGGTTGGCCACCAGTTCAGCCGACGGAATGCGATCCATAAACAACTCGGGCAATCCGTAGACAGTGCTGCTAAGTCGAGTCGGATCGGTGTGCACGTGGCCGTACCATTTTTCGTAGACTCCCGGATCGCTTAAACGATAGTCGGCGCTAAGATCGATGACTCGGCAACCAGCGTCCAGCAACTGTGGCACGGCTTCCATACTGGCTGTATGCGGAAGTGCACAAAAAACGATGTCGGCTCGCTGACCAACTTCTTCAGCCGAAAGATTTTCGCAAACCAAATCAAACTGACCGGTCAGAGCAGGGTGAATTTCGCTGATGTGCGGCTTCGAATCCTGTCGAGTCGTTAATGCCGTTACTTCAACGTGAGGATGTCTTGCCAGAATCTTTAACAGTTCCAGAGCGGTATAGCCGGTCGCGCCAAGTATCGCAATTCGCGTCATGTTTTTATCGTATCTTCAGGTGCCAGCGTTTTGATGCCACAGAATCGCTCAGTGACCAGTATTTTCAGGGCTTAAACGAACATTCTAAGGTTCAACTGTTTCGCGACAACTATTGCAATTTCGCTTGTATAGGTTTCGCTGAAACGAGATTTGTACGGAAATGGCCAGTTTGCTTCCAAATCGGCCTTTTTGCAGTAAGAATGCTCAGCCCGGTGGCCGAGGACCAACTCGGAAAACCATCATACTAATCGACACAGACGCCTGTAAGTCTGTTCGCCTCACACAGAATTCACTCCAGTTCAAGGCAGCTTCTTCACCATGGCCAACGTCGCTTCCCTCGCGGATAAACTGCACGAGTACCCCCAACAAGACGTGATCGACGGAAGCGGCGGAGGATCGGCTTCGATTCTCGATGACTGCCTTAACCAGCACGATGGGGTGTTGCAGCTACTGCACCGCTACGCCGGCCGGACATTTTGTACACCAGGTAGACGCCTTCGCCTTGATGATCAGTCTTACTATCCGGACTACATGAACGGCACCGGGCTAGATGAAGTCTGGATGTGCTGCACCGTTCCCATCGTAACGGGTGTGATCGATACGCGTACGAACAAGGCACCGTTTCGCGAAGGTGAAGCGCACGTCCTCACTCCAAACGGGCAAGTCATCTCACTGCAGGATTTGATCGTCGCCAATCCGGAAGCCGTCATGGGTGAGAAGATTTCGGCCTTGTCGAAATCACTGCTGGGCAAGCTGACCTGGCCGATTGTGTCCAAGAAGTTCGACAATCTGAACCCGATTCCGCATCATCTTCACTGGTCAAAGTGGGAAGTGTATGACATCAATTCTTTCGACAATCCCGGAGTCAGTGCGTCGCATTATCACACCACGGCCATGGGGCTGTACCCATTCGTGACAAAGGATCAGTTTCTTGCCTGCATGAAGAGTTTCGGGCAGGGTGAGTACAACGGAGTTCGGCATTTGTCGCCGCACACGATGATGCATATAGATAACGGTTTCGTGATGCCGAACGGTGTGCTGCACTCGCCGACGAACCTTTGCACGCACGAACTGCACGTCACAATGGACGAGCACTTTCTGGCCGAGGACCTCACGCTTGATGGACGCATCGGAGCCGCGGATGCGTTTTACGCCTGCCGGGAAGAGGACTATCCGAAGGACCGGCACGAAGACTGGGAATACCTGGTTGAAAAGTTCGACTTCGCAGCCAACCAGGATCCGGACTTCGTTCTGAAAAATTCGCGTCCGGCAATCACCGCTGAAGAATTTACCGGCGACGGGGTCGACGCAAAGTGGATCGTTTACGGTGATTTCCTCGGCGATCAGAAGTGCTCGATTCTGCGACTCACTGTGCAGCCCGGCGGTAAGACTAATTTTCGCCCGGAGAGCCCGGCGCTGTTCCACACGAATGGCGGAAGCGGCCGCGTTGGGAAGCTTGCAGTGAAATATCACCAGGATATGAAGCTCGGCGAGATCTATCCCGAGATCGGATTCATCACTCAGGCCGCACTCTCAAAGGGCGGTGTGGAAATCGAGAACACAGGAACTGAACCGCTTGTGTTGACCTTCGACTTCCCGCAGAACGCGCATTCCAAAACGCCCGGTGTTGCCGGTGCGAAGTAGT
>CALFSX010000153.1 GCA_937916515.1 uncultured Planctomycetaceae bacterium | reverse complement strand
CGTTCAGGGACAGGATCTGCTTACTCAAAGTGTGGGAGTAAAATTCAAGCCTCAATCAAACACTGAAGTTGGCGTGGCTTACGAGTTTCCTTTAAGTGACTTCAAAGATGTGATCTCCAGTCGGTTGATGGTCGACCTGATTGTCCGCTACTAAAACTGCGATGCCGTCAGATGACGCTTTGGTTTGACGGCTTTGAAACTGAATCCTCCAGTAGCCGCGTCTGACGTACAGACGCGGCTATTGTTATTTAACTCGTCTCGAGGTTTTTGCCTGAAGTTTCGCTTGGTTGGTGAGAGCCCCGGGATTCCGATGAATTCCTCCACGGAAATTCATCAACTGAAATTGAATCAGACACAACACGACTTACGTTGTGAAATACCTGTGGCGTGCAACTTTTGCGAGCATCTTCTGTGTGGAGTTGATGCTACGACGCTGAACAGGCGAGTTCCTGCAGGTTGGCGATGAGTACCGGTTGAGGGCATGACCACACCATGAAGAACATGCTTTCGCGAACAGCACGTTCGGCCGGATGTCCGTGAACATAGCCAGCTCCCTTGGTGACGGCCAGCCAGGTTTGAGCCGATCGCATGACCAGCGAGTTCGCTTTGCGTCGAATGTTTTCAGCGGCTTTGTCGCCGTCCGGGTGAGTTCCAGCGGCGGCAAGCTGCAGGCTTTGGCTTAGCGAATCCAGTTCCGTTTGAAGTGGCGTTAGAAACTGTTGCAGCTCGGGGCGTTTCTGAGCTTCAACGTTCATGTTGCGAAGGTTGCCCGCGGTTGCTCCAATGGCAAGCGCCGACGTGCCCAGCGAACCGGCTCCACCACCTGTGCCCTGCTGCATGACCGCTGTAACGGGTCCGTGCAGGACTTCATCTCGGGTGACGGGCACATCTGCTAACTTGACCGCACCCGTTTGTGATGCGTTAAGTGCCATCAGTTGAACGGGAGGCAGTACTTCGACGCCATCACGAGTTGTGGGCAAAGCGACCAGAATCTGCCGTCCGTCGTCGAGGGTGCCGCCGGTAATCAGATAGTCGGCAACGGTGGCGCTTGTGGCCCATGGAACTGTGCCATTCAAAACAAAGCCATCGGCGGTTTCAGTGGCGTGAACCAATGGTGTTTTCAGGTGTTGCCCGGAAGTTGTCAGGTGCGAAATACCAACGGTGGCAAAGATTTCGCCCGTTAACAGTTTGGGCAGCAGGTTCTGTTTGGCGGCTTCATTTTTTGAAGTCGCAATTCTGCGAACGGCAGCGCTGCGTTGTGTTAAAACAAATGTGGAAACCAGGCAGGTTGAAGCCAGAACTCGCAGACCTTCCAGCATGAAGACTGCTGAAAGGTCAAGTCCGCCAAGTTCTTCCGGCTGGTCCCATTGCATGACTCCCGCGTTGGTCATTGCGGCAAACTGTTCGACGGGCCATGCGTCCGAGCGGTCTTCACACGGACGCTGCTGCAGAGTTTGCAGCAGCGCGGTGAATTCGCTGGATTTGAAGATGTCTTCCATTATCAATCGTTCATCTTGTGTTGAAGCGGCGACCGAATAATGGCATCCGTTCAGTATCGACAATCTGCCCGTCGGCTTATGTGGCGATTGAAGATCGCTGCATGGCCAGTTCCATCATGAATTCCTGCACTCGATTTGCCATTTCTCCGCCCTTGGGTGCAAGGCCGGCCATAATCATGGCGTTGGCGTGCAGCTGTTGACCACAGGTTTTGATAAACGCTTCGTTGTCGCCATTAACGGCGATTTCGCACAGGCGTTTGATCAAAGCCGCGTTCGGATTGACTTCCAGAATCATTTTAGACATTTCAAAGTCTGGAATATTCACCTGCAGAACTTTCTGCATGGTCGTACTTTGTGCACCCTTGGAATTCACCAGGCAGCACGCACTTTCTGTCAGGCGTTCAGAACGTCGCACATCTTCGATCTGGTCGCCAAGAGCTTCCTTGATGATGTTCAGGACAGAATCGAAGCCGTTTGGAACTTCTGTTTCTGTCTTCTTGTCGTCGTCTTCCTTTTCAGATTCAGCGTCATCAGAATCGGCTTTGGCTGGCAACAGCAGATCGGCGGAATCGATCGACACGAATTCTTTGTCGTCAAATTTTTGCAATGTTGACAGCACGTATTCATCGACGGGGTCTGTCAGAATCAGCACTTCCAGGTTTCGTTTGCGGAAGACTTCCAGATTCGGGTCACGCAGCACAGATGCCATGTCGGTGCCGGTGGCGAAGTAGATCTGAGTTTGATTTTCGGCAGCTCGTTCGCAATACCCCGCCAGGGAAATCGAACCGTTTTCTGCGGAACTGTTTGTAGATTCAAATCGCAGCAGTTTGGCCAGGCGATCTCGATTGTCGAAATCGTCGCCCACACCTTCGCGAAGAGTTGATCCGAATTCTTTATAGAACTTTGCGAAGACTTCCGGTTCGTCTGTCGCCAGTGAGTCCAGGTGGTCGAGCACTTTCTTTGTCAGCACCTTCTTCATTTTGCGGAAGATGGTGTTGTCCTGCAAAGCTTCTCGAGACACGTTTAGTGGCAGGTCTGCCGAATCCACGATGCCTCGCAGAAATCGCAGATAGTCCGGCAGCAGGTCTCGATTGTTGTTCTGAACCAGAATTCGTTTGGCACACAGGTGCAGGCCGTCCTCTGTTCTTCCGAAACCCATTTTTTCCAGGTTGGCATCGGGGCAGTACAGAATACTGTGGAACTGAAACGGCGAGTCTGCCGTCAGGTGCAGGTGCCACGTGGGTGTTTGTCCGGGAAAGTGAACCAGATATTCGTAGAAATTCTGATACTGTTCTTCGGTGACGCTGCTTTTAGGTTCCACCCAAATCGGCGGCTGATTGTTGATGTGTTCTTCGTCGACGAAGATCTGGTGCGGTACAAAGGTGGAGTACTTCTTCAGGATGTACTTCAGGCGAGTCGCGTCGGTGAATTCTGTCAGGTCCTTCTTCAGGTGCAGACGAATTTCGGTGCCGCGTTCCAGAGGGCTTTCCGGTTCAGCGATTGTAAATGCTCCGTCTCCTTTGGATTCCCAGACCCAGCCGTTGTCTTCTGTGAAGCTGCGCGTACGTACTTCGACTCGTTCTGACAGCATAAACGACGAGTAAAAACCGACGCCGAACTGGCCGATGAGTGAGACGTCGTCTTTGTTCCTGGACTTCTGGAGGTTCTGGATGAATTCCAGTGAGCCGCTGTGAGCGATCGTTCCCAGATTTTTGACCAGTTCGTCACGCGTCATGCCGATTCCGTTGTCGCGGATGATCAGCAGGTTGTCCTCTTTGTTGGGGACGAGCGTTATTCGCAGATCAGATGCTTCGATGCTGGAATCCGTCAGCGACGCATGCCGCAGCTTGTCTAAAGCGTCTGACGCGTTTGATACCAGTTCGCGAATTGTGATTTCGCGGTTCTGGTAAAGTGATTCCGACAACAGGTGCAGCAGGCGGCTGATTTCTGCTTGAAAGACAAATTCTTCTTTGGGTGTTTCAACAGTCATTGTTTGTGTTCCTTTATGTTAGCTATCGATTTCATCTGCAGCCGGACCCGTTTCGGAGATTTCCTGCTCTTCTTCGTCTGTCTTTGCTGGAAGGCATCCGGGCTTTCGCAGAATCCAGATATTCATGGTGGAGATACGCCAGACATCCTGAATCTTCCAGGCTTCTGTTTCCTGAAAATCAAAGTGTTCGGGAGTTCTTAAAACGACGACTGCGTCGTCAGTTGATGCTCTTGGTTTTGCCAGGCGGGCCAAAGCTTTGCCCAGCACGTCGCCTTCCTTTAGAAGCGGGCATTGATCGTACGGTGGGTCGAAATAAATTAGAGAGTATGGCAGGCATTCATCAACGTTTTTGGGGCAAAAAGACGTGCGATGAATGTCGGTCTTCCAGCACACGGTGGGCTGGTCGACCACGATCAGCGATACGTTTTCGGCCAAAGCGGCGTGAACGATCGGATCGCCTTCAATAAAAACGCACGAAGACGCTCCTCGACTTAGAGACTCCATGCCCATGGTGCCAACGCCGGAAAAAACGTCCGCGACGCGAGCGCCAACAACGTCTTCGCCAAGCCTGTCGAACACGATTTGCCGGACGCGGTCGGTGTAAGGGCGTGTGGCTTTCCCGGGGGGAGTTCTTAAAATACGTCGACGGTATTCACCACCGATGATTCGCAATGCCATATGATTCTAATCGCGGAGGATTGATAGGTGTTTGCCTGTACACTTTTGTGTCCGTTGGCATGCATTAAACAGGCAGGCTACGGCTGCAGCGGCGATTTTCGAGCCATTTTGGCACCAGAAGTCTGAAAAACCAAGTAAATTGTAGATTTGTGTCCATTGATTAGATTGACATGGATGCCTTCGGGTTTAATCTCCACAATGATTGAGCATTCGACTCGCATTTGCGGTGTTAATTGCAAGCGAGCTTTTTGAAACGAGCCGACCACAAGGAACTCCACGCCGATGGCAACGGACAAACCACTTTCAAAGTCAGAAATTCTAAATACTCTGTCTGAAACAACGGGGCTTAGCCGCAAGGAAGTCGGAGCTGTTCTGGACGGTTTGGAAAACTTGATTGAGGATAACCTGACCAAGGGTTGTGGAATCTTCAATCTTCCTGGCTTGATGAAGATCTACGTTCACACGAAAAAGGCGACACCGGAACGAGAAGGCCGCAATCCTTCCAATGGTGAGCCAATTGTGATCAAAGCCAAGCCTGAATCAAAGGTCGTAAAAGTGCGTCCTTTGAAGAAGCTGAAGGAAATGATCTAAGCAGCAAAGCGGCGTGGCGTTCTCGAAGTTGCTCTTCTTTGTCCGCTTCAGCCACCGCATTTGTGCCTGAACATCCGTTGAAATCTGCAATATTGGCAGGTTGACCAAGTGTAGGTGCCTCGTAGAATATCGGGTACCTGCCAATTTGCTTCAGCGTTTTTCTTTCGAACCTGATCGGCGTCTTTGGCGTCTTAATTATGATCAGATGGAAGAGCGTTTGGGGCGGCGGTCTCGCGGGAGGTGAGAAATGTTGGTTTTATCAAGAAAGAAGAGCGAGAGCATCGTCATCAACGATGATGTAGTGATTACAGTAGTCGAAATTCGTGGCGACAAAGTTCGTCTTGGGATTCAGGCTCCTCGGAATGTGCCCGTTCACCGGAAAGAGGTGATTGAAGCAATTATTCGGGAGCAAATTATTCAATCCGGTGGTCTTGAAGTGACTGAGTGATTGAATAGTGAACCAGGACTTGTTAAGCTCCCGCCGAAATTGGCAATAATCTTTGAAGTCGTCGGCGTTCATATTCCGACACAACCAAAGAATTATGGCCCCATCGTCTAGTTAGGTCTAGGACACTGGATTTTCATTCCAGTAACGGGGGTTCAAATCCCCCTGGGGTCATATGAAACCTTAACCGAGTCATCGGTTAAGGTTTTTTTATGCGCAGATCGAGCATCATGTTTGGCTGGTGGCGCCAAATGGCTGTCAATTCACCCTGCTGTGACGTAAAGTAGTATGCTCCGTTGATGCCTGCACATCCGGTGCTTTGTTCGGATGTTGATCGTGTTGCCCCGGCGTTCTTCTGCAGAACGCAGTATTCAGGAGTTGCAGTTGGTTTCTCAATCACTGCCGAATCTATACCTTGCCGATCCCGATGTTCAGCTGATGTTACAGGTTGCGCGCGGTGATACGGCGGCCTTTGAGGCGCTGATGCTGAAGTATCAGGATCGCCTGATCGGGTTTTTCTATCATTTGGTCCGAGACCGAACGATGGCGGAGGACATGGCACAGGATGTCTTTCTGCGAGTTTACCGGTCGCGCGAGAGATATTCTGCCAAGGCAAGGTTTTCGACCTGGTTGTTTCGCATTGCTCACAATCTGGCCAGCAACCAAAGGCGAGGTCTTGCTCGGCGAAAGGAAGTGCCTTTGGGGGGGAATGCCGACGTTGGCAATTCAAATTACTCAAATGATGAAAATCTGGCAGAAAAATCGGCACTCATGCCGACCAGGATGATTGATTCCAGAGAGACTCGTGACATCGTCAGAGAGGCGATTGATTCATTGAGTGAACGGCAGAAAACAGCCGTGTTGCTGCATAAATTTGAAGGGATGAGTTACCAGGATATCGGCGACATTATGGACTTGAATATTGTCGCCGTTAAGTCGTTGCTTTCTCGGGCGCGTAGGCGTTTGAAAGAAGTACTTGAGCGGCACATTTAGACTTCTTAAAGCAGCGGACATGTTCACGTTGAGTCAAGTTTTCTGAGCGACGTAGTCGCGTTTCCGAGCGGCAGCTCGAATGGTCTGAGGCACTGCCTCGTTAGAGTCTTAATGAAAATGAAGCCCGCACGATGCGTGCATGTCAGCCGTAACGACAATGGAGCGTCTCGGCGATTCAAACGTCCTACGTCTTCCAGGCAACCACGCCACCTGGCAAGGGCGAAGCCCTTGCCGGGTGGGCTGTTTCAGCAATTCGCAACTGAACAAAACTATGGAACAGCATTCCGAAATCGACGAGAACGAGCCCGTTGACGACACGCTTACGCAGATCGTCAGCTATCTGGATGGCGAGCTGGACGAAACTCAGATGAACGCCTTTGAGCGAGATCTGATCAACGATCCGCAGATGCGTAGCCATGCGGACATCCTTTCGCGAACCTGGGGCATGCTGGATTCTTTGGAAGAAGTGTCGGCCAGTACGAATTTTACGCAGGGAACGCTGGCCACGATAAGTGCTGAGGTCGCCGATACTCAGTCACAATTGCAACAGCAACCGGGCAGGCTGGTGGCTGCGTTGGTGCGGTATCGCATTGTTCCTTCATTCCTGATTGGTCTACTGGCAGCGTCCATTGGCCTGGGAATCAGTCAGCGAGTTCAGGAACGCCGTGAGCGAAAGGGCGACGCTGCTGTTACCAAAATGGCTCTGCAAAACCTGGATATGTTGTCGCAGATTGAATTATACAACCTTGTGCCTGATGCAAATCAGCTGAAGGAACTTCAGCTGGCGGAGCCTCTTAAAGAGGCGGAAAAGCAGGCAAGTGAAGTTGTTGGTGGAGTGCAGCCATGAGGTCTTCAGTTAAGCAAAATATCGTATCATTGGTTTCAGTGGTTGCAGGGGCTTCTGTGGCCCTGGCTGTTGGACAAATGATTGCATCGCGCAGTGATGTTTCCGTGGCCGCTGAAAGGTTTGCGGAATTGGGGCCTCAGCAGCAGCAGCTTATTCACGTTGCAGCAGAACGTTTGTTGGAGCGGCCTCAGGAAGACGTTGAACGTCTTGGAAAGATTCACGAGCTTGTCGTTGCCGATCCGGCGCAGGGGCAAAAACTGCAGCGTCTTGCTGACTGGTATCGTAGCCTAGATCCTCAAACAAAAATGCAGTTGATGCCAGATGGCCAATTTGCAGCCAACTGGAAAAAGGAAGTGGAGCAGAGGTATTTTGACCATCTGAACACAGAGCCTCAAATTCGCATTCGCTTGGGAATGCCCGAAGATTTGAAGACGAATTCAAAGAACAGGCCGGAATTGACGTTTTCTGATAGCCAGTTTTTCGCCTTCGTTGACTTGCTGGTTCCTGCTGAAGTGCCGCACGAACTGGAGTGGAAACTGCACGGCCTCACTCGACCGCACGAAATTGCGTTGGCGAAGTCTTTGTGGTTTTCTCATGAACTGCTTGGCAGCCAGGACCGCAACGATTTTGTCAGCATGATTGACGCGACAAATTTCATGAGACGTCGTATGGAGACCGATCTGGTCAGTTCGGAAGACCGCGAGATCATTCAAAAGTGGAAGACGGCAATCTTTGATCGCTGGGGACAGGACGATCGGGATGAGATGCGCTGTGACTTGATTTTAACCTGGGAGGTGATGAAGCAAGGCATGGCTCAAATGCAAAGGCAAATTATAAAACCTGATGAAGCTCAGCGTTTGGCTGCCATTGGCAGTTTACCGCGCGAAGAGCAGCTTGATCTATTCAGTCGGGATCCTGCCAGTGCCCTGAAGCAGTTGGATGAAATTGCACTGGAACGCTCTGGCAATGTTGCCGCCGCTGATTTGTTGGCAGAGTACCGACGTGTGTCCAATGAATACGAAAAGCGTTTAGGCTTTCTGTATATGTGGGTTGGATCAAATTCTCAGCCGGGGCGTGGTGGTCCGGGGCGTAGGCCTGCGTTTGGCGGAGGCGGTCGCGATTTGCTTCCGCTACCGCGAGGGCCGCGCGGCCCAGGCGGTGGAACGCGTCCACCAGATGACGATCGAGAAATACGTTAGCTCGTAGTCAACAGTTGGTGTGACGGAAGTAACTATCGCCAGATTGCCAAGCGTGAGTTCCACTGTGCTTAACAACTTTGCAATCGATCTGGCGGCTATTCAGACAGCTGCCACGCGGATCGCGAATCAGGTCATCAAAACGCCAGTCGTTAGCGCTCCACTGATCGATGTGGAAAGCGGTGCTGAACTTTTCTTTAAGTGTGAAAACCTCCAGCACATCGGAGCATTCAAGGCGCGAGGCGCCTGCAATGCGGTGGCTTGCCTGGATGAACAGCAGGCAGCTGCTGGAGTGGTAACGCATTCGTCCGGAAATCACGCCGCTGCTCTGGCTCGCGCGGCTGCATTGCGAGGTATCGCGGCTCATATTGTGATGCCTCGTAATTCTGCATCAGTGAAAATCGATGCTGTTCGAGGTTATGGGGTGGAACCAACATTCTGCGAACCCAATGCTGAATCACGACAGGCAACAGCTGATGAAGTAGCTGCAAAGACAGGTGCCACGTTTGTTCATCCCTTCAACAATGCCAACGTGATGGCTGGCCAGGGGACAGTTGCTCTGGAATTGCTGCAGCAGGCCGATCGCCTGGATGTTATTGTCGTACCTGTTGGTGGTGGAGGATTGTTGGCTGGCACCCTGGTCGCAGTGAAATCAATCAATCCACGAATCAAGGTCTATGCCGCCGAACCGGAATGGGCGGACGACGCTTTTCGCAGCATGAAGTCCGGGAAGATAGAATCGCCGGAACGCTACGACAGCATTGCGGACGGATTACGGACTCCTTTGGGGACTTTAACGTTTCCGATTGTACATCAACTGGTTGATGGCATTCTGCTGGCGTCTGAGTCGGCCATTGAATCCGCCACGCGTACATTGATATTACGCGGAAAGCTTGTTGTAGAGCCGTCCGGCGCTGTTCCTTTGGCTGCGATTTTGCAGAATAGAAACCTGTTCAGTGGGACTCGCGTTGGTGTCATTATTTCCGGTGGAAATATCGATCCGACTGAGCTTGCTCGACTGGCTGGGCCAGCGATTTCGGTGTGACCGGAAATCCTTCAATGCAATGTGCGTTGTTTGCCGGACGCCTGCTGGTTTAGAACATGGTAAGAATGTTCGATTCAGAAATTGGTCCCGGAACTGAAGCATCGTTATGAATGGCAGAAATTTAACCAGGGCGGCGTCCTCGACTCATTGGCGTGGTTGGCTGGAAGACGTCGGGCGTTCGAATCGCCGAGACGCTCCGTTGTCGCTACGGCCAACATGCGCGCACCGTGCACGCATTGTTTTAATTAAGACTCTAAAATTACTGCTCGTCGCTCTTTTAGCAGTCATGACCATAAGTTGTCATTTGTTCGCAGACGATTGGCCGGGCTGGATGGGCCCAGGTCTCAACGGGGTTTCTATTGAGGGCGGGTGGTCTACAAATTGGCCCGAAGATGGATTGCCGACTGCGTGGTCAGCGGAGATTGGCATCGGATTCAGTTCGGTCAGTGTTAAGGATGGGCTTCTGTATTCCATGGGGCACATTGACGGCAACGAAACGGTCTGGTGCCTGAATGCCGAAACTGGCATTGAAGTCTGGTCGCATAGCTATTTGGCGAAGTTGAATGCCAATTTGTATGAGGGTGGCCCCGGATCAACGCCAACAGTTCACGAAGAGTCTGTGTACACACTTAGCATTGATGGTCGCCTGCTGGCGTTGGATCGTCGTTCCGGAGAAGTTCGCTGGGAAAGGAATCTGTCGCAGGAGTTGCAGGTGGAAATGCCAGAGTGGGGCTTCGATTCGTCGGCACTGATTTTGGGTGATCAGTTAATTGTTCAGGGCGGCAGGGTCGCGTCGTTTGATCGCCTGACGGGAGAAAAACTTTGGCAGTCTGAGAAGCACGCGGCTGGCTATGGTTCTGTACGGGAATTCTCGCTGGATGGTCGGTCACTTTTGGCCAGCCTGGACTGCGACGGGTTGCGAATCAGCAATTCCAATGATGGTTCGCAGGTTGCGTTCCATGAGTGGAAGTCTCCTTATCGAACCAATTCGACAACGCCAATTATCGTCGGAAATTCCATCTATATTTCAACCGGCTACAACATCGGGTGCGGTTTGTTCAGGTTTAGTGAGGGTGAGCTGAAATCCGTCTATACGAACAAGTCGATGCGAAATCACTTTAACAACAGCATTCTGCTGAACGGCTATCTCTATGGCTTTGACGGGAATTCAAACCTGGGGCGAGTTGTCACGCTCACCTGCATGAAGTTTGACACGGGCGAAGTCATGTGGAAAGAACGGGGGCTGGGCTGCGGTTCGCTGATGATTGCGAATGGCAAGCTTGTAATTCTTAGCGAAACCGGCAGTCTGGTGATTGCTGAAGCCAGCCCTGATGAGTTCAAAGAACTTGCCAAATCGGAGATACTTTCAGGACGTTGCTGGACGGCTCCCGTTTTGGCCAACGGCAAAGTTTATGCTCGCAATGCATCTGGAAAACTGGTGTGCGTTCAACTGCCATCGCTTGAATGAAGCGGTCTGATCGGTTTCCATATGTTGAACTGAAAGTGGCGAGAAGTTGTAACCGGGTTGATGAATTAAAAAATATAGAAAGTTGTACCATGAATAATCTCAGTCGCCGCGGAATGATGGCAGCAGTCGCCGGCGGAGCAGTGCTGGCCGCTTCAGGAGCAAACCCCTCGGCTACAGCTGCCGTCGCACCACGTGCAGCTGCGGCACGCAGAACACGTTTTGGAGTTTCAACGTATTCGTTTTGGCAGTTCAAGAACGAAGATCTTCGTTCCGTTGAGACATGTATCGATTTGGCGGCGGAATGGGGCTTTGATGGTGTTGAAATTCTGGAAATGCAGATGACCGACACCGACAACGGTACGCTGCAAAAGCTGAAGCAGCGAGCGTTTGTGAATGGTCTGGATCTGTGCGGCTTTTCGACTCACCAAGGCTGGGTGAGCCCTGACGCAGACGTTCGCAAAATGAATACAGAAAAGACGATCAATTCCATTGAACTGGCCTACAAGCTTGGTATCCCAACCATGCGAGTAAACACAGGCCGCTGGGGAACCAGCAAGAACTTTGATGCGCTGATGGCGAACCGAGGCATTGAGCCAACTTTGGAAGGATATACCGAAGAAGATGGCTTCGGCTGGGTGATTCAAGGTCTAATCGACTGTCTGCCAACGGCGGAAAAATGTGGTGTCACGTTGGGTTTGGAAAATCACTGGGGGCTTGGCCGAACAGCCGAAGGTGTCATGAGAATCGTAAAGGCCATTGATTCGCCATGGCTGAAGACCACGTTGGACACCGGCAATTTTCTGGAAGACCCGTACGATCGTCTGGAAGTGATCGCCGACGATGCCGTTCTGGTTCAGGCCAAGACTTACTACGGTGGAGGAATGTGGTATACGCTGGATCTGGACTATCCTCGCGTTGCCAAGCTTCTTCGAGCTCACAATTACAACGGATACGTATCGTTGGAATTTGAAGGCAAAGAAGATCCTCGGACCGCAATTCCGAAAAGCCTTGCGATGCTGCAGAAGGCATTTACGTTGGTGTGAATGCAGGCTTGAGGCATGCTTCACGTTAGATTTGCTGGCACCAAACGAAAACAGGGTTCTCGACTAAGTCGAGAACCCTGTTTTTTTGATAATGGGCGGAGGGGGATTCGAACCCCCGACACCAGGATTTTCAGTCCTGTGCTCTACCAACTGAGCTATCCGCCCTCAATCAAGAGCGGGGGAGTCTAATGGGCAAGTCGATGTGATACAAGCCAAACGACACCGTTTCAGCTCTCATTCTGTCGCCCGTGTCCGGTTGAGGGCGGATTGCAGCAAATATTTCAACGGCACCTTCTGAAACGCCTGATTTACCACTCTCTTTCAGCGTCTTCCACCCCGTCCTGGACCTGTTTTTTTGCGGATCCGGCAACTTTTTTTGCCATTTTTTGCTGGGCTTCAGTCAACTTCGACAAACGAATGCCCTTTAAAGTTGCCAAAGCGGCGGCCGGGCGGTGCTGTTGGAGTTCGATTTCGGCCAGTTTCAGGCGGCACACAGCCGCATCATCTGGAAACCGTTCGATGTATTCTTCCAGGTAAATTTCGGCTTCGTCTGACATCGATAACTGCACCAGCCCCAAAGCCAGGCGTTTCAGCCGTGTCTGATCCAGCTTTGCGGTTTCGTCGTGCATTTGCAAAGCAAACAGCTCTTCAGAAGCTTCCATCATCGAACTGCCATCAATCAGTTCGTTAACGCGTTGCAGACGGCTGGATTTTGTGGGCGGCTTTTTCTTTTTGGGAAGGTCGTCCTGGACGGCGACGCTTGATTGGCCAAACATCAATGTTGGGTCGGCATGGCTTCCAACTGTGGTTGATGGGTCTGCAAACCGCCCGTACTTGCCCGTAAGAACTTTGAACAGGTCCCAGTTTTCACAATCGACCCAGTCCTTCTTAACGTAAAGGACTCCTATACCAAATCCAACGGCCGCTCCCATTACATGCAGAGCAGCGGAGCTGACGCCAAAGCCGCCAATTGCAAACATCACAAGTTCCCAGCCGATGTACCAGACTGAATACCAGAGGATGGTGACGTCGAACGAAATGGCTCGAAACATAATAAACAGCAGGACGTGGAATTCGTTTTTTGGGGCCCAAACCATACAGATTGCCAGAAGTCCAAAGATGACGGACGAGGCACCACACGAAGCACCTCTTAGACCTGCGATAGCAAGATCAGCCCATTCTTCGGCTTCCTCGTTCGTAAGTTCCGGGTCTTCAGCTAGCAGGCATTCAACCAATTCATCGCGACTATCGACTTCCAGAGTGTTCTGCAGCACGCGTGCTTCTGTCCGATGGAGCATTATTGTCTGCTCTATCGCACATTGGCTAAGTCCAATCAGCAGGTAGACGCCAATAAATCGTCGCCAGCCGAGCTTGCCTTCGACGATCAGCCCGAACGCCCAAAGAAAAAACATGTTCCCAGCAAGGTGGATGAAATCGGCATGCATGAACATGCTTAGCAGCCACTCAATCGGGTTTATGGTGCCATAGTGCAGCATCCACATCGTGTCTGGATCTGCTGGTCCGGCGAACAGATAGCAGAAAATATTGACCACGATCATTCCGACAGTGGCGATCGGGTAATGATAAATGGGGGCGTCGGTACTAAGTGGGATAAGCATGGTGCAGATTAAGCCGTAGAGTTTCCTGCAGCAACCAATACATCGTTCGACTTGAGTGTCGCTTCAATCGTCTTTGGCCTTGTTCAATTCAACGTCAACCTTTGCAGGTATTGTTGATGCTGCGCCATGGTTGAACCTTGGCGCGTTGAAGAACGCCTGCTTTAGGAACGTTTTGGAGCAGAATTCGTCTAAAATACTGGCATTTGGTGAGATGCTGATGTGTTTTTGATTGATCAAAATAAAAGTTTTGATTAATAAAAACATATGAAAACCAAGATGACTTCCGTCGTAACGCTGTTGATTGCCACTTCCCTTCTGTTTGTGAGTGGCTGCGGTTCTTCGTCCGATTCCGGGGCGACATCGGAGGACGGTGGTTCGAAGCCGATTGCGGTTGTCTGTACCACCAACGTGATCAAGGATCTGGTGCGGCAAATCGGCGGCGAACGAGTTGCCGTGACGGCCATTATGGATGGTCCCGGCATCGATCCCCACACATACACACCGTCACCGCGAGACACGAATGCTCTAACCGCTGCAGACGTTGTGGTGTATTCCGGCCTGCATCTGGAAGGTCAGTTTGATGGAGCTCTGGAGAGTCTGAACAATCGCGGCATCCCTGTGATTTGCGTAACAGCGGCTTTGTCATCTGAATCGCCAGGCCGACTGATTCGTTCAGAAGGTGGACTTGCGGACCCGCACGTTTGGTTTGATCCGGACTTGTGGGCGACGTGCGGTGAATCTCTGGCGGCTCAGCTGGCAGACTTCGATCCGGCCGGCAAACAGGAATACATGGCCGCCGCGGCGGCTTTCGCTCAGCAAATGGCTGAAACCAAAGCAGCGGCCATTGAACGCCTGCGGTCAGTTCCTGACGACAGGCGAATTCTGGTAACGGCCCACGATGCGTTTGAGTACTTCTCAAGAGCATTCCAATTTCAGGTGGAAGCCGTTCAGGGGATTTCCACGGAAAGTGAACCAGGCTTGCGGCGCGTGAACGAGTTGATCACGTTACTGTCCGAAAAGAAGATTGCAGCGGTATTCACAGAACAGAGCGTGTCGGATAAAAACATTTCGGCTTTGATTGAAGGATGCCATTCCAGGGGCCACCAGCTTAAGATTGGCGGCCGTTTGTTTTCTGACACTGTCGGTGCTGACGGAACGCCGGAAGGCTCACTGGCGGGAGCATTGCTGCATAACGTGAACGAGATCGCTACGGCGTTGGCTGCAGACGCGGAGCTGGCTCAATGATTGAAGCTGAAGCAGACACGCCCATTCTTGACGTTCACGACATGACGGTGGCATACAACCGGCGGCCTGTTTTATGGAACGTCGACCTGACGATCCGCAAGCCAGGGCTGACGGCCATTATTGGTCCCAACGGTGCCGGCAAAAGTACGATGATTCGTTCCGTGATGGGGCTTGTTCCGATGGTTAGCGGAACGGTCACTGCGTGGGGCGAAGAAATCGCGAAGCAGCGCCATCGAATTGGCTATGTTCCTCAGCGAGGCAGCGTTGATTGGGACTTTCCGATCAGTGTTTTCGAAACTGTTTTGATGGGAACGTTCGGGAATCTCGGCTGGTTTCGGCGGCCGGGGCGAAAGCAGAAGGAGCTTGCAAGTCAGTGTCTGGAACGCGTGGGCATGCAGGATTTCGCCAACCGTCAGATTGGCCAATTGTCCGGCGGACAGCAGCAGCGAGTGTTTCTGGCCAGAGCACTCGCTCAGGAAGCGGAACTCTATTTCATGGACGAACCCATGGCCGGCGTCGATGCGGCGACGGAACGGATTGTCTTTGACCTTTTAAAATCACTTAGCGAAGAAGGACGCACAATCGTTGTCGTGCATCATGATCTAAGGACGGTACCCGAATACTTCGATGACGTTGTGCTGCTAAACGTGCGCATCGTTGCGTCGGGGCCTGTCGATACAACATTCAATTCAGCCAACCTGCAGGCCACGTACGGCGGTCGCTTGTCCATTCTGGATACGATGGCCGAAGCCGTGCAGAAACAAAAAGAGACCGAATAATAAATGGCTTCGCCCTTGCCCCGTGGTGTGGCAAGTGGGAGGAGATAAAGCGTTCTAATCGTCGAGCCGCTCCGTTGTCGTTGCGACAAGATGTGAGCAGGGCTGAAGTTGGCTACGTTTGCGGTCAGAAGAATCAAAAATTTTATGTTGGGTAATCAAACACTTATCGTACTTATCGGAACGCTGTTGCTGGGAGTGGCTTCCGGGATGGTTGGCACGTTTGCCGTGCTGCGTCGGCGTGCGTTGGTGGGAGACGTTGTTGCTCATTCTGCACTTCCGGGGCTGTGCTTGTCCTTTCTGCTGTTTCATTCACGTTCGATGATTTTGCTTCTGTGCGGCGCTTTGGTAAGCGGCCTGCTGGGAGCGGTTGTTGTTGCTTTGATGAAACGGTTTACCAGGCTTAGAGAAGACGCGATTCAGGGAATTGTGTTGAGCGTGTTTTATGGTGGCGGTATCGCGCTGACTCGTTTTATTCAAAACAGATATCGCAATGAACCCGGTTCCGATCTGGAATCCTTCATCATCGGCCGTGCCGCAACAATGCTGAAAGCGGACGTGCTGCAGATTGCCGCCGTGGCTCTGGTGACCACGATTATTGTGTTGGTTCTGTATAAGGAATTGACGCTGTTAAGCTTTGATGAACAGTTTTGTCGCGTGCAGGGCTGGTCGACGATGGGACTGGATCTCACGTTAATGCTGTTGACGGCGATCACAGTCGTTGTTGGATTGCCTGCTGTGGGAGTTGTTTTGACGGCTGCGTTGTTAATCATTCCGCCGTCTGCGGCCAGATTCTGGACGGACCGGTTGTCTACGATGATGATGATCGCCTGCCTGTTCGGCGGTGCGTCAGGAGTTGTGGGCACATTAGTGAGCGCTAATATCAGCGGGCTTCCCACTGGTCCGCTGATTGTGATGACGTCGACAGTTATTTTTATTGCGTCATGGTTGTTCGCTCCACATCGCGGCGTGGTTTGGAACGGAAATCGATCTCGTGATCTGGATGTTGATCCGTCGTGGTTGGTTACTGAATCACAGTTCGCCGATGAATCGCCAGCCGATTTGCAGATAAAACGTGGGAGTGGCATGTGATGAGCATTGCTACGGTCTTAAATAAATCCGCGACGTTGTTTGGCGCGAAAACGCCGATCCCGTTTGAAGGGCTAACCACAAAGATTGCCGAACTGCTTTCGATGGCTCCGACTGACGTTCAGAACGCATTCTGGACGATTGCTGTTGGAGCATTATGTGCAACTTGTTGTGCGTTGGCCGGATGTTTTCTGGTGCTGCGTCGGATGAGTTTGCTGGGAGACGCGTTAAGTCATTCCGTTCTGGCGGGAATGGCGGCGGTGTACCTTGTGACCGGTGGCGTGGAACCGGTCCCGATGTTGATCGGTGCCTTGATTGCGGGAGTGATGACTGCCGTGCTGACTCAGTTTGTTCACAAAGCTGCCAATTTGCCGGAAGATTCCAGTATTGGAATTGTCTTCACGTCGCTGTTTGCTTTTGGCGTGGTCGTTGTGTCTCAGGCGAAGCACGTTCACCTGGATCTGGATTGCGTATTGTTTGGAGATCTGGCTTTTGCCGGTGTCGATCTGCGACCAATGATGGGTTGGCTGTGGCCACATTCTTTTCAGAGTCTGGTACCGTCGCTTGTTATCACGCTGTTGTTTCTGATTGTGTTCTGGAAAGAACTGCGGCTGACGTCTTTTGATCCAGTTTTGGCCGTCACGTTGGGGTTTAGTGCGGGGGTGATGCATTATCTGCTGACAACCGTGGTGGCCATTGTCACGGTTTCCGCCATGGGGGTTGTTGGGCTGTTGGTGGTCGCGTTGCTGATTGTGCCACCAGCAACGGCTCGTCTGTTGACGAACCGTTTGTCGACTATGCTGTGGCTGTCTTGCTTATTGGGTACGGTAGCGACAACCATTGGCTATTTTCTGGCGCTGAAATGGGATTCTTCTGCGGCGGGGCTGACCGCCGTTGTTGCGGGCATTGAGCTGCTGGCTGCAATTGTGTTTTCGCCGCTTGATGGTCTGCTGGGAAGAACAATCAGAACGGTTCGCTTAAGAACTCGAATCTGTGCGGAAGACGTGCTGGCCGGATTGTTCCGTAAACAGGAACGCGGCGATGCAGACGCCGGTGTAGCGGTTTCAACCGTTCAGGAATGCATCGAACTGGCTGGGAATGGCTTTCTGGCGGCTGGCTCGATTCGCTGGCTAAAGACTCGCCAACTGCTGGATCATTCAGGGAATCGTGTTTCGCTTACGGCTCGAGGCTACAATTATGGTCGTTCTTTGGTGAGGTCACACCGATTATGGGAAGCCTATCTTCACGAGAACTTTGATTTGCCGCACGACCATTTGCATGATCCCGCCGAAGCGATGGAACATTTCATTGGCCCGGAAATTCAACGCCAGATCACAGACGAACTGGCAGCGCCAGCAGAAGACCCGCATGGTCGCGAAATCCCACACATCGAACGCTGAATTTTTTCAGCGACGCATTGTCGCGGGCACAGTTGGAATGGATGAGCAGTTTGGCGGCGGCTGGTTATCCCAGTCCCAATGCCGACACAATCGCGGCAACGTCGTTTTCGACAACGATGGGTGGGTTGGCATAAGGCATTTCGAAAACGCCAGCAGGGTGCAGCTTCTCTTCGTGTTTTTTCGGATCGCCCGTATGATAGGCCACCGTGAGATCCGGGTCTTTCAGCTGGTGCCCGGTCAGAACACAGGCGACTCGATCACTGGCGGCAATGACGCCTTCTTCTCGCAGCATCTGCAGCCCGGCGATGGTCGCACCGCTGGCGGGTTCGCAGCCGAATCCGGTGGCGGCAATCATCGCTCGCGAATCTACAATTTGCTGGTCAGAAACGCTTCGCACAACGCCATCGCAAAACGATAGTGCTCGCAACGCTTTGACAAGATTGACTGGTCGATTGATTTCGATAGCAGAAGCCAACGTGCTGGCGCGTTGGTCTTCTTTGTCCATCACTTCGTAATAGTTGCGAATCAGGTCGGAGTCGTTCTTGCCATCGTTCCAGCGAAGTTCGTCGCTGTTGAACAGTTGATCCAGAGTGCTGGCTCCCGCTGCGTTGATAATCGCCAGTCGAGGCACGCGATCGATCAGTCCCAGTTGCTTCAGTTCGATAAACGCTTTTCCGAATGAACTGCTGTTGCCGAGATTTCCGCCAGGCACCACGATCCAGTCCGGTACTTCCCAGCCTAGACCTTCCATGATGCGGTACATGATCGTCTTCTGGCCTTCCAGTCGAAACGGGTTCACGCTGTTGCACAGATAAATTGGGTGCTGGTCGCACAGTTCGCGAACGCGAGCCAATGCGTCGTCGAAGTCTCCCTTGATTTGCAGCGTTGTGGCGCCGTAGTCCAGGGCCTGCGACAGCTTTCCGTAAGCAATCTTGCCACTGCCCACAAATACCACGCACTTGAACAGCCCGGACACCCCCGCGTAAATCGCCAGCGATGCACTGGTGTTGCCTGTTGAAGCGCAGGCTGTGATTTTGGCGCCAACCATTTTTGCGTGAGTCGATGCGGCCGTCATGCCGTTATCTTTAAAGCTGCCGGAAGGGTTCAGACCTTCGTACTGTAGAAACAAACTGTCGGCGTTCATTCCAATCTTCGCACCCAGCAGGTCATTCTTTTGCAGAATGGTCTGCCCTTCGCCGATCGTCACAATGTCGGAATCGGCGGGAAACGGCAGCAGGTTTCGGAATCTCCAAACGCCGCTGAAGTCCAGTGGGTTCAACCGACTGGCCCAGCGTTTTTCGAATTCCTTCATGCTGGACGGGACACTGACGCGATCCCAGTTGTATTGAATATCCAGCAAGCTGCCGCACTTTTTACAGGCAGTAAGGATCTGCCCCAGGTCGTAAGTTGTCTGGCAGTCTGGATGGATACATTGTTGGAATGCGTGTGACATATTGAAAACAGAAGCCGGAAATACAGTATGAAATCAGAGTTGCTGCACCGCGTTCTGGCGGCGGCGACAGCAGAAAACAGAAGTTCGGTTCGCCGTGGATTTACCAACCCGCGAAATTGCTCTGTGCAGGATACTCAACCAGAGATCTGAAGGCTTTGTTAATTTGCCTACATCCCTGAATCGGAACTTTCAGCGTAGCGTAGGCTGGGCAGCAGTTTGATGCCAGACACGTGCTGTTCAATTGTTTGAGCCGCCCAGCCAACCATTCGGGCAATGCCGATTGCAAGAGAAATACGATCTTCCGGCACGTTCAACATCGTTAAAACTCGAGCGGCCGCCCAATCTGTGGTCGGAAATTGTCCTTCACGGGCCAGTACCGTTTCCAGGCGACTGGCGCTGGATTCCATCACGATCTGGTCAATTCCCCCCAGAAGCTCGCGGCATTGGTTCTTCAGCAGCTTCGCGCGACTATCTGATTGGCTGGACTGAAACCCGAATGGCATTGCCTGCTGGCTTCGAGACTTCAGCCATGTTTCGGCGTCTTCCGGCGATTCGAATTCCTGCAACCTGGCGGCCGTCCATGCAAACGGGTCGTTTCGAAGCTGCGAAACAAACATAGACGACGCGGCTTTAACTCCTGCCACAACGTCGTTAACCGCACTGCCAAAAAAACGAGCCGAGAAACAAGCAGGACGCATTTCAGTTAAGCATTCGCAGATCATCACGGCATTCATCGCGTGTTCTTCGGCAGCCGTAGGTGGTCGGCTATCCTGTCGAAGCACCTGCAACAACTGGCCGGCATATGTCATTGCTCCTTCGCCGGACGGAGCGATTCTTCCATCGATCAGTTTGCCACCGAACGCAACGTGCAGCAATACGGGCAGTTGCGAAAGGACTCGCCAAAATTGCGACTGAGATGCGGCCAGGTCGCTGTCGCCTGGAGTCGGGTCGAAACAAGATAGAAGTGACACGCACAACGGAAACAGATCCAGTGGGCGAGTCTGCAATGGAATGCAGGAAATTGTGCTGGCAGCCGGATGATCAACAACAGCGGATTCGGAAAGTATGGAGCAGATATCGGCTAGCTGCTCTGCATCGGCTGATGTTTGATTCAGCAGTAACCAGGCAACTGCTTCAAAGGAACCTTCGTCGCACAATTCAGCAACGTTGATACCGCAGTACTCAACACCATCTTTGTGGAAACCGATCAGGTCGGTCTCTCCACAAACCAGCCCCTTCAATCCGGAATGATCAACTTCCGGATTCGATTGAACGTTGGATAGCAGTTGGCGAAGTCCGTTCACCAGATGCGGAGCGGGTGATGAATGCTCCATGGCAGAGTCCTTTCTCGGATTCCATTCCGAATTTGCTGCGTGTTACGGCAGCGACTACTACTCCGAACGGCAAAAATCCGTCAGTCGTCCTGACTGATCTAAATTTGGTTTCGTGCCGCAGAAGCCGCTACTTAGTGGCTTCCATGTCTGATGGGCAGTTTAGATCAAACCCTGTCAAACTTGAAACCGTCCACGAAAAAATGTTACCCGTGAATAGCGTTCCCGCACTTCCTATTTGCCCCATATTCCGGTCTGAACGCAGGGAGGTAGTGAAAGAGCCATGTTTTTGGCAAGCAGGTTTGAGGACAGGTCAGAATTTTCACGCGTCAGCATTTCAGCGGGCCACACAGAACGCATTGCATTTGTAGCGCAACGTCGCAGTTGAAGTGTGAAGTCGTTGAGCTTTCTGATTCACGGCTGAAGTTTTGCAAATAGTTGAAGCAGTGTTTCGGTAATTCTGCGAGATGCTTTGTGCTCTACAAAGTTTGTCCCAAGCCACGTTTCGTAGCCGCCCAGTAAATGTTGTTCGGGTGTTGGCAGATACCCAAACGATCCGTTGGCCAGTTCGATGGTGAATGTTTGTTTCAGTGGACTTCGCTGTTTTAGTTCCAGGCCGATTTCTGTAAACGTTTCGAACGGGATGGCCGCAATGCCAAGTTCACCAATTCGAAATGCCTGCAATGGAACAGTGATTGATTCCGGAGCATCCTTTAGTTTCGCAAGTCGCTCTGCATAAATCTGTTCCTTGCTTTGGCGTTTCGCATCGACCGGCTGGCTTGCAGTTGCGGCAGCAAGGTGTTCGAGCATTTCCGGTGTTGGTTGTCGAACATTCAGAGGTAGCTCAAACGTTTCCGCTGCCAACGTGACGTGTTCTGTAAAGTTTAGTTGTTGGTGAGCTTCGTAAACTTTAGCCGCGACCTTTTCTGCAACTTCCTGCATCTTTGAATAAGGCTCGCGTCTGACGCTTTTCGTTTGAAAGTTAATGTTGTTGACGTCGCCACTGGTGCCGTTGGACAATATGCCCACAAAAGGTTTTTCCTGGTCGCCGGCATCCAGTTTCTGTTCGATCTTCTTCGCAAAGTATCCGAAGTAGTCCGCCGAAACGTCACCGACGGGAACACCGCCAACGTAGTGCAGAGAATAGTTGGCCAGCAAGGCAATCGGCCTGCCGGATGTGCTTTGAACCGACACAAACGAAACCTGCGGATCGGTTGGCCCGGCAGGTCGCAACAACGACGCACTGCCCGCTGGTGGATTCATTCGCACTTTGTCGGTTTCGCCGAACGGGTTTGTCAGCAGATTGGGGTCCGTCACAAACCAGCGTCGATTAAAGACTTCCGAAGGTTCATCAACAGTTCCCCACGCGATCTTTGCCGGTTCTAAATTGTTGATCGCTATCTGGACTCCGTCACTGATACGGCTGGCGATGAATTTCTGATAGTCTGTCAGTTCGTCCTGCCAGATAACTTTGCTGGGGCCGCGAGCCGTTGTGGCTGAATGCGTGTGAGTCGACGCCATCAATACGTGAGTTTTGAGCAGCCCTGTTGCTTCTTCAATTTGGCTTCCCGCTAAATCAAACACTTCTCGCGGAATGCCGACGTTGTCGCAAATAACGAAGGCCAGTCGAGTGTTGCCATCATCCAGCACAAGACATCTGGCAAACAGCTCGTCGTGGATATGCTTTGCCGGAAACGGCTGCCATCCACCGACAATCAGTTCACCAAGCGGCGGCGTAATGTTACTGATGGCAGCGCCAGCTTTAAGCACCTGCGGCATTTTTGCTGCTGAGGTTTCCTGACAATTACCAGTGTTTGCATCAAACACTAATAGGCTAAGGCAAATGGATAGTAGCCAACGATTCATCGTGCGATCCCTTCAGGTGCGAAAGTAGAACGCAGATAATCATGACACACAGCGACGGGGTGTGGCAACTCACATTAAGTTCGTCGTCTCGCCTGGGGGCGGAAAATGGAACGCCATGTTGCAATCGCTGAAGGAAGGTGCCACCCGTGAGTGGCCGCCCTCTCACTCATTTCGCCGCACTCGCTAATCTGCCAGGCCAAATCTCACGATGCACCAGATGGCCTTGAAACCGTCTTTCCAGCCGATGTGCTTGCCATCGGCGTATGTTCGCCCGGAATAGCTGACAGACATTTCATAAATGCGATAACGTCGTCTCGCCATTCTTGCGGTGATTTCCGGTTCGAAGCCAAACCGATTCTGCACAAGTTTGGGAGTCAGCTCGTCAACAACTTCGCGGCGGAAAACTTTGTAGCAGGTTTCCATATCCGTCAGATTAAGGTTGGTAAAACAGTTCGACAAAAACGTCAGAAACTGATTTCCCACCGAATGCCAGTAATAGAGAACTCGATGAGCCTGGTCGCCCAGAAATCGGCTGCCATAGACAACGTCTGCTTTGTTTTCCACAATCGGTCTTAGCAGGCGAGGATACTCGCTGGGATCATATTCCAGGTCGGCGTCCTGAATGATGACGATGTTGCCTGCCACATTGCTGAAGCCGGTTCGTAAGGCTGCCCCTTTCCCCTGGTTCACGTCGTGGTGGAATGTGCGAATACGGTTGAAATCATCACCTTCTGATTCCGCCTGTAGTTCTTCCATGATTTCGCGAGAAAGATCGCGGCTGCAATCGTTAACCAGAATCAACTCTTTTCTGATCGGCACTTCGCGAACACGATCGACCAGATTTCGCAGAGTCTTTTCTTCGTTGTAAACGGGGATGACGACGGACAGTCGCATGTCGTCAGGAATGGCATAAAATCCCAGCTGACGACAGGCGGATTCACCAAGTGTCTGCTTCTGAATTTCGTACCATTCCGTCGACCAGGGGCGAACGTTCTTGTTTTGCAATTCTTCAGGCATGAGTGCTCGAATAGTTCTGCGTTTGAATATTTGTGTTTGACGAGGCTGTGCTTCAGGCTACTTAATTCCGGGCGACGCACGTTTTACAAATTGCTGAAGCGTCGTGTGGCACGTCAGAAGTTGTTGCGGATTTGGTCCACTTATCAATAGTGTCATTGTTCGCACGGGGCGGCCACTTATCGATAGCGGACTTGTCCTTTCTATAAATACGTCGTTTTCGCCTTGCGCCGTCAAAACGTTTTGCATTGCGGATATCAGTTCCTGAATGCTGTCAGAATTATTCGTTTTGAGCCGATTAAGCTGCTGAGCAACCGGCAACTGACACCAAAGTCCGCTGTAGTTTTCCTGCAGATTCTGCCTGAGCGCCACAGCAAGTCGCCCCATCGTAAACCGAGCGTTCACGTCGTTACAAAGCCGGACGCCCAGTTCTCCTGAAGCGTTTTGAAACTGAAAACTGTCGATTCCCAGTGGCCCGAAGTAGCCCGCCGCCTGAGCTGCCAGGCAAACCTGCATTCCGTATTCAATTGACGAAGCCCACTGCGTTTCCGATTCTGCGCCCAGGCCAATCATACTGCCCGCATAGCGCCCGACGTCGTCGTTGATCAGGCGAGTTGCCCCGATGAATTCGATCGAGCTGTTGCTGGCTGAAACTTCGCCGTTGCCAGTTGTGATTGGGTGAATTACGTACTGAAGTCCGCATTCCGAAATTGGTTGAATCCACGGTTCCAGGTACACGCCGCCCAGGGAGATTTGTTTGGCCAGCCAACCTTGCTGCTGGTCGTTGAGTTCGCAGCCGGTTACCAGCAGTCGATTGCGACCGGCATTGCTAAGCTGCGGTTTAGCCACCCAGCGACTGTAGCGTGCAGCAACCATTTTTCTGATTGCGTTTGTGCACTCTTCCATTGTCAAACACAGCCTGCCGAAGCGCTCGTTGCCGAATGGAAGTGAGCTTTCATCGCTGCACTGCACGGCATCGAACGTGGCACTGAAGGCGCGACTGTTGATCTGCTTCACAACATGCAATTCAGGAGCGTTGTTGACCGCAGTGTTCAATGTCTGGGCCGTTTGCAAAATGCGAGAAGTCCAGCCCCATGGGACAATTTCTCGATCGCCGATTTTTGCGACGGACTTCTGTTCTGAAACAATTTGCTCTGCTGTGGCAAATCGCACGTGCTGCAGGCAGCTCGGTAAGTCATCCGGCACCGCATTGAGATTAACCAGAACGGCATCTCCCGCATCAACAAGCAATCCCATCAAGGGAGCCAGATCATCAATGGCCGCCTGAGTCTGTGGATTAATTTTCGACGACCTTGCGGAAAGCTCGTCTTCAAAATTCAGGTTGGGAATAAATAGTTTCATTGTGCGACCAGAATAGCTGACTAAGCAACTGGCACACAGTCAACTTGCTGTTCTTGTCGATCAGCGTTCAGGCTTGTGGCGGCAACCAACTGTTTTCGATCGGCGATATTTCGAGAAGCGGAGCCACATGACAGTGCGTTGCTGGATTGATCCATTCCATTCTCGGGGGGACTTTCTCCAACTTTTGCTGGCAGCTCTACCTCAATCGTGAAATCGCTGCACGTCCGGAGTCGTCTTGTTGAGATTTTTCGGAATTGCTAGAACACGTAATGAGCAGGCTGTGTCACCATTGAGGTGGCCTGCTGCTTTGAGAATGACAAGTCGAAGGTCATGTAGAGAATCGTTTGTCCTTGAGCCCACTCTTCAGCGTTGGTATTGGAAATGCTTCGCTTACGTAAAACAATATGCGATCATGAGAATGACCCATAATCTGAACTCCCCCCATCGTTTATTAAACGCTGCTTTCTTTGTTACATTGATCGCTGCGTTTAGCTTCTGCTGCAGTGGCTGCGCGACGTTACCGTATTCGTACGGCACGGCTCAACTGCACAAAGAATGCGCTGAGCTGGCGGCTGTTACTCAAACGCCGATTGAACGAGGGCGACCGAATAAGTTTCTGGACACGGCGGGCTGGATCTGGGGCATTCCCAATAAAATTCTGCTGTTCGACCATCGTGTCGAAAATCACAACATCGGCTCCGACACTGAGTCTGCGATCGCTCAATACCTCGGCGACAATAGTCTGGGGACGGTGAAGGTCCGAATCAACCAGTATCATCCTGGCGACGACTGGCGCAGACTTGTGGCCAATAAATCTGTTGGTCCAGGATGGCGCTATACTTTGGGGACACTGTCTGTGTTGGGGGAAACTCTGATTCCTGGGCGAGTCTTCGGTGGAGATCACTTCAACCCCTTCACTAATACGGTTCATCTGTATTCAGACATTCCAGCGATCGCCATTCACGAAGCAGGGCATGCCAAAGACTTTGCAGGAAGAAAGTGGAAAGGCACTTATGCTGCCGCCTACCTGATTCCGGGAGTGCCCTTATACCACGAAGCCAGGGCAACGGGAGACGCGTTGGGATATATCCACACGACGCAGGATGTTCAGGCTCAGCAAGAAGCCTATCAGATTCTATACCCAGCCTATGGTTCGTATGTTGGCAACGTGATCTCAGGAAGCCTTCCGTTTGGCTATGTCGCCGGTGTTATCGGTGGGCATGCGATTGGACGTTGGAGGGCTTACGAAATTGGCTCAGACGCTCAGTCCTCACAGCAAATTCAGCAGGCGGCGTATTCAGAATAGGCTTGAGTTCTGCTGTGTGGCGCCGCTGATATGATTCTGGCGGAGGCTTAAATTTTTGTCCTCGACTATTCGGATATTCGCGGGCTCGGCATTTCTCTTCCAGCCTGCAGCAGTGTGACTTTGGGGCTGTTGCCCGTATCCGGAAGTTCGAATTTAAGAGTTGCGTCAACCAGTTGATATTTCCATTCAGTTTCGCTTTTCGGTAGCAATGCCAGAAACTGCTGGCCCGTCAATTGAGCCATCATGCGACCGTTTTTGACCTGCACGGTAATCACAACGCCTGGAGCAAGTTGGTATTTGCCTTCCAGACGCTGGGCCACTTCCGGTTTTACTTTGAATTCTTTGACGAATGTTTTGGGTGGTACATCAATTCCCATAACGGTCTGAATGATCTGTTCTGCCAGAGCGTCCGTTCCGGAACCTGCGGTATTGCAAAGCAACACAACGGAGCACTTCATTGGGCGACTGATAAGCATCATGGCCTGGTAGCCGCCCGTTTGGCCGTTGTGCCATCGAGTGGAACCGTCCAGAGCAATCATCCAGCCGAGCCCCATCGCGTGCTGGCCATTCTTACTGGGTTTGTGTTGTTTCCATGCAAGTTCAATTGGTTTTTTCAGTGGTCCGTCTGGAGGGTTTAGCGAAGCTTCTGCAAACAGCAGCATGTCGTGAACAGTGCTGCGAATCGCTCCGCAGCCGGCCAGAGCGTCAAAGTCCCATGCCTTGTCTTGAAGAAGTGCGGCGTTGTGAGGTGTCGCGAATCGCTGAAGTTGTTCGGGAGTCAGAACGAGCCCGGTGTCGGCCATTTTAAGAGGAGCGGTCAGTTTCTCTTTCAGCAGCGTTTCATAACTGACATTGTTTTGCCGCGCCAGAAGATCGCCCAACAGGCCAACAGCCAGATTTGAATACTCATAGGCTTCGTTTGGTTGTCTGGTGGGTTTGACGGACAGCATGTAGTCCGTGAGCATCTTGCGGTCGTACCCGTTGAATGGGTTTGTCGGATCCGCGGGGTCTAAGTTGTCCGGCATCACTGGAAGTCCGGACTCATGGTGCGACAGATGTTTGAATGTGATTGAATTACCGACAGTCGGGTTGTGCTTTGAAAGCTCCGTCATGACGGTGCTGATGGGGTCATCCAGTTTCAGGCGACCGCTTTCAACAGCTTCGGCCAATAATAAAGACGTGAATACCTTGGAGATCGATCCAATTTCATAGATCGTGTTTTTGTCAGGCACCTTCGATCCGTCGTCGTTCAGGCGGCCGAAACTTTTTGTCCATGTTCGTCCGTTTGATATGACACCAATGGATACAGCATTGACTTTGTCGTTTTCCAGGTACGGTGAAACAAGTGCATCAATTTTTTGTTCGTACTTGAAGACTTCCTGAGCAAGCGTCGGAGCAACCTGAAGGCAAATAGCTATCGCAATAAACAGTCGCATTCCACACCTCGTTTTTTTTGAAGAGACAACTATCCGATTTTGTGAGCTGCAACGTCAACTACTGCCCTGCGTGAGCGGCTTCGTAGTCTGATTTCTCTATCCACGTGAGATCGTCCCAGTAGCCGGTGTCGTTGGGCTGATTGACGCCCGGCGTTGTTCTGCCATTCAGTACCAGACTGGTTGCCTGCTGAGTTAGCTGGGCCACTGTGTCTTCGTGCATACTGGCGATGTCGTTGGTTTCTGATGGGTCGGATTTTAGGTTGTAGAGTTCAGCCTTCTTTTTTCGGTAAGGTAAAATCAACTTCCAGTCGCCCGATCGAATTGCAAACTCTCCGGAAATACCGTGGTGCATTGTCGCAGAACGCGAAGCTGTTGAATCGGTGTGAAAGAATTCGGGCAGGAAGCTTTCACTGTCTTCACCCGCATTGGCAGGAAGTTCGCTGTTTAGTAGTTCAGCCAGAGTTGCCAGCACGTCTGTCTGGCAAATTGTCTTGCGGCAAACTCGTCCCGGCGACTTTACACCGGCAGGCCAGCGTACAAAAAAGGGAACTCGATGACCGCCTTCGTAAATTGACCGCTTGCCTTCTCGGTAAATGCCGTTGCTGTGATGCTGAAATTTTTCGATGCGTTGCTTCCACGTAGTTTCCGGCCCGTTGTCGCTGGAGAAAATGATCAGCGTGTTTTCGTCCAGCTTTTGTTCCGTTAGCGCTGTCATCAGGCGTCCGACGTGGTAGTCGGTTTCAATCAGAAATTCGCCGTACGCTCCGGCTTCGCCCTGGCCACGAAATTCGGGTAAGGGGATAACGGGCTTGTGAGGCGAAGTGTACGGCAAGTAAAGGAAAAACGGTTCGCCGTTGTTTGCTGCCTGTGCCCTGCTCTGCACGTATTCAATGGCTTTGTCAGTGAATCGTGTCAGACATTCGGAATCGACAAAGTCGGAGGCGACTTCAATGCCGCGTTTGCCGAGTGCTTGGTTCGTTTCTTCAGCCGTCGCTTGGTATGGCGGATTGATGCGGTAATCTGAAAGTGCCAGCTTGTTCGGCTTCTTTTCGGTAAAGAATGTGGGTGGCACTTTTGCGTGTCGGCCTTCAAACCACGCCAGAATTCCGTAGTTCAGGGAAGCGGGTATGCCAAAGAAATAGTCAAAGCCCTTATCAAGCGGCATGTCCAGAACGGGTTTCGTCCAGTCGCGAGAATCTTGTTCACCAGGAAAGTCCATGCCCAGATGCCACTTGCCCACCATCGCGGTATGGTAACCACGATCACGCAGCAGCGATGCCAGAGTGATGCGACCGTCTTCGATCAGGCATTTCTTTTCTGCTCCAAAGACGCCCGTCTTCAAAGTTGTTCGCCAGCTATAGCGACCAGTCAGCAGGCCATAGCGAGAAGGAGTACAAACCGTGTCGCTGCAGTGGGCGTCTGTAAAGCTGATGCCTTCCGCCGCCAGTCGATCAAAGTTGGGCGTTTTGAACTTTGAATCCGGGTTCAAACAACTGGCGTCGCCGAAACCCTGATCATCGGTGTAGATCACGATGATATTCGGTCGCGGTGCGTCGGTCGCGAACGTTGGCTTTAGCGGAACAGTGCAGCTAAGCAGCACGAACAGGCTGAGGCAGATCGTGTGGCGGATGCAGTTTGGGCTGGGCGTTTGAGTTCTGGGCATTGGCTTCAGACTTTCGACTGCAGGCGATCGGCAACGAAACGTTCAACAACTTACTGCAGCTTGAACGTGCAGAGATCTGTCATCTCCGGACGGTGGGAAGTATCTGCCGTCCGGAAGTCCTGTGTTTCGTCGTCCGCCTTATTGGATTGCGACAGGTGCCAGGGTTGCTCCCCGGCGAGCGACCGATTCCAGCTTTTCCCCGGTAGAAGCATTTTGACGGCTTCTTTCAGGTTGTCTGCGGTGACGGCTCCTGCCATTTTACCAGACTTGCCAACGATGAACATCGTCGGCACGGAAACAATGCCGAAGTCTTTTGCCAGTTGTCCATCCCTGCCGCCAGTATCATGGATTTGCAGCCATTGGCTCATGCAATCTTTTCGGGTGGACAGCAATTGTTGGAGCGGGAACCCAGCTTATCCGTGTCATTCCCGCGCAGGCGGGAACCCAGAGCGTTGTGCCAGCCTCATTCCCGCGTTTGCGGGCCTGACGCGCGTGGATGGATGACACGACAGAGGGGTGGCTCCCATCGGTGCGGTACTTTTCGGGGTGGATGGCCCGCACGTTTAGCTGCCCATCGTTGCAGCGGTGCTTGTTACGTTCCTGGATTCGCCGGTCGCGTTCAGTAGCCGTTTGGCTGTTCGATCGGCCGGCGGGAACCGGCCCTACATTCACTATTTGGTTGACGTAGGATTGGCACCCGGTGGCCAGGTGCTACCACGTGGTCGCGGATCAATGCAACTTTGCTATTGTACGTCATGGCTGACGGAAGCCTGCCCTGCGACGACTGTATTGCCAAACACGGAGTTACTTATGTCGGACGAAGAAGTCTACCCAAAATCTCTGACGTCTAGATTATATTGGTCCCTAATACTTTTGGGGGCAATTTGTGGGGGCTGGTGCATATGCTGCGTCGTGGCCGAGCCATATGGGTTATGGGCATTGCGTTGGGGTGTCGTCGAAGCTGGTGAGGTGTTAGTGACTGGGGCTCCGGCCAACAGAGTTCCACCATACGACCCTGGCGAAGCTCTCGAATTCTGGCAGCGTCTTGGAGAGAGCGAGTTGACCATTGAAGAGACACTCGCAGTATCGTGGATGCTGCTGGAAGAACATGGGAACGATCACATTGAACGAGCGCCCATTGCACGACTTGGGGTCTCGCTGTGTCAGCGTGCCATCGACACGATACAAGACGACATTCGTCTTCGACGCATGCAGGCCGCTCTGATCCTGGTTATTTCCGGCTATAGTCCGTCTTCATTTGCCGAGCAAATGTCAGCCTTAAACGAAGGCTCATCCCTGGATCCTGATAATGCAATTTATGATTACGCTATGGCGATGCTCTGTTGGCAGAAGAGCGCATTCGAAGACCACCGATCCATCAGAAGCGTGTACCCAAATCCGTACGGGGGGAAGCCAACCGATTTGTCCACGGGAGATCGTCACTTTGCATCCGGTGCAAGGAAATCTGATTTCCAACCTCCAGTATTCGAAACGGACTCAAACTGGACAGTAGCCGTTACGCTTGGCGTGCACCCGTTCGAACTTATTCCATCGTACATTGGCTTTAATATTGGTTTCCTTACTGAGCGTTTTCAGTACGCAGCAAAAGTGCGATTCGAACGATTTCTTGCATCGGGTTTCTTTGAGGAGAGTGCTGAACAGATCGATCTCTTTGAATCAGTGCTCAGGCAGTTAGATCTTGACAACAACATGCACCTTCAGACGTACAAGGATATTGCATTTGAAGTTAGATTCATGAGAGGCAACTTAAGGCAAGGCCTTGAGTCGCACTTGCGCAAAATCAACAGGCCTGACATCCCGTTGGAAGCTCTGCTCATGCGGTTTCAAAACGACTCCGTTGATACGCGCCGGGAGGAATTGATTCGACGGTCAGAAAACGCAGAGCTCCACGCGAAAGCTGAGTTTTCCGGCAAGCCCGCTATTGGCATGTTCGGCGATGATTCTGGCCCCTACCTGCCGTTGCCGAAATATAATCTGTTGTCAATATCCTACCATCTAGCCTACGACTTCCTTGCTCTTAGCATCGTTTTAATCGGTGTGCTGTTAGGTCGACTGAATTGTCGTCGAACAAACGGCGTAGGTCCGTCGGTGTTCTGGCGGATGGTTTACGCGTTTCTGCTAACATTCGTTGCTTATTCACGAATTGAGTTTTGGGGGTTGGCCTATAAATTGCAGATCGCCATAGTTCTCGTTGCATTTGCCATCGTCGTCGTCCGGTGGCGGCGGCGTGGCGTTTGTGAGACTCCAAACTCAGTCGCATGGATCGTTCTCCAGGTCATGGTGTTTTGCTCGATCACATTTCCACCGGATCACGGACGGGGCGGGTGGTTTCGGTCAATGGTTCTAGGAATCGGAGAAACACCCGGTAGTCTTCAGGGGGAGAGCAATTGGCTGGTTTTTTGGCAGCACTTCAGCGAGTGGGCGGATTGTGGGGGATTGTTGCGACTGCTGTTGTTCGTCGGCATGGCTGAGCTGTTTTATTCTGTCTGTGCATGGAGCAACATATCTTCACTCGATAGGGGACCGCGCCATTGTATCCTGCCTTCGCACTTTGCTAAGCCGATGATTGTGGTGGGGCTCCTGGTTTGGATTCCCATGAGCCTTTACACGGTTGTCAGCGTACGAACGTGTTGTCAGGAATATGAGCTAAAGTTGGCCCAAGCGGACCAGGTTGCGTGGTCTGGACTGCTGCAAAAACATCTATCGGCTAGTGAAAGCCAGGGTGCCTCTGCCGAATGAATTGTAGTAGCCGTAGGGCCGGTTCCCACCGGCCAAAGCACCTTTGGCCGTTCGATCGGCCGGTGGGAACCGGCCCTACATTCACTGCGTGGACATGGTTCACAAAGTCTCGCGCCTGATCAATCGGATTCTCGATGGCGACAGCAAGTGGACGAGCTATCGCACGGCGAGTTGTTCAGCCGGCCATCGCCTGCGACAGTCGGCTCTGGCTCACCTGGCTCCTCCGAAGCCAAAGACGAAGGCCCGCCATATGAACCTCGATCCGGAAATTCAGTGGGGTGTCGGCATGCTGCAGCTTCTCGATGGCATTGAAACCAACAACGATTACAGCGACGAGCAGCGAGCCAAGCTTGACGAGTGCGCGGGCTGGCTCAGGGCGAACGGTGGGCCAGCCACCCGTGTTGACGCCTTAGGTGTGTGTTGTTTAGAATCTTCGGCGGCTTGTCAAGCGTATGTTTTGCTTGTTGAACGACAGTGTGGGAGGAATTTAAGATGCATCGAGCGAATCGGCGTGTTTGGCTGAGGGTGGATGGCCCAGGTTTCTAAGGATGCAGCACTTTTTCCCAGCCGCGTTGATTCAATAATTCACACTGTCTCCGCGACTCACCTGGCGCAACGTGCAACGACGTCGGGAAATCAAATAACGTTTCGACCGTGTTTGGCATGTCCAATCCGGGCAAATATTATGACTCACAAATCTGGATATAATTTCGGGGCAGTTCCTTAGTCCCTGAACTCAAGCCGACTTCGACAATCGCTTCATCGATTTCGAAGTCGATCTCTCCAGAGTCTGGAATGGCCTCAGCGTGATAGATGTCCGAGTCAAAACTGACACCCAACGAAACGTCCCACAGTTGCCTGCAGCTTGAGTTTGTGGATGTCCGTAAATGCAGACAGCAGAAAATCTTCATTTTCTGCTGTCTGCAATTCGTTTGTTTCGCCGTCCGCCTTATTGGATGGATGCAGGTGCCAGGGTTGCTCCCTGACGAGCGGCCGATTCCAGGCTTTCGCCCAGCAGTAGCGTTTTGACGGCTTCTTCCAGGTTGTCTGCGGTGACGGCTCCTGCCACTTTACCAGACTTGTCAACGATGAACATCGTCGGCATAGAAACAATGCCGAAGTCCTTTGCCAGTTGGCCGTCTGTACCACCGGCATCATGAATGTGCTGCCAGTTGCCGCCGTACCTGGCCAGATAGTCTTTAATGCCGGATGCGTCGGCATCCAGGTTCACACCCAGAATTTCAAATCCGGAACGCTGATACTTGGTGTGTACCTGCGTCAGTTTGGGCAGATCATCCGTGTACGGTTTGGCCCACGTTGCCCAGAAGACAACCAGAGTGACTTTGCCAGCGTATTGAGCCGCACTAATTTGCTGTCCGGTCAGGTTGCGGCCTTCAAGTTGTAGCGGTTTACCGGCCAGGTTTAGTCGTCGCAGTGCTCCGCGAGCTCGAATGCCCGCGTTGGTGCGAGCGTGATCGGTGACCAGTTGGTTGTACCAGCGTTTGGCATCGTCCAGCCGTCCCATCAGCTCAAGGCTGATCGCAAGCTGCACCATGGCGTCGCTGGCGTCTTCTGACTTAGGCCACTTTTCGGAAAATACTTCCAGTTGTTTCAACCACCAATCCTGAGCGGCCTGGCGTTGCGTGTTGTCATCAACTTTCAGACGCACAGCGTATTCTGCCAGTAAGCGGCGATACCAAACATAGCCCAACAGGTCGTTGTTGACTTTGACCTGATCCTGCAAAGCGACCAGACGTTTCAGTCCGTCGTCGTATTCGCCGGTTTGCACGGCGGCTGCGATGCCGTCGGCGTATTGTTGAATCCACTGCAGTCGTTCCTGGTCTGTGGGAGCGATGCGGATAATCTTTTCAATCACGTCAGCTCGCAGCTGATTGTATCTTGCCAATGCTTCAGGAGTGACGTTGGTGCTGGGGCTGCTTTCGTCAAGCTTTTGAAGTTCGCCCAACAGCACTTCCATTTCTTTGGCCATTTCCGGTGGAGCATTGAAGCCGCCGTTCGACATTTGCGGCTGCATCATGATACCGCCAATCTGAACCTGAGCGTTTTCCGAATCCAGTGGTCGAGGAATCTGTACAAGCTTCCAGACTTCGCCCACTTTGATCATTTCACCAATCGAAACCAATTCGTGAGTGTCGCCGTTTTCAATGATGGCCATGGCGTTTTCGAAAACTGTCAGATCGATTGCGGCCTTGCCATCTTCTCTGGGAACAAGGCTGGGAACCGGAGGATCGAAACGCACCCAGCGAGAACGTGCGTTCAGCGATTTGCTGGCCGCCATAATTTTACGAAGTTCGGCCGTTGGATCACCGGCCGACTGCAACAACTGTTTAGCAACGTCGCTGCTGGCCTGAATGGACTTAACGTCTTCGGCGTTAATCATGACTCCGGATAAGGCGGCGATGTCTCCACGCACCATGGCTTCCACGGCAATGCGAGCTGCTTCCTGTGCGGACAGCATTCGCCACGAATCAATTTTGCCATCTTCGTTTTGATCGATGCCCCAGCGCATGCCGCCCCAGTTCATCCAGCGGTGCTGGTCGGGCTTTTCGTTTTTGTCGCTGTCGATGTCTCGGTAAACTTCCAGGCCCATTCGATAATAGCGAAACAGGTCTGCCTTGTTGTCTGCGTTTGTGTCTGTAAACCGACGCAGCACTTCGCCGGTTGGTCCGTAAACGACAAAGCCAGCGGTTGATTTATCTCGCTCGATATCAACTTTGCACTTGGCGAAGTCTTTGGGATCGGGAGTGTCGTATTCGATATCTGAATGTGCAGGACGGAACTGTCCCAGAATCTGCTCCGCTGAAGGAGCCTGAGCGTCCGCTCGTCCATTGACGGCAACAAACAGAAGTACGGCGATTTTGAAATGTGCGGAACGCATCCTTGCAACTCCGAGCATGTGAACATGTCTTAAGGAAAGCCAACTCACGATTCCAGCAGAAATGCAGAACCGCTCAGTGATTGTAGAACAGATTCGCTTTCCACGTCACCATCGGTTTTCGGCGGAATGTTGCCTTCTGCCGGTTTATGAAAACTTGAAGGCTGCGAAGTTTGCCAACTTCACAGCCTTCCGGCAGATTCTGCTGCAAGTTCCACTACGATTTGGCGGCCGCATCCATGCGTTCAAATACGGCTTTCACCAGCAATGGCAGAATGACGGTAGCGTCGGAATACACTTCGGCAAATTGCCCACCATCGGCCGGACTGAAGAATTTGCCCCAGCTGACGCCTTCTGAATACGTGCAGCCAGACAATCCGCCCCAGTGAACGGGTTCCGGACACAATCGCACGCCATAGCGAAATCGAGGCGGCGTGAATGCCGTGCCGCAGCGATCGTTGGTGACGTCGATAAACGGGCCCACCTGTTGAGCCCAGTTGCGAGGCACACCCCCACCAATGGTGAAGATGCCCAGGTTGTCGAAGCTGGTTACTCGGCGAGCGTACTCAAACAAATCCAGAAACGGATTAAAGGCTGGTACGTTTTCCAAGGCCTGAGCCAGATTGGCGTCTTTGTGGTTCGCGTGTCCCTGAGCTTTCAAGCTGGCCATGATGGCCCACGTCGAAAAGTCCAGACCTAGTTCGCTGTCGGTAAAGGCTGGAATAAACACGGGGACGTTCTTTTCGTACGCACTTCGCAGAATTCCGGTGCCGAGGTTCTGCTCGCTAAGTCGTTTGCCGATCGCTTTGCAGAACGAACTTGAACACCACGTGCCTCCGTCGGGCGTTTCTTCTGCTAAAACGGTGGCGACCATCACGGAAATGTCGTTCAGGTTGGCTTCCATTTCCAGAGTGTCATAGATGCGGTTATAGCCTTTTTCGAACAGCTCTTCGTCGCTTTGATTTGGGTCGCTTCTGTAATGGCTAAGCCCGATTGATTCCGTCAAGCCGTGAGCGATCAGAGCTCCCGTGGCAATGATGGCCTGTACGCAACCTCGGTCGATCAGGTCGCAGACGATTTTTCCCTGCTTGGCTACCGTCATGGCTCCAGAAATCGTCATGACGACTCCGCAGCTGCTGTCGGAGAACATATTGGTCATAATTCGGGCGGCTTCGCCAGCAGATCGCCCGGAAAATGCGGTATCAGACATGGCCGACAGCAGGTCGGAAAAGCTGTTCACCTGGCTCAGGTCCAGGCTGACAAGAGGCTTTAATCCGTCTGAACGGCCGTCATGAAGGTCTCGATGCTGCATATTTTCGTCTCGATTTGTCGATTGAATAAGTTGGCTTGAAGAATGGCAGTCTAATCGGCTAGCCATTTGTGAAAAGCCCTGCCGAGCGACTGCTTGAAGATTTGCGGCAGGGGAAACGGCGATTTACGGGTAATTTGACGTGATTTGCAGGCATGCGACCACCAATGGGTTCCCGTTGGCGGGACTTCCAGCGAAAATTTACAGCCCAAAGTCCAAACCGGACGAATGCTGGGTTGATTCCTTGAAAGAAAGTGGTCATCCTTCCCTGCTTCGCTTTCCGACGGTCCGGCTCAACTGAGCTGTCGAAAGAGTCGATGAATGTCCGATCGGGCGATGCCGGAACTTCCCGGCAGTCGCGAGATCATCCTAAAGCCCCACGTTAGTTAGAGTTACGGTAATGAAAATCCGCAAAGGTGATACAGTAGAAGTCATCGCTGGCGATGACGCAGGAACTCGCGGAACCGTTCTGTCCGTCGACTTGAAAAAGGGCAAGGTTGTCGTTGAAGGCGTACACAAAGTGTACAAGCACGTAAAACGCGGCCATCCCAAGAGTCCTCAGGGCGGTCGATTGCACATGGAACTGGCCATCGACGCTTCCAATTGTCAGCTGATCTGCCCGGAAACCAATAAGCCAACACGCGTTGGTGTACGAGTTGCCGCAGACGGCAGCAAAGAGCTATTCGCCAAGCGAAGTGGTGCTCGATTGCGTCAGATTGCCGCCCCAAAAACGAAGTAGTCACGACTTCGGAACAGAACAAATAGCCTGAAAGCTGCGGACCATGTTCGCAGCTTTTTTGCTGCGCGCGATGCTGATCGCAGAATTTTCGAATTTGGAGATTGACGCGTCGCCGATCTGTGGCTAGTGTAATATGTAACTATTACAGTATTGTGGAGCCACGCATGATTTGTCACATTGACGCCGGAAACGGCATTCCGATCTACGAACAGATCGAACGGCAGGTCAAGTTCTCAATTGCCAACGGCAGCCTGCTGGTCGGCGAACGCCTGCCTTCGGTTCGCGAACTGGCCGTGCAGGCGGCGGTGAACGTGAATACGGTGGCTCGAGCGTATCGAGAACTGCAGCAGCAGGGAGTGCTGGATTCGATTCGCGGTACGGGCATGAGCGTCAGTGCGGCGGCTCCCGATATCTGTCGACAGGATCGTCTGCAGATGATTCGAGATCGCCTGCGTTCGGTTTTGCAGGAAGCTTTGCAGAATCAGATTTCCGTACAGGAAGTCCGCAGCCTGGTTGATTCCGAATGGCAATCGTTGACTCAGCAGGACAGCGGGTGACGGAAGTCGGTGGCCTTGGTCTTGCGTTCAGGTCTGCTAAGTCATTGTCAATGTTCAAGCATCAGGAAAGTCTTCCCCATGAAACCCGTCATTCAACTATCCCATGTTACAAAACGGTTTGGAAAAACCGTGGCTCTGGAAAACGTTTCTTTATCGGTGCCACCCGGTGTTGTGTGCGCTGTGCTGGGAGCCAACGGTGCAGGCAAAAGCACGGCTATCCGCTTGCTGCTGGGGTTGGAACACGCCGACATGGGCACGACAGAAGTGCTGGGCATGAACAGCAGAACTCACACGTTGGAAATTCGCGGACGTGTAGGTTACGTCGCCGACCAGCCTCCACTGTACGACTGGATGACGGCTGATGAAATCGGTTGGTTTGCAGCTGGATTTTATCCATCCGGCTATCAGCAGGAATATCTGCGTTTACTGCAAAAGTTTGATCTGCAAAGTCACCAGAAGATCTCCGCGTTGTCGAAAGGCATGCGAGCCAAGGTCGCGCTGTCTTTGGCGATGGCTCACCGCCCGGAACTGTTGATATTGGATGAACCCACGTCTGGGCTGGATCCATTGGTGCGCCGTGAATTTCTGGAGAGCATGATTGATGTTTCTGCGGAAGGTCGCACGGTGTTGTTGTCCAGTCATCAGGTTTCTGAAGTGGAACGCGTGGCCGACATGGTGGCCATTTTGCTGAATGGAAAGTTGTTGTGTGTGGAAAGCCTGGAAAATCTTAAGCGGACCACCACAGAAGTTGTGTTAAGTCTTCCGGATGCCACCACTGCGTCACCGGCGATTCCGGGCACCAGTTTAGCTCACGTGAAATTTGGTCACGAACACGTGTGGATGGTGAAGGAACTGGATTCCAATCGGCTGCTGGAATCCTGTCGATCGGCAGGTCTGCCTGAACCGCAGTTTCGCAAGCCGAACCTGGAAGACATTCTGCTGGCCATGCTTCGTGAATACCGCCGCGATTCTATGTTTACAGCTGCTGACGGCCCATTAATTGATACGTCTCCTGGGCTGTAGTTGCCTTAATTTTGCAGCTGCCATCAGTGTTTTATGCTGCATAACCGTATTCAGCGCTAAGCAAACTTCGGATAACCACTATGCACACGCCCTTCCTGAGACTGGTTTGGAAAGAATACCGCAGCCAGCGCAATCTTTGGCTGGCTCTGTTTGCGTTTGCGATGTGCCTGGCGCTGTGGATGAGCACGTTTTTGAATGTTATTGATCGTCCTTTCCCGGCCATGATCGTGTTGTCCGCGGGAATCGGATTGATTTGTGCGACCTGTTCGTTGCTGTATCTGTTTGCTGGCGAAGAAGACAACGGGACGGCTCCCTGGCTGCGGAACCTTCCTATGAAAACCAGCACGCTGTTGTTGGCTAAGTTGACAACGACGGTGCTGGCCACGTTGTTGTACATGGTTGTTTCAGGCATTTCGGTCTGCGTCATTTATGGCGTCGCATGTTTGATTAAAGGCGAGTCGGTTTTTGAAGGTTTGCAACTGCGATGGCTGAACAGTGATGAAGCTGCTGGCCTGATGAAGTTGGCTGCTACAACAACGGCGTTTCTGTCGCTGACGTTATTTTGGAGCCTCTACTGTCGAAAAGTGATTGCTGCCATCTGTGGTTGTGGAGTTTCGTTGGTCGTTTTTGCGGCGTTGTACGGTTCGAGAAGCCCCTTCCACAGAGGTGCGATTTCGGAACCCATCGTTTGGTGGTCGATGACTTTGTCGCTGTTGGCGGTTGGTTTAAGCATTTACATTTTGCCTGGGTGGCACCGAGGGATTCGTCGACTGGATGCAGTGAGTCTATTTCAGCGTTTTCAGCATCGACCGTCAGTACGGATTCGGGAAAGTGGCACTGGTTTTCTGGCGACTCGGCTGCAAACGTGGGCCATGCGTTCTCCCGTTAGCAGCCGGACGTTTCGAGTACTGTTGTGGCAACAACTGCGATCAGCGATTCCCTTTGCGTTTGTGTGTCTGCTGTTGCTGATTCCCGCTGTCTGGATGCGCTACACGAACTTTTTTCCGGCACCGTTATCTTTGCTGAGCCTGATTGTTCTGGAGTGTGGTTTACGCACATTTCGTAACGACCAACGCAACCGCAGTGGTCTGTTTTGGGCTCACCGAGGAGTGTCATCAACAACCGTCCTGCTGACTCGCCATGCCGTTTGGCTGACAGTGCTGTTTTCACTGGCTGCCGCGTTTGTGTTGGCAGACGGGCTGATGGGACGTCAGTCTGCACGGGATCAAGCGTCGTTGGCGGAAATGTTGAACGAGATCAATATATTGTTCAGTCGTCTGGAATGGGGCGAGAATGGCAGTACGCCAATTGTTTTCCTGCTGCCGACAGTGTTTGCGTGGCTTCTCGGCGGTTATGCCATTGGCCACTTGAGTTCAGTCTGGATACGTAAAGCCTTTGTGTCAGCGTTTGTCGCAATCTTCGCCTATGTGGGTTATACGATTTTTCTGGGCTATGTTTATCTGTCGGATGTTCCTGGCTGGCTAACAGCGTGGCCACTAATCGTGTCGCTGCTCTTGCTGCCGGTGATCACGCGGCGCTATTGGATGGACCATCAAACAGAATCGTGGAAATACGATTTCCGTCACATTCTACTTGTGGCAGTGCCGGTGTTCTGCATGTGGCCGATGTACAATGTGGGGCGCCTTGTGTTGCCGTTGGAATTGTTCCGACTTAGCAACGAAATTCCTCCAGAGTTGGTGTCTGGTGTGGAGACGCATGCCAACGAGCGATTGCCACGAAATGTTGCTGCCTGGAATTCGTCCTGGGAAAGTCTGGCACGAATAACAAATGCTGTTCCTGTGGAGTTGAATGCCGCTAAGTCTCCATCAGCGATTACCACGCGTTCAAGCCAGCACCAGAAAGCAGCGATCCTTGAGGTCGATAAGATACGCGAGACTCTCGGGGAGGACATGGCATTCCGATTGCCGGAACAGTACCAGAAGCCATGGTCTGTTTCGTTTGCGGAACCTGTTACTACAGTGCTGATTCAGGAAGCTCGACGGTTGCGTGATGCAGGAGATTTTGGTGAGGCCATTCAGCGACTTGCGCAGGCGAAGTATATTCTGTGTTATCTGAGGAGCGAGGCGTCCGATGCGGGGTTGGAGCAGGCGACCAACATTTGGCAGCGGGTGGTTGATCAACACCTGCACGAACTGGTCTCGGATGACGCGGTGACTGCCGAAAACCTGCGAAACATGCAGGCTCAACTTGTGGCGATCGCGTATCGTTTGCGGTTGGACACGCCAATGCGCGAGTATCTTAGGGCTGCCTGGTTTGAGCTGCACGGGGCTAACGTAGACCCGGAGAATCTGGCTGAGTTGCCTCGAACCTTCAAGTCGATGAGTTGGGTGGAGCGTATGCGGTTTCTTTCGGTCATCAATGCGGCGTCGGCGATCGAAAACGGGGATGACTATCGGCACGCAAGATTGGAAAGATTGGCTCGTCGTGCTATGGCGACAGTTGATAACGAGATGCGTCGTTACGGCGACAGCGTTACTGACTGGGCTCAATACAGTAGTGGGAAATATTCATTTGTTCCAGGTGATTGGAGTGCGGCAATCGATAGCACGCGGGCTACTCAGCTGATAGTTGCCTTGCAGATATACCGAAGGAAGAACGGGCAGTTTCCAGCAACGTTGTTTGAAACGGAGATGCGTGAGAATAATGAGTATGTACTGATCGATCTCCGCAGCGGTGGTACGTTTCCGTATTCAGGCGATGGACTCGGTATGGACTTTAGGCTGTATTCCTTCCGTCTGTCGCCGCCGATAGCAATACAAGTTGATGGTCGTCAACCCATCCTTTGGAAGAATGGCATTCGCGGTCCTAATCTCCACGGGCCACATGACGATGAAGATGACGATGAAATTCCAGATGACAACGATCTGCCACTCAACCCCAAACGCGTGTTGTATATTGATGGCGCTCGTGAAATGGTGATCCCGCCGGATCGCCTCTGGGGCGACCCGGTTAAAGAGTTGGATTCCGAGACTGCAGATGTGCTTCATCGCGACGTTGCGGAGTAGGTTGCTGGTGCTGCGTCATCGCTAAGAATTCGGATTTGTTGTAGTGGATCTTGTTAAAGATCCCAGTGTCGCAGGATCTTTAACAGGATCCACTACCCTCGGCATTGAGCTGTGATGCAGCACTGGCGTCAATCGCTATCTGAGTCGGTTCGCAGGCGCAGGCCTCTTTGGTGAGTGCTGAGCAATTGTTCTGGTGCTTAAAAAACAAAGGCGTTGAACCCGAATGGATTCAACGCCTTTTGAAGTGCAGGATTTTAACTCAGCAATCACCTTGAAGTCTGCGGTCTACGGAATCAGCAGGATAAGTCCTGTGATCCACAGCAGTTCAACTGTGGTGGCTTCTTCGTTGAATGGTACCTGATAGCGTTTTTTTGGAGCCCATTCACCAGGCTGATAATGTCCCAATGCGAATTCTTTCGCCTTCGGTGGATGCAGTGTCATTTGGTATGGCAGCATCGCCACCTGGCCAAAGAACTTGCCTGTGGATACAAAAGGCTGAACCCACGGCTTGCGAGTGTGGCCGTACCGCTCCAGGCCGACGTCTTCAAAGTAAAGTGGGTGGTACCAAATATTTGTTGGTTCCCATTGCAGCACAGTGCGTGGAGCCGGTGTCTCTGTATATTCACCATTGTCCATGCGTTTGTGGAAATCGTCAGGCAGAGATTTCTTTTCAAGGTCGCCCCACGCGTAGCTTAGTGTTGGTTTGATGTCCGTAAGTTTGCGAGAAAGCAGTTCGCTGGCTTCGCGATTGTTGTCTTCCACCTCGTCCTGACTTCCAACCAGCAAGACCGATCGTTCGTAGTCGCCAGCGTCGAAGTGTTCCAATTCGGGATCGTAAAATTCAATGAACTTTCCGCCACCGTTGGCGGCTCGCTTCGCACGTCGCAGATCCTGTTTTGAATAGCCGTTGTTGTAATACTGAGGGTTGCCGGACGTTGCTGGCAATTCTGGCAGGATTGTCGAGCCATCAATTGTCAGCACGGGCTCGCTTCCGGAAACTTCGGGCAGCTTTATGGTTCCCGCTTCTTCGTCACCGCCTGTCAGCAGGATCGAGTTCATCCGCATACCATCAGTTTCAACGTACTGAAGTGTTGATAGCTTTTCTGTTGACGTTGCAGCTGGCTTAGCGTTTGCGACAGGGGTTGCTGCTGGCGTTGGCGTGACCAGCGTTCGGCCGCTGCGTAACGCGTTCATAAGATCGCGACTTTGCTGGCGGGCATTCGCTGCCGCCGCGTCGGATTCTGCTGTCTCAGGTGTCTTCGTGTTGTTTTCGTCTGTGGTCGCCGGCTTTGTGGCCAATACGTCCAGTGAGATCCGGCCGGAGACATCCTGTGGATTGTTCAACTGTGACAGGTTTGCCGCAGGCAGTGTTACGTCAACAGGTTCTGGCACTACCGGCGGCAGGATGTTGTCTGCGGCGGCCTGAGCGGCGAGTGTTGGGCAAAACAGCGACGGACAGCACATTGCGGCACACAGGACCAGTGCTGGTCCTGTTGCCTGAATGAGCTTAGTTGTGGCCGTCTGACGAATGTTCCACCGAGTAATTCGGCGATTCCTGAGTGATAGCGATATCATGAGGATGGTTTTCCCTAACCGAAGCCGCAGAAATCTCGATGAAACGAGCTTTCTCGCGGAGATCCTTAATCGACCCAACGCCGACATAACCCATGCCGGAACGAAGTCCGCCAGTGAGTTGATAAATGACTGGTTGCAATCCGCCTTTGTACGGAACGCGTCCTTCTACACCTTCCGGAACCAGCTTGGACGTATCCTTGCCATCGACTTTTCCCTGTCGATAACGTTCGCTGCTTCCTTTCACCATTGCTCCCATCGATCCCATGCCACGGTATCGTTTGAAGCTTCGTCCCTGGAAAAGAATCATCTCACCAGGACTCTCATCAACCCCCGCCAACAGACCGCCGACCATAATGGACCACGCTCCGGCAGCAAGTGCCTTGGTAATGTCTCCACTAAATCGAATGCCGCCGTCGGCAATAACCGGGATACCCGAACCAGCCAGTGCTTTGGCCGCATTGGCAATGGCTGAAAGTTGAGGAACACCAATTCCGGAAATGATTCGCGTTGTGCAAATCGATCCCGGACCGATGCCAACTTTCACAGCGTCGACTCCCGCATCTGCCAGAGCCTTTGCACCTTCGGATGTCGCGACGTTTCCGGCGATGACATCGATAGAAAATTTTCTTTTTATTTCTTTGACCGTCTCAATAACGTTCAGAGAATGCCCGTGAGCACTGTCCACAACCAGAACGTCTACACCTTTTTCAACCAATTGAGCGACTCGATCCAGATCTAAAACGCCGACTGCTGCGCCAACCCGCAATCGTCCGCGTAAGTCCTTCGACGCCTGCGGAAACTGCAGGTTTTTGTCGATGTCCTTAATCGTAATCAAGCCTCTCAGTTGATATTGATCGTCCACCAGCAGCAGTTTCTCGACTCTGTTTTCCAGCAGAATGCGTTCTGCTTCTTCAAGGCTGGTATTTTCCGGTGCGGTGACCAGATTTTCCTTGGTCATCACTTCGCGAACCGGTCGGTCTTTGCGATCCAGAAATCGTAAGTCGCGACGCGTCAGGATGCCCACCAGTTTGCCGTCAACGGTAATGGGAACGCCACCGATATTGCGTTCGTCCATAATTCGTGATGCTTCGCCCACACTGGTTTCCGGCGGCAACGTCACAGGATCAACAATCACCCCGTGTTCGCTGCGTTTAACTCGATCAACCTGCATCGCCTGTTGAGCAATCGACATGTTCTTATGAATGATGCCGATGCCGCCGACCTGTGCCATTGCGATGGCCATATCGCTTTCTGTCACAGTATCCATTGGGCTGCTGATGATTGGAACATGCAGCGGGATGTTGCGAGTCAGCATCGAATCCAGATCGACGTCGGAAGGCACAAGCTCGCTGTAACCAGGTTCCAGCAAAACGTCGTCGAATGTAAGGCCTTTGTATGCGATGCGATCCTGCATATGACGCACTTCCTAACAAGGGCATCGCCCTTGACACGGTGGCGTGGCACGTTGAAACCAGATGGTCAGTTTCAACCGCCGAGCCGCTCCGTTGTCGCTATGGTTAAAAGATGTTCGCACCGTGCGAGCATCAATTTTGCAAGGGCTTCGCCCTTGACCGAGTGGCGTGGCACGTTGAAACCAGATGGATAGTTTCAACCGCCGAGCCGCTCCGTTGTCGCTATGATGAATGATGCAGGCACCGTGCATGCATCGTTTTGATTTTAAACCTAACTGACATCGCCAAGTCTTTGTCAGCCGCAGGGCGTTAGCCCCGGTTTTTTCGCATGATCCTCAAGAACCGGGGCTAACGCCCTGCGGCTGATGCGGCTGACCGAAATGCTGACGTTTGATGAAACCTGGCACTGCCCGTTAAATACTATGAATCCTGTTTTGCGTCTGCTGCACGGACAGCTTCGCAGAACTTGTTTCCGAGTTTGACAAACGTCGGCACGTCCAGCGTTTCCGCTCGAGTTTCCGCATCGTGGCCGAGTTCTTCCATCAGCGTGTCGACGTCTGTCTTGGAAAGTTGTTTGCTGTACATTCCCACCAGTACTCGCCGCATCAGTTTTCGGCGATGGTGGAACAGCCGTCGCAGAAAATCCTGAAAGAACTTCTTGTCCAGAATCTTGTCGCCACGTCCGTCGTGTCGCCAGATACTGACGATAGCTGAATTCACTTTGGGGCGAGGCCAGAATACGTTGGGAGTTAAACGGCGAATAATCTTGACGCTGCATTGTGACTGCAGCCAGACCGCCAGAGCTCCATAATTGGATTCGCCTGGTTGAGCCACCATCTTTTCGCCCAGTTCCAACTGGATCGTGCAGACCATACGTTGCCATGGAAGCTGCGAAGCGACAAGGTTGGTGATGACCGGTGTGGCGACACTGTAAGGCAGGTTGGCAACAAGCTTAAGTTGGCTATTTAGTGTTGCCGCCAGTTCTGTGATTAACAGCTCGGTGATTTCCGGAGCAATCGTGTTTTTGTTTTTCAGGATGTCGCGGTTGATCAGGGTGACGTTGTCGCAGTGAGAAGTCGCGTCTGTTGCCAGAGCGAACATGTTGCGATCGACTTCTACGCTGATGACTTTTCCGGCTTGTTCGGAAAGAAACGTCGTCATACCGCCCGTGCCCGGTCCGACTTCCAGCACGATATCATCGACCGTAAGTTCGGCCGCGCGAACGGCAAATTCAATCAGGTTAATATCAATCAGGAAGTTCTGCCCCAGATCAGAGCGCGGGTTGAAGCCGTGCTGTTGAAACAGCTCCATCAGGTAGGATCGAGTTTGCCGGCTTCTGTCTTTCACTAACTTCCGTTTCGTTCCAGGTTTGTTTGTTCGAGGTTGGTTTATTCAGGGGTCGTATTTTTATTGACAAAGTCCCAGGGGCTTACGCCGCCTTCTCGCGACATCAGTTTGGCAACGTACTTTCCAAGAACATCCTGTTCGATGTTCACTCGTTGCCCCACAGCTCGATCACCAAGTGTGGTGACTTCCAGAGTATGCGGGATTAACGCGACAGAAAATCGGTCGGATTCCACATTCACCAGAGTCAGGCTGATGCCATCGACGGTGATCGACCCCTTGGGCACCATCAGCAACGTTAATTCGGGTGGCACTTTAAACCACATGTTAACCCATTCGCCGCTGCGGTCGATTAGATCAACGGTGGCGACGCCGTCTACGTGACCCTGCACGAAATGGCCGCCTAATCGAGCTCCCACGGCCAGTGAGCGTTCCAGGTTGACTCGCGTGCCAACTTTGAAGTCCCCAAGGCTTGTTTTGGAAAGCGTTTCTTCGCCCGCTTCGAAGTCCAGGCTGTCTTCCGCGATTTTCACGGCGGTTAGACAACAGCCGCAAATGGCGATGCTGTCGCCGATGGCAACTTCGTTGGAAGAAAAACAGCTGGCGTCAGGGGCTATCGTGAGGCGCAGGCCATCAGTTTCCTCTTGGAGGATTCTGACTGTACCTTGTCCTTCAACGAGGCCGGTGAACATTTGATAAAGCTGTGCAACAAAGGCTACGTCTGCAAGAGACGATAAAACTGAAGGCAAACGACCGAGTTAGCGGTCAGCCACGTATGTTGCGGGGTGATTCTAGCGTCTTAAAGCCAGATTGCACGAAGTGAGTCGAACTTTCACGAGATTCCCGAATGGCGGATCATCTGATCAGTGGTCAGTGGTCAGTTGCTGGCACTTGTACGAGAAAATCGGGGTTTTACGTACTTTCCCCACGCCGCTTTAAACGGCCCGGCAAAGGCGAACCAGCACAGGATAACCGGCACGGCAACTCCACCAACGGCAAAGATCAATGCCAGCGTGAACACCAGCTGCAGCAACTGCATGCGGCCCTGATCGCCCTTAAGAATCTGGTTAAACAGGTGCGGGTATTTGATGCGGCTAACCATCAGCACGGCGGTGGCCAGCGTGATAAATGGCAGAATTACGGCCAACGCCGGAAGAACAACTCCCCCTACTTGTTGGGCCCATGTGACAGCTGCGGCTCCCACCATTTTCTTTTTTAAAGCCATCACTCCAATTGGCAGGCTGGCAATCACAGCCGCAGCAGCGGGAGAAGGCAGGCCGCTGAAGCCTTCGTGAGTATCTTCTTCATCCGTTTCAACGTTAAAGCGAGCCAGCCTCAGAATTGCACAGGCAAGAAATAAGGCCGCAATCGCCCACAGAAAGTCGATCGAATAGTCGAACGGAGCCTGCAGGTCGATGCCGACGGGCGAGCTGATTTTTCCGCTTAGCGTTTCCATCAGGTGATGTCTTGGATCGGCCAGCTTTAACATCATAAATGCAGGAGCAACGCCGAAGCTGACGGCATCGCACAGGCTGTCCAGCATGGCTCCAAATTCGCTGGTTTGGTTTGTGAGTCGAGCGGCGCTGCCATCAAGGGCGTCAAACAACATGGCCAGAAAGATCAGCTGTGCCGCCTTCACCATTTCCATGGCCGGGTCCCACGCGACAGAGGGGTCGTGCAGCCCGACATCGAAAGTTGGGCCAACTCGAGCCAGAATCGTGATCGCTCCAAAACCACAGATCGCGTTCCCAAGAGTCAGCAGCGTCGGCAGAACGGCGAAAGCTTTCTGTCGGCGAGTTTTTTTGAGAGTTTCTTCAGGTAGCGTCATGAACTGTTTCTAATTTCGCGCTGCTCAGGATTCTTCGAAGCGGCGAGTTTTTCTGTTAAACCGCATCGCGTATTGTGTTTGGCACTGGGCCAGCACGACATTTCACCGGGGCGATCAATTTTCGCATTGAAACCAGACGGTTTCCAGCCAGTCGACTTCGATTCCTCAGAATCACCACGAACCAGGCACAGCGTGATGGCTACTTTGTCTCGCGATTCCAAACCTGCTCGATTTGCAACCTGGCCGTTTTATACCAATCGAATTCGCAGGCCGTCATATCCGGGTTCGATGCCATCTGGCAGTTCGTTTTGCAGTTGGTCGTATTCAAGTTCGTGTGACATGTGAGTCAGAATGGTTCGGCGTGGTTGCAGCCGATTGGCCCACTGAACGGCCTGGTCGACGGTCAGGTGTGTTGGATGAGGTTTATAGCGAAGTGCGTCGATCACCAGAGTATCCAGGCCCTGCAGCAGTTCGCGACTTTCAGCCGGAATCGTGGAGACATCGGTGCAGAAAGCCACGTTGCCAATGCGGTAACCCAAAATCGGCAGTTGGCCGTGATTCAGGCGAATCGGTAACACGTCCAACCCCAGAATGCGAAACGTTTCGCCGGGGGTAACTTGTTCAAAACAAAGTCTGGGAGCGGCAAAACGATGGCTGTGGCCGGATGGGTCAGAGAATGCGTAGTGAAAGGTATGTCGAATGGCGTCCTCAACGATTCGTTCGCAATACAGCGGAATCTGGCCAGGTCGAGACAATTGGAAGGCAGCTTCGTCGAATTCCGTGCCCGCCTGTTCTGCTTCGCGTCGGCCGATATCCAACAGTTCTTTCTCAATGCGAAATCCGAAAATCCTTAGATCGTCCAGGCCCATGATATGATCTGCATGAGCATGCGTGAACAAGGCAGCTCGTACCAGTGATGCTCCATTGTGAAGCAACTGCAGCCGAAGTTCCGGGCCGGTGTCGATGACGAATTCACCTTGCGGAGCGTTAACAAGAACGCCGGAGCGCAGGCGGTGGTTTCTGGGGTTCGTCGACTTGCAAACGTGGCAGTTGCAACCCACCACCGGAACACCAATGCTGGTTCCGGTGCCCATCAGAATCATTTCGGCAGTCGTTGCATCACCTGTTGGTGCCGCTGAGGGCTTGTGTTGCTCCGATGATGGTTCAGTTTCAGAGGACAAGAAACACTCTTTCGACACGATTCATAAATGTCCCGGCGCGATAGTTCACGTTGAGGTATTTGTGGCGAAGTTTGAAGGTTGGCTGTACTTGGCGTCAAGGCAACGCTGCGTTGTTAGCGGTAACTGAAGACATTGCTTCCCCGGAAATCGTTCAGGATCGTCGATTTTGAATTTCGCGCAATAAAAAGGGCACCGGTATGATACCGGTGCCGCGAGGGGACGCATCAGGAACACGAAGAGAAGGGAGTTGGGGAGGGGATTGAAGGGATGTGAAAGGAGTTGGGGAAGGGATGCCAGCCGTGGAAATCAGGAAGGGACGGCTGGCGGTGTTTCACAGCCAGTGGTTCTGTTGCGTTGGTTTGGTTTCGTTCCACTACGAAATGTCGCGGTTGAAAACACTAGTTGCGATCAGTCATTGAGAGACCAGGGATCGCGATTCGATCGTCGGATGCAGTGCTGCTGTTGTCTGAAGTTGAGCGACTGCTACTTTTCCAGCCACGAGATGCCGGGCGAAGCGTGGCCTGAGTGTAGTTGTTCTGGTAGGCTCGGGAATCACGCTGAGTTGCTGGTGGAAACGGACTCAATTCTTCATCCGATTTAAAAGTGTTTGGCGACTGCTTCAAGCTGTCATTAGCCGCTGGTGGCAGTGTGCGGTTGAAGCTGCTGCGTTGGAAGCCCGGTTTATCCGACTCCGTGCGTTGAAACGTTCGGGCGTTTGGATCGTCTGGAAGATCTTTGTCAAACGTGTTGCGTGCTGAACGAGTTGTGTCTGTATCTTTGAAGTTGGGATCTTCTTCCGGCAGCAGGGCCGATCGACTGGTGTTGCTTTCGTCCACGATGTAGGCCGTTGCCGGATATCCGTAGCCGCCATAACCATAAGCCATTGAGCTGCCACCATAGCCATACGCTACCTGGCTGCTGCCACCGTAGCCGTAGGCCAGTGAGCTGCCGATTGGAACAGTTCGGTAAGCCGTGGTTGGCTTCATGACTGTTTGTGTTTCTTCACGCCAGGCCAGCTTGCTGACTTCAACCTGAACCGTCTTTTGGCGAGGTACCATTTCGGTAATGTTCTCAACAACTTTTTGAGTACCATGAACGGCGACTTGCCGAGTGGTTGGCACATTGCAGGTGACCATGTTGGGCACGTATTGTCGAGATGTGCGATAGTTCGGCACGAATGCTGATCGGAATGAATAGCCCGTACGGTTTAGCCAGCCAATCATGCCTGGTCGAGGATCAACCTGACATGGATCGCACTTGGCGACAGGAGTGTAGTTTGTTTGCCAGCGTCCCATGTCGCGGTTAACGACTCGGTTTTCAACAACCGTCTTGTAGCTGACAGTTGGGATTTCACGTGAGACCTGTCGAGTGACGGGTTCCATCACAGTTACGGTTTGAGTTTCCATGGCTGTTTGATAGTAGGGAACTCGAACTTTTTGCTGTTCTCGCTGGTACGTCGTAACGGGTACCGTCTGATAGCACGATGTCTGCACCGGCTGAATCGGCGTGCAACTGGCAGCCTGCATCACTGGTGCGGACGCGGCCGAACAGGAGTTGCAGCCCCGGTTGAAGAGCTGAGCGTTCGCAGCGGATTGATTTGTAAGCACTGCTGAAATTGCAGCAGTCAGAAACAATTTTCGGTAGAACATAAGTTTCTTCCCTGAGAGGAACTTTCCGCATCGCGACGAATTGCGGGTTCGTGAAATTCGCAAGACAGAAGAGTTGAGAAGACGCAGCTCGTCGATGGTTCGTCCTTGAACGCACCGCTGAATTGCGAATGGTGGGGTGAATTGGAGTGGAGCGAGCTTTGAGCAAGCCCGCAGTAAAACACGAATGTGTTGAAGTGACTAAACGTGACAGGTAACGTCGCTGACTGGCTGAAACTGCCGTGTCGGATGTGACGCCGGGAAGAGATTTAACCCAAGCCCGAAAATGGGTCAATACCGTTTAAAGTTCTGAGTCACATTCTTTTTTGTCGAACACGAACGAATCGACGTAAGTCGTGTGACGTCGATCACGAAGCAGCAGAATCTGCGCGAACGCGTTTTCAGAACTTATTTGCACCGGACGAATTGAAGGAATTCCCTCAAGTTTGTTGTCCGCATTTACTTCTTACCGAGTGCTCGTTGTTCACGAAAAAACTGCTGAAGCAAAGCCTTGCAATCTTCCATCATCACGCCACCCAATACAGCCGCCTGATGATTCAGTCGAATGTCAGACGTGATGTTAAACAGCGTGTCGCACGCTCCGCCTTTGGGGTCTGCTGTGCCGTAAACCACAAACGGAATACGAGATTGCACAATCGCTCCAGCGCACATCGGACATGGTTCTAAAGTGACATACAGAGTGCAGTCAATCAGCCGCCATGATTGCAGAGACTGGGCCGCTTGAGTGATGGCAATCATTTCTGCGTGAGCTGTTGGGTCATTCAACGTTTCTCGCTGATTGCAGGCTTCCGCAATAATCCGACCGTTGTGAACGATGACAGCTCCCACAGGAACTTCACCCTGATCATACGCAGCGACCGCCTGGTCCAGCGCACGCTTCATCCAGATGTCGTGAGGATGCAATACGTTGGCGGGGGTGATGTCTGACATGAATGTTCCAATAGCTTTAAGCCGCGTGAGGGCGACAAGCTACTTTTGAAAGGTCGACAATTCCAATGCACAAAACGCCAAGATTTGTAAGAACTGCAATCTAAATCAGTTGTACAAATTGCAAATTCGACCTGACCTGGTCGCCGTGATGATGAGTCCTGGGACCAGTGACGGAATTGTGAACTTGTTGTAAGTGGTTTTGTGATAATGTTTTACGTTGGTCGATGACGTGCTGTTGGCCTGTTTTTGCCAGGCAGCGTTGTAAGTTTGGCATCGTGATTGCTTATTATCTTTTCTCAGAGAGAGACTGGTTCGGAGTGAGATCCCGAACCCTGACTGCCCTGAGAAAGCAGTCGCTGCCAAATGTGCAGCAAATAGAGAGAGATTGTGGTTCGCCTGAGAAACGAACTACAGAAATTGAGAGCGTGTCGAAGTTGAAGGCCTGAGAAACCTGAATACTTCCACTACTGAAAAAGGCCGACGGATTCTTTGGATTCCGATCGGCCTTTTTTCTTTTGCCTTTTCGCACTTCTGGCGACTCGCTACGGTTCAGGCAACGCCGGTCGCTACAGGTACTTGTCCGTTTCTGTCGACGGTTGATGTTTGCGAAGACCGATCTCATGCGCAGTCCGGTATTATCGTGCCAAGCGTTTGGGGTGCGGCGATTCGTCAATGCCGTAAAGCCAGAGTCGCGTGTTGTTGCATTTTGCTGGCACATTCAGCAGGTGTCGCGTTTCTTGTAAACTCAAAGACAACCTTAAAATGCCAGACAACTCACAACCATCAGAGCCGCTAACTCTGTCTCAGTTCTTAACGGGAGCGGGGCTGTTTGAAGGCGGCATGCTGTTGGTGGCATTCGCTCTTGGGTTCTTGATGGACGTTCATCCCACGGCTGAATTGCACTGGTCGTGGAAGTCATTTGGGACGGGCGTGTTGGCAACTGGGCCGATGTTGCTGATTCTGGTGGCTTCGTTTTTGTCCAGAAGCAACGGACTTAATCAAATACGCGTGTTCCTGCGTGACTTAATTGGCCCTATGCTGGATCAGTGTCGTTTGATCGACATTGTGTTCCTGTCCTTGATGGCGGGGATTTGCGAAGAAGTGCTGTTTCGAGGCTTCCTGTTTCAGTGGGCCAGATCGATTAACCCCACATTTGCGATCATGTTTGTGAACATCCTGTTCGGTCTGGCTCACGCAATTACACCACTATACGCGTGGCTTGCCGGACTTACCGGGCTGTACCTGACAGCGTTGATGAGCCTGGAATCAACGCCCAATCTGCTGATACCGATTACGGCACATTCCGTTTACGACCTTGTCGCATTTCTGGTTGTGCTTTGGGACTATCGCCGCCATCGTAAGGCATAGTTTTTGGTTTTTAGAACGTGAGTGCCGTGTGGGCTTCAGGCCTTAGTTGCAAGCTGCACAAACAGCGCTTCCAGCTGCAATTTCGGATCAACCCTACTGCCGCCTTTCATGTTGGCGTCTGCTTCCACCAGCATCTGGAAAATGCGACTGGCTTTTTCAAAGCCGATTCGTTTCAGATAGCCTTCCGCAGCTCCAACGGCGTTTGGGAAAACTCCCGCTGATTTTAGAGCTCCCGTCAGGTCGCGAGTTTGGCGAGCGTATTCAGTGGCTTCAGCGAATTTTCGAAACGTAAACGTAAGGCCGCCCAGCACTTTCTGCGGAGCGTCACCCGCCAGAATCAGCTTGTCCAGGCATTCCAACGCCATTCCGACCTGCCCGTCCCGAATGGCGTCCAGCATGGTCCATGTGGTTTCCAAACGCCAACCGCCGACGACTCGGGTTACGTCTTCCTGAGTGATCGTTTCGACGTCGCCCACCAGGGAAACAAGCTTGTTGAGTTCCTGTTGGAGCAAGCCCAGGCTGTCGCCAGCAAGCTGCACAATCAGTTGGGCGGTTGTGTGATCCAGTTTCTTTTGGTGTTCTTCTTTTGCGGTGCGAATGAGCCACTGCGCCAAAGCTGCGCCCTTAAGTTCGCCACATTCGATGTTTAAGCCGACTTTGGCCGTCGCTTTTGCCAGCTTTGTGTTTTTCGGCCAGCTTTTCACATCCAGAATCAACAGTGATGTTCGGGCTGGCTTTTCGACGTACTTTTCCAGACCGGGGCGGTTTTTGGTCACAAATTCATCGGCTTCGTCAATCATCACAATTCGCTGATCGCCGAACATCGACACCGTCAGCAATTCGTCGCACACTGTTCTCAGTTCCGCATCTTTCCCGTTAACTCGAGTGACTTCTGCTGAGTCGTCGTCTTCGGCGGCACCTGGAATCAGGCTCAGAATTTCCATCTTCAGAAAACGTTCCGTTCCATAAAGAACCAGCACGGGCACTTCAGGCAGTGTACTGTTCTTTGCTAGAAATTCGGTCGCGTGCATAGGTCAACATTTCTGAGTTCTAACGTCGCAGGTTTGGGTGCGTCCTGCGTTCAATTTAGTTCGGTTTCGAGCGTCCTTTGGGCGGTTGCGTGATTCGCGGGCCGCTGCTTTGCCTTGTTCTGTTGAGCTTGTTTTCGCCGGGTGCCCGACAGCCCTTCGCATTTTTTTGTCAGGCAGACTTCCGATCGACTGCGACCAAGGATAACACCGGCAGCTTTTGCCGAAAAACCAGAACGGCTACTTCGCTGACATTAACGATTAAACAAGGGTGGTAAACGGCAACGGTTAAGCCACGTCAGAACGGCTGAGCATGGCTGATGCGGTGGATTTGGCTGTGATGCCTGTGTCGGGATTGCCGATATCTCCGGCTGTGGGCTTTGATTGTTGATTTGCCGCCACTTTCCGCATGATGCTGAAGGTACGGCCAGTTGCAGTCAGTCAACCGGTTCACACACTCAAGCAAATTGCCCTGATCGCATGGATGCGAGAAGGGCTGCCTGAGAGCTCTTCAAGAAATTCCTCCGATAACGGATTCCTGCCAGAGAAGGGGACCGCGACATGAAGTCGCCTCAGTTGCTCCGCGTAACTTGCTTTGTTATTGCCATTCCTGTGTTTTTTGCCAGTGCTGATGGTCAGGTCGTTCCGGGCACCGGAATTCGCCAAAGCAATGTTGGCGATGACTTTGAAGATCCTAATTGGAAATGGCACCCAAACGGTGAAAAGGCCAGCCGTGAACAGGACGAATTGGAACGTCGTCCGCTTGGTGGTTCCAGCAACGGTCGCTGGTTTGAAAGCCCCAAACGCGGCCAGCCAGACGTCATTGAACGCGTGCCAGCTCCAGCAGGTGGCCTGCCGGGCAGCAATTTTGCATTGAAGCTGCAGACATTGAATTCCGGAATTCCACATCGGCCAAGCCGGCAGATGGAACAGGATGACTTTGTGATGGCCTGCTCTTCGCGCATCGGACAAACATCAGCTGCTCGTAGCCCAAGCTGCACCTGCCGAATTTGGTTGCCACCATTTCAGAACTGGGAGAACCGTTCTGGTTCTCACTTTGGTTACCGCATCGACTGCAAAACAACGACGTCGGAGAAGAAGAAGGGCTTTCTGTTTTCTCGCACTGTTCGAGAAGAAGAATCTTACTGGCCTGGGTTCTTCTTTGAATTCCACAGCGAAACAGATCCTCGCTACGAAGAAGACGAAGCTGTGCTGCTGATTCGAGGCAACAACACAGGTCATGAAGTGAAGAGCATCAAGCTGACTCCAGGCTGGTGGACGTTTGGCATGTCTGTCACACCTGACGGACGAGTGCACTATTATGCTCGGCAAGGCGTCGAAGACCTGCGTGCATCAGATCATCTTTATTCCAGCTATCCTTACAGCTATTCCGCTGAAGTGTTTGCGACTCAGTTCTTCAACAACGTCAACCAAAACGACGGTCAGACCTGGTCAACCCCGTTTATCATCGACGATCCAGCTGTGTTCACACTGCATTAAGATCGGCCAGCGATCGCCGCTTTAGTCTTAGCGATCCAGATCAGTCGACGCCCACTGCAAAAAAAATTAAAACGGACACCATGCTTTAAACGTGGTGTCCGTTTTCTTATTGGGTCTGCTGGCAGCAACGCTATTTGGGCTTGGCAGAGGAATTCATCCGCCAGCCAACAACGATCAATAGTTGAACAATTGCTCTGACGTGTAGCTTTCGCCAGTCGCGACCTGCATCGCTCTGATGACTTTTGCTTTTGAGTTTTTGGTCAAGCGGCGTCCCTTGATCGCTCGCGACACCAGCTTGTGAGTCAACTGTTCTGTTGAACATTCAACAAGCTTGTGCGGCGTCAGGTGCAGCTGAGCCAGTAATTCGGCAATGGGTTGTATGCCAAGGTTTCGTTCTGTTTCCATCGCGGAAGTCTACGGACGGTACCGACCTGGTTCCACTGAATGCTGGCCGCAGTTTTTGCATTGCCCGCAATTCTCGGAAGACCGAAGGATTCCAACGAGGCTGTGCCTCAGACCATTCGAGCTATCGCTCGGAAACGCGACTACGTCGCTCAGAAAACCTGACTCAATATGAACAAGTTCGCTGCTTTAAGAAGTCTAATCGGTTAGCGTGCATTCCCGACTGGTGACTGCAGATCTGCCGGAACCGGTGAGTTAATTTTTGGCCTGCTTTCCCGCTGCTTTTAGCTGATTTGGACTCTCATACTCTGGAAATTGACTGAATTCCGAAAGGTTGCTCCGCGTTTGTCTTGGAGTAATCATCGACAGTCGTTTCAATCCGATTGCCCGAAACGTTCGATCGATCACTTGCTGCATTTCACGTTGGCTTGTGGCCGCGGAGAGCGGAATTTCTATTATGTGGGCCGGTTCCTACGAGCCAGGACGGCCCGCAACAAAAGCTTAAGTGCTCCAAAGACTGACACTGTCATGCCACGAATTAAACCGTTCAAAGCTATTCGCCCTGCTAAGGATGCCGCCGACAAGGTCGCATCGGTTCCCTACGACGTTGTTAATCGCCCGGAAGCAACCGCTCTGGCAGACGGCAATCCACTTAGCTTTCTGCATGTCGTTCGCCCGGAGATTGATCTGCCAGCAGAAACCAGTGCCTACGCGGACGAAGTTTACGAAACCGGTCGAAAGAATCTTGAGCGACTGCTGGCAGACGGCCATCTGATTCAGGATGACGCTGAGTCTTTGTTCGCCTATCGCCAGATTATGAACGGCGTTGCTCAAACCGGAATCGTGTGTTGTTGCCACGTTGACGACTATGAAAATAACCTGATTCTAAAACACGAAAAGACTCGCAAAGACAAAGAGGACGATCGTACTCGTCACGTGCTGACGTTGAACGTTCATTCCGGGCCCGTTTTTCTGACCTATCGAGACGTTGCGGCTGTGGATGCCGCGGTCGCCAAGGCCACTGAAACTGCTCCCCTGTACGACTTCACGGCTCCCGATGGAGTTCAGCATACAGTCTGGAAAATTGAAGACGCGGCTGCCTGTGTTGCGAATTTGACTGAGGTTCCGTTTTTCTATGTTGCTGATGGACATCACCGTTCCGCCAGTGCATGGCGAGCTGGCGCAGAGCGTCGCAAGGCGAATCCAGGACACACCGGCGATGAAGAATACAACTGGTTTTTGACGGTTCTGTTTCCGGCACAGCAGCTGAACATTCTGGCCTATAATCGCCTGGTCAAAGATCTGAACAATCAGTCTGCCGACGACGTTTTGAAGCGACTTACAGAAGTAGGCGTTGTTGAGCCGACCAACAATCCGGTGCCCACATCGGCAGGCATGTTTTGCGTCTATCTGGAAAATTCGTGGTACACGGTCACGATTCCGCCAGCGTCAATTGATCACAGCGATGCGATTGAATCGCTGGACGTGGCTATTGTTGAATCTCGCGTTCTGGGGCCGATCTTTGGTATTGGCGACGTTCGAACCGATTCTCGAATCGACTTCGTGGGTGGCATTCGAGGTACCGCAGAACTTGAAAAGCGAGTCAAAAGCGGCGAGTGCGCTTGTGCGATTTCCATGTATCCGACATCCATCGATCAGCTCATGGCCGTTTCGGATGCTGGCCAGATTATGCCACCTAAAAGCACCTGGTTTGAACCTAAGCTAAGAAGCGGCCTGCTGGTGCATTCGCTCGAATAGTTTCGACTTTGTTGCAAACAACACACCGAACGCGTTCGGCAGGATTTCTGCAGTGTGTTGTAAACGCTTAGCGGCGCAAAGAAAAAGCTCGAAACAGCAGCAAGGGAGCGAGGATGAGTCTTCCCGTTGCTGTTGTTCCGAGCTTATCTTGTACGTGCCTGCGGTTTCGTCCGGTTGGCTGCTTTTGTAGCAGATCAACTTGAGTTTAGGTCCGGTTCCTACCGGACGGCTAGCTGGTTTCAAATTCTGTTGGCACGTTGCTGAGCTTAGTTCGCAGCGACTCGGCGGTTCGAACGCTCCACCTGCTTCATCGTCCTACGCCACCGGGGCAAGGGCGAAGCCCTTGTTAGAAGTTCATGTCCGGGCTTCCGTCGCCCAGTGTTTTCATGACGTTGGGAACGAACGCCTGGCCGGTATAGGGATCGACCCACAATGTTGTGCCGTTAGGGCCAGCCACCTGAACAAGCTGCCGTTGCATCGTTTGCGGTGCTGGATTGTTGTTCTGGAAGTTGACACTCATTGCTGAAGCTGGTGGGTAACCGGCAATCGATTCCGGGGAATTGGATGGCAGGCTTTTCACGGCAGAGACAAAAGCCAGCATCAACGAGCAGGCACATAACGTCGCCACGGCACCGTTGAATCGTCGTTCTCGCGGTGCATGAACAATTGTCTGGCGAGCCTTCAGTTTGTCGGCCAAAGCGGGCCAAACTGAGCCAGTTGGAATTTCGACACTGTCGTCGTCTCGCACTTTTTCAATCACGTGCATGGCATCAACCATACCAGCGTGATACTGGCGACAGTCCGCACAAGTATGCAAGTGATCCGTTAGGCGTAATTCTTCTTCCGGCAAAGTGTCATCACCGACCGCAAGATGAACCAGATGACGAGCATCCGCACAATTAAGGCTTTGCTTTTGCATAATCGATGTACTTCCCAACAAGGGCTTCGCCCTTGACCAGTGGCGTGGCACGCGAGAGAACGTGGAAAGTTCTAATCGCCGAGCCGCTCCGTTGTCGCTTCCGGACAATTCACTCATCGTGTTGAGTTAAACGTTTGATTTGTTCAGGCTGTGAGCGATTTTTCTGTCTCCGCATCCTGCCTTGAGTGCTGCAGATTGGGGCCTGGCCAGTGCTGCAGGCTAACCTAATTTTTCTTCTTCAATGCTTCGATCTCGTCGTTCCCATGCGTCTTTAAACATGCGGCGAGCTTCAGCCAATCGCCAGCGAATTGTGGCTTCACTGCGTTCAGTGACAGCTGCAACTTCTGACGTTGAAAAACCTTCCAGGTCGCGAAGGACAAGAACGGTTCGATACGCTTCCGGAATGTCTGCAAGAACGATGTGAACTTCCTGAGAAAGGTCCAGGTCTCCACGTGGATCTGCAGCCGCCGGATCGGGAACTCGATCCTCTCCCGCCTCGCTGAAGAGCGCCCATTTCCCTTTTCGTTTGATCTTGCGCAGGTGGTCGTACGTGGTATTCACGGCAATTCGAAACATCCACGGGCCAAAGCGTCGCGACGGATCGAACTGCTCCAGGCGGTCAAACGCCTTTAGAAACGATTCCTGAGCAAGATCGAGTGAAAGGTCACGATCGGGCATGAAGCGTCGAATCACCTTGATAACTCGCCGTTCGTAACGTTGAGCTAACTGGCCAAACGCCGCCGTATCGCCTCGCCGAGCCTGTTCAACCAAGCGCGCATCTGTCGCCTGAGACACCATGGAATCATCAGATTCCATTTCTGCCTCGGACGAACCAAAATTCGCGTCCGAATCGCTCATTTTCAGCATTTCTCGGGCCTTTCAGCTTGTTCTACGCTGAAAGGCCAGTGATCGTTGGAGCCAATTGCTGCTGTTTATCTCAATTGTGCCAGTCTGGAAATCGGCACAAACGTGCTGGTTAACCAGGGATATAACACCCTAGCCAATCAGCTTCTGCACTTCTTCCGGCGTAAATCGAGTCTGAATTCGGGCACCCAGTTGACTGACGATTCGTGCTGCGGCATGCGAAGCCAGATGTCCCGCCTGTTTCCAGGACAGGCCGTTTGTGATGCCGTACAACAGGCCGCCAGCGTACATGTCGCCAGCCCCGGTTGTGTCAATTGCGGCTACTGAAACTCCTTCGATGGCAATTGCTTCGCCACCGTGCATGATGATGGAACCGTTTGGTCCCAGAGTCATGGCGACGTTTTCGGCGTGGCGATGAATTTCTGCCGCACATTCAATCGGATCATTTTTTCCGGTCAGGCTTTTTGCTTCTTCTTCGTTGCAAAACAGCAGGTCAACCGGGCCTTTAATCAGGTTCCAGATTTCGTCTTTCAGCATGTTGACCAAAAACGGATCCGACGCAGTAAAGGCGACTTTGATGCCGTGCTTTTTGGCCAGTTCAATGGCTTTGTAAGCCGCCGCTTTGGTGGTGTCGCCGGTTAACAGATAGCCCTCAATGTACACGTACTTCGATTGCTTCAGTTCGTTCTCATCAATGTCCGCTTCCGTCAATGTTGACGATACGCCAAGGTTTGTCAGCATCGTTCGTTGAGCGTCTTCGGAAATCAGAATGCCACAGGTTCCTGTTTGGCCGACATCTGCGGGCTTCACTTCAATCGTGACGCCCATTTCTCGCATGTCTTTCAGAAAGAACTCGCCCACTTCGTCGGCGGCGACTTTTCCAACATAAGCTGCTTTCCCGCCGAAGTCGGCCACACCCACAATGGTGTTTGCGGCTGATCCGCCAGCACAGCGATTCAATGGCAGGCCCTGTAATTTTGCCAGCACCGCCTGTTGTTGAGCATCATCGACCAGAGTCATGATGCCCTTGTCGAATCCGGTTTCCGCCAGAAGTGAATCGCTGACCTGAGCCTGAATGTCTACCAAAGCGTTGCCAACGCCGAACACGTCATATTTCATCTTAAGCCACGTTTATTTACTGGTGTTTGCAGGGACAAAAACTGTCGCAGACAAGGCGACCTTCAAAAGCCTGAAAGGATAGCACAACCGCCAGCTGCGTCAGATACCGCTTCGTTCAATCGCCGGAATCGCCCGGGATTACTCAAAAAAGGGATTCATACACTGCAAATTGCGTGGTTTTTCGGTAACTGGCATCGTTTTTCGTTCGCAACGCCGCCCCTGCGAAAGCAGGTTCCTGGCTTGGAGGACCGACGTTGAAGTTCTGATGGACTCGCTTTTTCGCGATCAGCGATTCTTCCAGTCGATGTCAGACAGCGAGGCCAACGCAAGCTGAAGTGCGTGAGTTCCATTGCGTCCGTAGCCTTTGGCCTGCACCGACAGGTACAGCTGATGTCCCAACGCCAAACCGGGCATCGACAGCCCCATCTTCTTTGATTCTTCCAGAACGATACCCATATCTTTGATGAAGTGTTCCACAAAGAATCCCGGATCGAAGTTGTTGTCGATAATTCGCGGCCCAAGGTTCGACAGCGACCAACTTCCCGCTGCTCCACTGGAAACGGACTTCATGACGGTGTCCAGATTCAGTCCCGCTTTGTAACCGTATAGCAATGCTTCACAGACGCCGATCATGCCGGTGGCAATCAGAGTCTGGTTGACCATTTTGGTGTGCTGCCCTGCCCCGGCTGGCCCCTGATGCACGATCGTTTTTCCCATGGCGTTCCAGCATGGTTGCAACGATTCCACAACGTCGGCATCGCCGCCGATCATGATCGACAGCGTTCCGTTTTTCGCACCGACGTCGCCACCGGAAACCGGTGCGTCCACACTGACGACACCTTTGGCTTTTGCCGCTTCGTAAACTTCCACCGCAAGGCTGGGTTGACTTGTGGTCATGTCTACCAGAATACTTCCGGGGGCTGCCGCCGAAAGTGCTCCCGTGTCGCCCAGCAGCACAGACCGAACATCCTGAGGAAATCCAACGATGGAAAAAATCACGTCGGAATTCTTTGCCACATCAGCGGGGCTGTCAGCCCACGTGGCCCCTTTTTCCAGCAGTGACTGAGCCTTGGCTTTGGTTCTGTTGTAGACCGTGGCGGAAAACCCAGCGTCCATCAGATGGCCGCACATGCTGGCCCCCATAACGCCGGTTCCGATCCATCCAATGCGTGTTTTGCCAGCAATAATTTCCAGTGAACTCATGAGACGATTGCTTCTTGATTCTTTGTGTGGACGAGTGATTTTGAGCCGCTGGACTTCGCAACTCAACGAAGTGGAGGCGGTATCTACGCAGAGCGTGATAACTGCTTCACCAGCGATTGTGCAAGCTAACACAACATGCCACCGTCACAAGTGAAGGCGTACGCGGGTGGTTTGGTGTCGCGGTGAAGCCTGTCGCTATTTGTCAGCGAGGCCTCGGTGCTGCAGCCATGACGTCGCTCGATCGGGCCATGTTCCGATTTCGGAGCCAGCTACTGGTCTCATGCCATAACCGTGGCCGCCGTTGGCGTAGACGTGCAGTTCTGCAGGAACGTTGTGGCGTTTTAGTCCGGTATAAACCAGCACGCTTCCCAGCGAAGACGAGTTGTCGTCGTGGGTGTGTACGATAAAAGCGGGGGGCGAAGTTTTTGCCGGTTGAATGTCTTCCAGCAATTGTTGAGTTGCAGGGTTCATGATCTGCCATGGGTAAATCAGCAGCGAAAAATCGGGTCTGGCAAGTTGTTTGTCGACTTCGTCGATAGCTTCATAGTCGGTCGCGATGTTTCGAGTGTGAAGAATGGAGGCGACTTGTCCGCCAGCGGAAAACCCAAGTACGCCAACTTTTTGAGGGTCGACGTTCCATTCGCTCGCTCGATGGCGGATAAGGCGTATTGTTCGTTGAGCATCCTGCAGAGGGCGCTTCCATGCAGGCTCCGATTTTGGTGTCGTTTCGTTTGTTCGATATCGCACAACGAATACAGAAATTCCAAGCTTGTTCAGCCAGGGGGCAGCTTCTGAGCCTTCTTTATCGGGGACAACTTTTCCGAAGCCTCCGCCAGGTAAAATAACGACGGCGGTTCCGTTGGGTTTGTCCGCTGGAAATACGTCGATTGAGGGGCGACGTATTTCTACAAGCCGAGTAACCGGCGGATCTTCGTTGGCCCGCAGCGGCATGGCGTGGCCTTCATTGTGTGCCGTTTCATTCGGTGCGAGATCCGGCCAGACAAATACTTTTTGAACGTCAGACGCCAGCGTCGTATGAGTAAACAGAAGACAAATGATGAAGCCAGATCGCATCATGAAGCCGATTTCCATTGCAGCGAATTTCGCTGACTTGTGGCCGCGGAGAACGCGAACCAGGCGATGTGGGCTGGTTCCGACAAGCCAAAACCGGCCACAACAAAAGGTAAATTGCTCTAGAAAAGCAAACGAATGGGGATGAGTGAGAGTTTTCCGTTGGCCGTCTACGGCGACCGTGGCAACGTTCTGTTCCGCCCGTTACCCCATTGCTTTCAGATTCTAACGAGGCTGTGCCTCAGACCATTTGAGCCGACGCTCAGAAACGCTCCGTTGTCGCTCAGGAAAATTGACTTAACGTGAACAAGTTCGCTGCTTTACGAAGTCTAACGGTTTCGTTTTATTTTGGCGCATGAAAAAAGGTCAAGACATGATGCCTCGACCTTTTACTGTTCTTAGTCAGCAATTGCTGCCACTATGACGCAGGGCCATCAACAGCTGGAGCTTTCACTCGCTTGCGAACATCTGTTTCCAGAACGCCGAATGCCTGTTCGTGTCGTTGCAGCGCCATTGAAAGAGCACTCCACAGACGCTTGGCTGTAAAGTGATTCAGGATGATTCGCTGATTAACCTTAACGTCGACTTTGCCCGTTGCGTATGGCGTTGGGTTCAGGCCGAGGTCCAGGATCAGTTCTTCTGGAGTGCTGGAAACGCGACAGAAGTTTGCATATCCCGCGTTGGCTCCGCTGTCATCAACGACAACTTCCTGAGTCTGTTGAGGTGCAGCAGCTGCTGGTGCACTTGCTGGAGCAGATTCTTTAGTTTCTTCGTCGCTCACTTCTTTTCTCCTGACTTTCTTTATTGCCATTAGCTTTTTCCTAACGCGGGAGGCCCGCAGCCCATTTTTTGAGCTGCCGCTCGGCAGCGCTCCGTTGTCATTCAGAAAAGATGCGTGCACCGTGCTCGCATCATTTTGTGTAAGACTCTATCGAGGCTGTGTCTCAGGCTGTTTAGGCCGCTGTTCAGAAACTCGACCAGGTCGCTCTGAAAACTTAACTCAACATCAACATGTTCCCTGTCACTATGAGCTAAAACTTCTCAAGCGCAGGCCACATGTCTTCCTATACAGACGCAGCTAGCGAGCACTTATAACAAGCAGGACCTAAGGTCGCAACGTGAACAATACGCCTGAATTCGGCTACGCCTGAATTCGGCGGAAATGCAGATCTGGTTTTGCTTGGTGATAAGACAGTTAAGGTCGGCAAACTGGCCCCAGGTTGCCCGGTTGTTCTTTATTGGCCGACCTGATGCTATATTGGGTTTTCCTCATGGCAGCTATTGCCATTTTGATAAGGGCGGTGTGCGGGCATGGCTCAAAGGAAGTGCTTTTCGTCTGAAGGCCGTTATTCAACCGATTTGGATGGGCGTCCTGAAACGTCCGGGGATTTTGGATATCTACAAATCAGGCGATCGCAGAATTCCTTGCCACCCGTGTTTTTGAGAAACTGGCCGTCAATTGGCTGCCAACTTAAGAAGTCGCCTCACTCGCCGTGGAATTTGCCTTTCGCGAACTCTACTGTGCTTGCTGCGAACATTGCGGCGGCTGAAATTGTCGTTAGCGGTGCCCAAACACGTTTTCTGAACCGAATTCCAGTTGAATTGTTATGTCTGAAAAGTCGCCGTCAAAGCAAAAGATTAAGCCGCAAACTCTAAGAGGTTTTCGTGATTTCCTGCCTGACCAGATGATGGCCCGCGAACATCTAATGGACACGGCTCGGCAGGTTTACCGCAGCTACGGGTTCGCCCCAATTGACACGCCGGCGCTGGAATATGCAGAAGTGCTGTTGGGCAAGGGGGGAGAGGAATCTGACAAGCAGGTATTTCGATTTACCGATCAGGGTGACCGTGATGTGGCCATGCGCTTCGATCTGACGGTGCCGCTGGCTCGCTATTCGGCTCAACACATTCAGGAGCTTGGAATACCGTTTCGCCGCTACCACATTGCACCCGTTTGGCGAGGCGAACGTCCGGCTCGGGGCCGCTTTCGTGAATTCATGCAATGCGATTTTGACACTATCGGCAGCACCAGCAACGCCACGGATATTGAAACTCTGATGGTGATCAACGATCTGTTCGAAAAGATCGGCATCGAACGCTTTACGATTCGAGTCAACAATCGAAAAGTCCTGAACGGGCTGCTGGAAAAGAACGGACTGCAGGAACACGCTGTCGGCATTCTTCGATGCCTTGATAAGCTCGACAAAATTGGCCGCGATAAAGTTGTCGAAGAAATGGTGGAACACGTTGGTGTGACGGCCGAACAGGCTGGCAGTGTTCTGGATATGGCACAGTTGGATGGCACTCCCGAACAGATTCTGTCAACGTTGGAAGGCATGCTGGCGGGCAGCGAAACGGGAGAAGTCGGGGTCAGCCACCTGCGTGAATTATTCGCAACGGCAAATGCGTGCGGTATACCGGAAGGGCGAATTTCCCTGGACGTGTCGATTGCTCGCGGACTGGATTACTATACCGGCACCATCTACGAAACACTGCTGGGAGATCTTCCTGGCATTGGCAGCGTTTGTTCGGGCGGTCGTTATGACAACCTGGCAGAACTGTTTACTTCGCAGAAACTGCCTGGCGTGGGAGCAAGTCTGGGACTGGATCGCATGCTGGCGGCCATGGAAGAGCTGGGGATGACTCAAAAAGCCACCACTCCAGCGCCCGTGCTGGTCACAATGTTTGAGCAGGATCGATTGGCCGACTATATGAAGGTCGCCAGATCGCTGCGAGCTGCCGGCATTGGTGCCGAGGTGTACCCGGAAGCCAAAGGTATCGGCAAACAAATGAAGTATGCCGATAAAAAAGGGTTCCGCGTTGCCTTGATTGCTGGTGCCGACGAATTTGCGGCGGGCATGTGGCAGGTGAAAGGGTTGGCCGATGGTTCGCAGCAGGAAGTGTCAACCTCTGAACTTGTCAATTTTGTTGCGGGGCTTGTCCGGTAAGGCGAGCGGCATGAAAGAGCTGACCGTCATTCCCGTGCAGGCGGGAACCCAGTGCGGCTGGATTCCCGCCTGCGCGGGAATGACGGTGGTTTGATCGTGGGTAGATTTCCATCTGCCGCTCGCCTAAAAGCCCGCAACAACACCTTGGGCGGCAGTACAGCTGTGCGAGGAAATACAGCGACGACGGAAATAAAGCGGTGGCCGCAGGTCTTCTGTTTCAGCTGCTGGCACTGCGGTAATGGTTCAGGGACCACTTGAACACACCGCGAGCAATCACCAGTCCTGCAACAGCGGCCAGCAAAGACACGACCGCCCAGTGCTTCTGGTCCAGAGTATTCACGATCACTCGTGCGGGAACCGTGATCACCAGTAGAATCGGCATGATGTAGGAAAAACCGAACTGCAGGATTTCTCCGCCTTCAATCTGCGACGGATCGCGACCATCATAGATGCTTCGCGGATAGCGACCGAATACGGTGATGTAGAACCAGAAATCGTACAGCCCCTGATTGCGTCCCAGAAAGATGCTGCTGCAGGCGGTGACGATCATCATCGAATAGAAAAACAAAACTCCCGTGGTCACGTAGAATAAGTAAATGACCAGTTGCAGAACGGAAATCGGTTCGCCAATCCTGTACAGCGAGTTGATCAGCAGTCCCGCCGCCAGCAGCACCTGGCTGACCATCGCCAGGTTGACTCGTTCCAGTGACACCAAAAACTGAGTGTCAACAGGTTTTAACAAAGCGAAGTCTAGTCGGCCCGTGCGAATCTGTTCGCTGAAGCTGGCGCAGTTTGGCATAAAGAACGTTTCGACGATGCCATTGATCAGCATGCCGGTGGCCATGAAGGCGAAATACTGGTCCTGCGTCCAGCCATTGATGCTGGGCACTTTTTCAAAGATCACTTTGAATAAAGCGATCTGAGCAAAAAACCAAAACGCGCGCGTGATGATTTGAATCAGAAAATTTCCCTGAAACATCATCTCGCGAATCAGCGAGTTGCGAAAAAATGTGGCGAACACACGCAGGTGGAACATGACCGGAATTCAGGCTGCAAGAAACGCTTAATCGGGTGTCAGAACGGAGGTCGCGATGGCAGAGTCAGGGAAACTCTAGCAGCCTGCTTCCAACTTCACACCACGAACGTTCGGTTTGCCGCCGCGAACAACAAAATTGCGGCGTCGAACTGCTGGCAGGTGACGTGGGTCGTCACTTCAGGCCGTACTTGACGCAGGTATCAGCATCTATCAGTTATGCCGTTTTTTGACCAGCAGCCTGCGTTCTGGCAACTCAAAATTCATCGGAATCAAGAGTCTGCTCCGGAACGAAACCTTCAATATCGCGTTCCATGGTGCCGCATGGCGTCAACAGGCGAGCGTAAACCTGCATGTCGATGTTTTCGCTCAGCGTTTTGGCCGAACCGTCCAGGAAGCTGACGGTGACAATTCCCGGATGATTAGAATTCAGAAACGGAGCCGTACCTTCTTCTGTATTCGTTGAAGCGTTAATGGCGGGGTTGTTTGGCTTCGACACAACCAGTGTTGCCAGGCTTCCGTCAGTGGCATGCGATGTGGGAGATATGCGTTTGGCGTCGATTGGAAGAATGAATCCGCTGCTGCAGACTTGAGGATCGGCCCACGACGTTTGCGTCTGGTCCGGACGTGTACCAGCTTTGAGGTTCTCGCCAATCATAACCGTGTTTGAGGTTCCATCGTAGATCTTGCTCAGAGCGTGTGCTGCGCGAGGCTTTGGTTTAGCATCACTGCCTGTTGGTGCAGGGAAGTCCGGCCAGAAGACGGTGAAGTCGCTGGTGATTAGCGCGTCTTCCTGGTCTTCGGGTGGCAGAATGCCGTTTCCGTTCCAGTCGAACGGTTCAATCAGATAGTGCTGACCGGATTCCAGGTGGTCGGCATCGCGAATGCCGGTTTTTGTGTGCCAGTTCAGGTCGCCGATGCCACAGTTCAGGACATAACTAAGTCCGCCAGGCACTTGAAACGCGGATTCATCATTGGGGCACGCCAGGCACGAAACATAAGTGCTGGCGATGGAGGAGTTAGAAACGTCATCTTCGCCTGCTTTAAAAGTGCTGTTCCATGGTTGGTCTTTTTGCCAGCGGTCGTAGTAGGAGTTGCCGTCGAGATACGGCAGAAGTTCAACAACCCAGCTACGGCCTTCGAATGTTTCGAGTTCGCCGTTATTCGTCGTGAGATTGCTGGGGTAATATGCTTGATTGGGAAGACGACTGTGATTGCTGCTGGCAAAGTTATGAATGGCAACACTGACGTTGCGAATGTTGTTAAGGCATTGCATTCGTCGCGCTGGTTCTCTTGCTGTTCTGATTGAGGGCAGCAATAACGCCACCAGAATGACAATGATGAAAATCACAACGACGAGTTCCAGTAGCGTAAATCCGTTACGGTTTTGCTGTTCGTTGTGCATGCGAAAATCCCTTGATCTGTACCGCTGAGTTTTGTTCATACCTTGAAACGTAACTATGTAAGAGTGTTCCGTACGGTGTTCTGAAGATCTTGGGCGTCCACTGAAAAAAATGGGTCGCCACAGGGAATCGCTGGTGTTCAATTCACGTGCGATTGCGGTGTTTCGGGGGAGTTGTTCGCTGTAACGTGTTTACTGTAAGTGATTTATGTCTTGTTTTTGTTGTCGCGGTTAACCGGAATTGATGTTGTTGGGATTTCGGAAACGTCATAACCTACGTTACCCAGTCAGTTTGCATCGACACGATGTCGCTGCGATTGCGGTTGGCAGAGTTTCATCGCAGGGATGCGTTTTGTTTTCACCGCCTACATATCGAACTGTTTCACGCTTCAATGTGCGTCGCAAAGGTGACCGCGCATGAAGATGATGCAACGCTATATTCTGAGCGAACTGCTGCGAGTTTTCCTGCTGCTGGTTGTTGTGCTGACAGTGATGCTGGTTTTTGTGGGCCTGGTTCGTGAAGCGGGAGATCAGGGACTGGGTGGCGAGCAGATTCTGAAGATCATGCCATTTGTCGTGCCCAGTATGTTGCCATTCACGATACCGGCCACCTTATTGCTGGCCGTGACCATTGTTTATGGGCGCATGGCGGGTGATCTGGAAGTGACCGCCGTGAAAGCCGCGGGAGTCAATCCGTTGCGGTTACTGATACCGGCTTATGCTTTGGGATTCGTGCTGGCAATTGCTTCATTTGGTCTTACCAACTACGCGACTCCATGGGCCGTTGAAAGCATGGAACGCATTGTTGCTCAGGCGATTGAAGACATTTTTCTGGACCTGCTGGAATCTCAACATCAGCTTAGTAAACCGGAAAAGGGCTACAGCATTACAGTTGAAGCCGTCATAAATCGTGAATTGATCAAGCCCACGTTTCGCTATCGCCAGGCAGATCATCGTCAGGTGACTGTAACCGCTGACAAAGCGAAAATCAGTTTTGATCTGGAGAACAAAGAGGTCGTTGTGCATTTGACGAACCCACGCGGAAGTATTCCTGGAAGAGATTCCGGGTTTGCGATGAGCGAAAAAGAAATCGCGTTTCCGATGGATGAAGAAATTTCAAAACGGAATGCTCGACATCTGACGATTGACGATATCTACGCCACGATGGGTGAGTTCAAGTCTAATACGGTTATCAACCAGTTGCAGCGTGATCAGGAAGCCGCCATGTTATTATTGACAGGTGACTTTCATCAGTTGGGCAGTGAGCAAATGCAGGAATATGCTGGCTATGAACGACTGGCCGACCATCGCAATCGAAAGTTGAACACAGAAATTCACAGTCGCTACGCCATGGCAGGCAGCTGTCTTTTCTTTGCCTTTTTGGGTGGCCCCTTTGCGATTTTACAGGCACGGCGGCAGTTTATTACCACCTTTATCATGTGTTTCCTGCCAATTCTGTTGGTTTACTATCCCGTTACATTTCTGATGGTGAACCTTGGCAAAAGTGGAACCGTTGATCCGGCGTGGGCGATGTGGGTTCCGAATACTGTTCTGGCCGTGGCCGGCATTTTTGTACTTCGAAAAGTCGTCCAGCATTAGCCAGCACTTTTCTCTTTAGACGCAGCGGGAATCGTTCCATGTTCAGTGTGAAAAAGATCGTCGTGGGCGTCATGATGCCCGAAAGTCGCCCATGGAATGCTGCAAACCTGGCGGCTCCCTCACGACTTGCCGTTCGGCAGGCGTTTGAAGTTGCTGAGGCGATGGATTCGACAGTTGAACTGATTTGTGTGCTGGAAGAGGCAGAGGCCGGATTCTTCGAATCGGAGGAAGAAGCGAAAGCTGAATCGCTTGCGGAGCACGCCGAAGCCAGTGCTGTTCTTGCCGATCTTAAGGAACAATATACAGCCAGAATGGGACGGCCGGTTGAGGTGATTCAGACCGTTGCCTTTGGCCGGCCCTGGCTGGAAATTTTGAAAGCGGCTGGCCCCGCCACAGATAATATGATTATGTGTGGTACTCGTGAACAGGCCGCCATCAGCCGATTGCTGTTTGGGAACACGGGGCTGAAACTGTTGCGAAATGCTGCCTGCCCGGTGTGGCTGGTGAAACCGAGAATCGATGACGACGCCGATCTGGACGTTCTGGCTGCAACTGACTTATCTGATATCGGGGAAGACGTTCTGCATGCCGGCGTTGCTTTGGGGCAACGGTTGCCCGTTCGCTTGAACGTGATGCATGTGGTCGACAACGATGGTGAGCGACGAGTTGCCAGAATGGTTGCGTCGCCGGAGATTTTTGCAGCGGAGCGAGAAAAGGCAGTCGCCAATGCAGAACAGATCCTTCATCAGCAACTAGCGTTAACAGACTATCGGACCGTTGGTAAAGGTGTTCAGGTACACGTCGAAGTGGGTGTGGCGGACGAATGTATTCTGGATGCCTTGGCAAAGCTGGACATTGACCTGTTGATTATGGCGACTTCGGGGCGAGATGGTATTCCTGGAATGCTGTTTGGCAATACTGCGGAGCGACTGCTGCCAGCACTGCCCTGTTCCATCCTGGCGATCAAGCCAGATGATTTTGTGTGCCCGATTGAACTGTAAGTTGTTCGGGTTTTAAGGCTGCTCGAAGTGCGTTCTGCTATTCGGGTTCAGGTTCTGGCTGAAAGGTGACATTGGCGTATGCGGCTTGTAATGAAAGCTGCGTGCCGATTTCCGCCAACGGTATGACGGCGTCCATTCCGGCGTAAACTTTGCGAGTGAAGCCTTCGCGCGTTCGGTGATAGACGGTGGCTGCCGCAAAGTCCTGTTCCAGCAGGATGTACGTCGCCAGCGTTTCGATCTTCTGGTAAGCCTGCAATTTTTCACCTTCATCAATGCGTCGGGTGCCCTGAGAAAGGACCTCAACCACCAACGTCGGCTTCTCCTGATAGACGTCGTCGCGAATGTTGTCACCGCAAACGACCGATACGTCCGGGTAGTAAAAGTTGTTCTGCACTCTGACTTTACTATCGGAGTTTAGAGCTCGGCACGGGGTTTGCCTTAGTTGGCTGCCGATTTCAATCAAAACATTGCTGGCAACCAGATTGTGATTATACCGTCCGCCGACCATGGCATAGATCTGCCCATCGACGTATTCGTGCTTTCTTCGGGACGTTGCCTCGCTGTCCAGATAGTCTTGAATTGAAATTGGGCTAACCCGATCATGTCCGCTGATGCTCATGTCTGCAGTTCCCTTTCAACGCACATCACTACGCCTGATTTGCATTATAAGTCAGCACGACGCCGAAGCAGGATTCTGTTTTCGCGACTTCATGGCCGTCTTGCTGGATTCGCTAATGATGAGAGCACGGTGCTCTTCTTTCTCGAAGCGACAACGGAGCGGCTCGGCGATTGGGACTTTCCACGTCCTTCCGCCATCCACGCCAGCGGGTCAAGGGTTCAGCCCTTGTCAGGCCGGCTGCCACACAAGAATTTCGCCTTTGCCGGGGACTGACAGGTCGCCGGCGAAGCGTTGGTAAGTTCCGGCGGAAGCGGCGTACGGTAAGGTCACTCCGTATGTCTTCAATTGCTTTGCATACACATTCAGGAACATTGGATTGAAGTCGCTGGCGTAAGCGAAAGTGGGCATCATCTGCAGTGGCTTCAGAGAAATGATCGTGCCGCGATTCATCCATGCACCCGTGCGAATTTCTGCGCCGCTCATCAGGATGATGGTGCCGCCCTTCATTTGCAGGCCGGTAAAGTCACGTGCGATTCCGCCCAATACAATCGTGCCACGACGCATTCTCATGCCAACTTCCAGGCCTGCAGAACCATCGACGATAATCGTGCCGTTTTTCATACCCGCCAGCGAGCCACGGTAAGCGGCACCGATCTGGCCGCCAGCGTTGCCATGCACGTGGATGAAGCCATTCTTCATTTCGGCACCGATCCAGTCGCTGGCATCGCCATGAACTTCGATGCGACCGCCTTTCATATATGCTCCCAGATGCATGCCGACTTTGCCGTGGACAGTGATGCTGCCCTTTGACATTGCTCGACCGATCCAGCGCACTTTGTTCAGATCGCCGTGAATGATAAGTTCGTCGCTGTGTTCTCCATCGACGTCAAAAAATTCTTCCAGCGGAACCTGGCGTTTGCCGTGGTAGACCGTCAGCTTTCGAATTTCAGTGTTCGAAAGCTGCGAAATGACGTCCGGGGAAAGCACTTCCGTTTCCAGTGGAACTGCGGGGGCCTGTTTAAGATACAAAGTGATAGGCATGGAAGGAAGGATTCAGAAAGCGACAGGTGGACGTGTTGAGTGTGTGTCTGATCACATGTGGGTCTGTTTTAGCCTGCACGGCGGGCGGTCATGAGCCTGGCAGAATGCGAACGTCGGGGTTTTCGATGCGTTCGATTTCAACCGGATAGTTGTCGAACTGCATCGTATAACAGTCTTCAAACAGCGGACGCATAAATTCGTCTGTCTCAGGAGCGTAAGACGGCTTCACCAGAAATTCACGTCCATGCGGCGTTTCGCGGATGTCGCCATCTTCGATCACGATCTCACCGGCTTTAATGACATAGCGAGGGTGGCTGAACATGCGTGCGATATCGATCTCTTCTTCATAAATGACAAGATCTGCATCGCAACCGATTCCAAGGTTTCCTTTTTGGTGCAGCCCGAGTGCTCTGGCAGGTCCTGCAGACATGGATGTGGCGACTTCGTAAAGCGTGTATTCGCGATCGATTTCCGGAAGTGTGATTCTGTTTTTTATTTTGTCTGGCAGCTTTGCGATACATTCCTTGCGGAAATCGGCACACATTAGCAGTTGAATAATTTCTGGATATCTCCAGAAACAGCCACCGTTGGGATGGTCTGTTGACAGGAACACCTGCCATGGGCTTTTGATTAACAGCATCAGTTCCAGGCCGCTGGCCCACTGGACGGCGTTGACAAGATTGCTGGGGCGATAGGTGTAAGGCACGATGCCGCAACCGGTTTCGTTCTCGACATCCAGGTTGCCCCATTTGCGGCCGGTAAGTTTGTACAGTAAATGCTGCCACGGGCCATCCGCTGTAATCGTCACGGTGTCGCCAAACAGGACGGCTCCCGCATCGGTGGTGATGTTGGGATGGGTGTTGAAGTATTCGGCCAGTTGAGAAGTGGCTGAACACATTGTGTCCCAGTCGTCTCCACCATAGGCATGATATTGCGAGTGAGCAATGTGAGCTCGATGACCTTCCAGATGCTTCAACGTGTCCAGCGTTGTGGAAATATTTCCGGGGGCACCAAGATTGTTGCAGTGCAGATGCATTGGGTGAGGCAGTTGCAGATCGTCGCAGATGGTGGCCAGCATGGTGACGATTTTACCAGGCGTGAGACTGCTGTAGCCTGCGATAGGATCGTTCAGTTGTTTGGCGTCGCTGCCCCATTTCCACGCGGCGACTCCGCCCGGGTTGACGGCTTTTACGCCATAAGACTTCGCTGCCCACAGGTACCAGGCAACGACGTTTTTGGCTCGTTCGTATTCGCCCGCCTGCATCTGGTCGAGCATGATTTCGTTGTTGGCCATCAGTGTTAGAGTGGCCTTGTCGACGATCGGAATATCGGCCAGTTCTTCGTGCGTGTGTCGGGCCGAAAGCACGGGTACGGCAGCTTCGTTGACGGTGGTGAAGCCCATTCCGGCGTACAGATAGCCTGTCGCAAACGTGGTGGGAGCCATGCCACCCAGACCGCTGCGTCTTGATTGAGTACGAATGAATGCCTGAGTTCGCCGATGATCTTCCGGCGTCATGGCTCGGGCAAAATTCATGGCCCCGCCCGCGACGTGCGTGTGCACATCCACTCCGCCAGGAAAAATGATCATGCCCGTGGCATCGATCGTTCGTCCGCCGCTGACGGATTCTACAAAACGACCGTTGTCGTCGATGCAAAGGTCTTTGATCTGGCCATTAATTTCGTTTGCGGGGTCGTAGACTTTTCCGCCGGTAATTTTCAGCATCTGTATTATTCACTATCTCGCCGTCGGGGCTTCGGGTTGTAGAAACCTGTGTTTTTCCGGAGGCTTTCACCAGCCGCAATCAGCTTTCGCTGTTCTTTCGCTTTGCCAAACGTTTTCTTTTATTCCGTTACTTCAAAGCAACCGTTGCAGGTTTGCCTGGCTGGACGATTAAGTTACCCAATCGCTGTGACGACTTGTGGCTGGCTTCCGTCTGGCAGCCAGAATGGTTTCTTTGCGATCGCTTCGTTGATACGCCGCACGACTTCTTCGTCCGAAGGATACGGTGATTTTAACGCCGGCTTTAACGGAAGCGGAAGTTCGTCCATGCGATATGCCGTGCCTGGTGCTGAGATTCCCTGAGCTGCTGTTGTGATGTGAACTCGAGCCAAACGGCTGGTATGGGTCACATGAGGGTCCAGGCAGATCGTGGGGATTCGCGCCAAGTGATCGATGGCCGGTTGAGGCATTGTGGCGCCTGGGTCGGCACCGATAATAAATGCGGCGTCGCAGTCGCCTCGCACCAGCACATCCACGGTTGAGAATTCTCCCGGATTGTAACGTGGATAGCCTCGATTAAAGGTGATCCCAAACGGATATCCAGTCTGCCATCGCATGATGACGTCGGCTCCTGTCACGTTGCCATGACCACGCATTGGCATCGCCACGAACTTGGTGAACGCGTTCATTTCCGCCGCCAGAGTCAGCAGTGCGGCGCTGTTCATGTGTTTGCCGCGCGTCATCGACAGGCCCATGCCAAAGAAGAAGACTCCAAATTTGCAAGACTTCATTCTGTGCACAAGGTCGTCAAGACCGGCGCGCGTCATTCCGGTTTCGGCGATCTGTTCATCGCCGACATGCTGGTCTTTGATGAGTGCTCGCAGAATGGTGATCAGTTCGAAATCTTTACCGGGCTTCACCTGCAGAAAAATATCAGCCGCTTTCGCGCTTTTCGTTTCTCGAATGTCGACCAACACCATCGTGCGGTCTTTGCGACCACGCGGCAGAAACTTACTTTTCTGCATGATGGTGTATTTCGTGAAGTGGCGAGGATGGCATTCTGCCGGGTTTCCTCCCCAATACACGATAAAGTCGGCTCGCTGTTTTACTTCGCCAAGAGTACACGTAACTTTACCACCCAACTGGGCGGCGATTTCGGTAGGACCGTGTCAAAGAGAGGTATGGCTGTCCAGCAGCCCTCCCAGGATGTCGGCCATAGCCACACATTCTTTCTGCGCTTCGCAGGTTGTGTTGCTCATACCGTAAACCAATGGCATGTCAGCTTCGTGAAGCAGTGTGGCGGCCATTTGAATGGCTTCTTCCACGGTTGCTTCTTTGCCGTCGATCAGTGCGTCCGGATATTTCTTTTCCGCCGTGTGATTCAGAAACCACGCGGTGCCCAGGACGCACGCCTTTTTGGCTTCATGAATGCGGACTTCGTCGTGATGCAGCTGAATGTCATCACACACGCAGCCACAAAAAGTACAGGTCGCGTTGTTAATAATCTGAAGAGTCATCGAAATGCTCTTTCCGGTTTTGCACTTCAAAATTATCAACGTCAGTGGGCAACAATCTGTTGCCGGCAGTTTGCCTGAGTTCTGATTTTGCGGTGCCGTAAATTCTGTTCAGGTGAAAGTTTTTTTATTTGAAGCGGGTGGCCCATTTTGAGGGCGTTTGTATTTCGGTTGTCTTATTCTTTGCAAGTGCCGTCTGAACCAGACGACGGGACTGTAAATGTTCAGCCCAGTGCTCGGCCCTGGTTACTGCCTCGAACTCGTCGAGGCATGAAGCGGCCTGCTTCGATTTCTGTCCAGGCGGGCACTTCTTCGGAACTATCGGCATCGGTGCAGAAATGAGGACTGGCCGGCCCGGCAAGGTTTTTGTCGGTAGGTTGTTTTGAGTTCATTCTAAATCTGGTCTCCTGTCTGGCCTGCTGGACGGTGCTGTCGCGGCGAGGTTGGATGGATGATTGTTGTTGCGTGTCGTGTTGCGGCTTTGGGCGTCATCAAACCGGTACGATTTCCACTTCCCAGCCTTTTGAGGTTGGCATTCCCGTTCCGTCTGTGTCGCCTCCCATTAGTTTACACGTTGGCGGGCCATACGGGACAAAAATCATGCCGTCGGGCACTTTTCCTGCCTGACACTTGAATTGTGCTTCTCCGAATTCTGTCCGCACAATTGCCATTTGCCCTTCAGAAAGACCAATTTCTGCCATGTCCGGTTCAGACATGGTCATGGAACTGGTCAGAGCAATATATTCTTCTGAATCTTTGCCAACGTTAATCAATGCTCCCTGTCGGGACGACCGCGATGAATTCAGGATAAACCGTTTTTCTGACATAACTTGTTTTCTTTGCAACACCTGAACGCTGAATACACCGAAACGTTGAAGGTGTGAATGCCTGCAATATCCGACTTTGCCTGCAATCACTTTTAGAATAAATAGACGAGTGAAACCTGCATCACAGTTTGTGGAGGTGGAAATGATGTGGCCCCAGTTTGCCTCCATAATTTCCAGCCGAAATTCGCAGAACACCCGGCATGTTTAACGCTGTTTGTAAGCCGACCTTCATGGCATTGGCAATCGCGGCTTCGGAAAAACCGTCGATCACGATTTCGTAAACCGCTTTTTCAGCAGCGTCCAGATCGGTGTCTGTCTGGCCTCGCAAAGTCGGGCACCATTTGTGATTTGTGCTGGCTTTTAGTTGAGGATACTTCGAACCGACTTTTGAGCCGCTGCGAACAATACCCGCAGGAAACGGCATGATGACGTCTTCCAGGTCGTTGATGGCTGCCGCGGCAGCTCGCACGGCGGTCAGAGCTTCCAGCTGAGAAGCTCCGCAAACCAGCAGGTTTCCTCCGCCGATACCTTTGCGAGTTCCAAACACGTCTTCACACAGAAATTCGCCATCCATCACGGGCAGTCGCCAGTATCGTCGAGCGTCCAGTTTTTTGGAAATCTGAAAACCATCGCCGAAGTATCGCAGTTGAGCGCCGACTTTAATGCGATCTTCTTTTGGTGAATCGGTTAGCCCAGAGTAAACCGCGGTTGTTGGGCAAGTGAGCACGTTTTGGCCGACTCGACTGGCAACCGCTTTTTCCAGCGACTTTTTGTTGAAGGCAAACGCCAGCACGGAGACTCCCGGACGACTGTCGGGAGTTCGCGAGGGGCCGAGGCCTCGTTCGATTCCCGCTTCGCAGTCGCAGCCGATAACGCTGGATGCGTTGCCACAGAATTCCATGGCAGCGGTGGTTGCCAGCTCAAGATCAATGGCTGTAATGATCAGTCGAGTGCCCACCATTGGGAAGGCTTCTGCGAACGTGTTGTCGATTTTGGGCGATTGTGGCTGTGGTGACATAGAACTCAGATCGGGAAATATTGATCGGGCGTGCATTGGGCAATCATCGTCGACAACGATTCACGGCTAAATATCCGTTTTGATTGCTGCAAACCAGCATAAGTTGCGGCTCGGGATCACTTGATCGGCGTTGTCTTTGTTTGGAACCGGGAAATTCGAGACAAGGTTAGTGCCTTGTGCGAAAAAACGTACAGATCTCAAAGACTTGGGCTTTCACGTTTAGGGAGATTGCTTAGAGTCCATGAGTCGTTGCTGTTGGACTGTATTGACAGCACTGAACGAACAGTTCGCACAGGATATACAAGCGTTATGACTTTTCCGAAGGCGTTTTACAAGTGGCGACCCCATCCGTGGCACGGGCTAGACGTAGGTCCCAACCCGCCTCAGATGGTACATGCCTTCATCGAAATCACACCTTTTGACCTTGTAAAGTACGAAGTTGATAAGGTGACGGGATATCTGCGAGTCGACCGGCCTCAACGAACATCTTCGCAGCCACCCGCTCTTTATGGGTTTATTCCTCGAACATACTGCGGTCCGCGAGTCGCCGCAATGATGCCTCGAGCCAAGCGAGGCGATTGCGACCCGTTGGACATCTGCGTACTTAGCGAGCGGCCGATTACGAAGTCTGAAGTGATCGTTAACGTGCGAGTCATCGGCGGCCTGCCGATGCTGGACGACGGCGAGGCAGATGACAAAATTATCGGAGTGCTGGCGTCTGACAATATCTGGTCGCACGTCGAAGACCTGGACGAACTGCCTCAAGCGCTTGTGCATCGCCTTCGCCATTACTTCACAACCTACAAAGTGATGCCCGGCGATACGACTCAACAGGTATCCATCGAAGCCAACTACGACCGGCGACATGCCGAAAAAGTCGTTGAAGCTGCAATGCTGGATTACCAGGACGAGTTTGGCGACGCCAGCTAGTTCAGTACTGAAAATGTTGAGTGTATGGCCCTGTTGTTCGCAACTGAAAAGTTGTGGGTTGCAGGGCCTTTTGTATTTGCTGATGGGAACGTTGCAGTGAAGTGTTGGCACGCATCAGGTTCGTAGCGACAACGGGTTAAACGACTGTACCTTCCGGCGCAAAACCCTTCACGGCGTTGGGGTGCTGTGGTACGGCCTCTGAAAATTAGCCGGTTGAGTGGTTATTCTTCATCGCAGAGTGCGCAGAGTGCGCAGAGACGCAGAGGGGAAACGCAGAGGTTTGGGGCGTCTGTCAGGGCGTTGAGGGAAGCCTTTGTTTGCACCTTGCCCGAAATGACACACACGCTTAGCGCTCATCGGCTTTCGTAGCGGCAACTTCGCGGCTCGGCGAATAGAGCGTCCCATGTCTTGTCGCGTGCCACGCAACCGGGTCAAGGGCGAAGCCCTTGTTATGGCAGGCCGTTCATTTTTCGGATGCCCCATTCTGACGTCAGCAGTGCAAAAAACAGAAGCATTACAGACCAGTGGTCCCACAGTGTTTCTTCCTGCAAGACGCTGTTGACTTCGTCTTGCGGCTTCAGTAGTTCCGGAAGATCTTTTAGCTGCCATGGTTCCAGCAGTTGTCCGCCGGTGGTGGTGGCCAGTTGTTGCAGGAATTCTCGATTACAACTGACGTTCGCAAGTTCGGTCGAAAGCTGTCGTTGCACAACCAGTTCCGAACTCACTACCTGATCCAGTTTCATGGCCGCGTTCTTAACGTTCAGTTGCACATTGTAGGTGCCGGGGCGCAATGTGGGAAGTTTGGCCGTGTATCGTTCAGGGGCACCTTCCAGTGGAGTCAGCGGGACAGTTTGAAAGTTCTGTGATTCAGTTTCGTTTGCATCAACTGCTGCGATGTCTTTGTTAATTTGTTCGACAATCAGTTCGACGGTGGCACCTTCCAGTTGAGTGACAAGGTTTGGGTTCCATCGCAGTGAAACATCGACGGAAGCCGTTTCGTCAACGACAACGTCAGACAGCGTCATACGCACCTGGTCGTTGCCGGCGGCTGATTTATTTCGAGCAGCCCAACGAACGACCTGGCCCCAAAAACGATGATGCCACGTATCGCCCGCTCGAAATCTCCAACGCCACGTACTGTCAACTCCAAACCAAACGACCTGTCCGAAACCGTAATACTGATGCACAACCGCAGCCAGTTCGCTGGCTGCAGCGTCGCCGTTGCCCAGGTCAACTCCGGGGATTTCCAGGTTGGCCCAGACAGACGCTATGGGTTTGGCAATTCCGGAATACGCCCACGGGTGGCCCGGCAAGTTGAACAGGTCTGTTTGCTGAGCATCATCGATGGAACTGAACTGAAACAGTATCAGATCTGCCGCTTCAGGCGTTGGCTTCAGCCGAAACGCAGACGCCGGCGATTCCGGGCGAGATCGCTGGTAGCGTTCTGCGCTTTGCTGAGTGTACGAAGCAACGGGCAGCAGTCGCTGCAGAGTTTCCGATTGAAAGCGATGAGGCATGTGGCGTTTGCCGGGAATGATCATCAATGTCAACCCGTCATCCGAGATCGCTTTTTCAATTTCCAGCCACGCGACCTCCGGGATGTTTTCTGGAGCAACATCGCCAATCAGCAGAATGTCTGTGTTGGCAAGCTGTTCTTTAAAGACTTCAATGTCGGGTAGTTGCTGATCCATGTAGGTTTTGTTCAGCATCTGAATGAAGGGTTGCCGAAACAGCACAGTCGATAATTCGACTCGCTGATCACGCTCCAGCGCGCTGTTCAGGTAGCGAAATTCCCAGCGAGCGTCGCCTTCAATCAGCAGTACGTGAGACTTGTTGTCAACGACAGAAACCGTGAAGTCGCGTGAATTGTTGTCGTCGCGAAGTTCGCCGATCTGCACGTCGGTGGAAATCGTGTAACTTTGATTGCCTGCAACGGCAGACGGGATTCCAAAGTCGACATCAAAGTGGTCTCCCGCGACCGTCACCGTTTTTTGATCGATCACTTGACCATCTTGTTCCAGCTTGATGGTGATATCGTCACCCGCATATCCGGTTGATGTAAACGTGGCTCGCAGTTGAGCCGTGTCATCCAGAAACACTGTTTGCGGAACCTGCAAAGAAGCAATGGAAAGGTCTCGGGGCGACAACTGAGATCCGATGGGCACGCAGTAAACGGGAATTCCCAGGCTTGCCAAATGAGCCGCTTCTGAACCAGCGTTTGCCTTTTCCGTTTGGCGTCCATCCGTGAGCAGAACGATGGCCTGAATTTTTGAGCCGTCGGAATCTCCAATGGAATCTGACAACACTCGCACGGCGTCTGTTCCATTTGGGCGTATTTCTTCGCGATTGGAATTCAGCAAGTCAGATAATTGCTTATTGTCGATGCTCTGTTGTTCGATTCCGAAGACTCGCAAGTCGACGTTCTGAGATTCACCAAGTTTTGCCAGCAGGTCGTTGGGGCGAGACTGCAATAGCCGGCGCACGAATTCGGTACGCGGCATTTTGGCCAGCTCTGCAAATACTCCTTCGACGTGCTGCCTGCGGATTGCGCCTAATGCGGAATCGTCTGCCGCGTTGTCTGGCGACGATGCCCAGTCTGGCTGGCGTCCTGCGTCGTAGTCGGCTAACCAGCGTTCCAACAGAGCGTCTGTGCTGTCGTTGCCCAGCATGCCCAATGCCTGAGCCCAACGCAGCATTTCCGAGGGGCTTGCGTGGCGATCGGCGGTTTCCATGCTTTCTGACACATCAAAACCAACCACAAGTTTGTGTTGTTGATCGATGTCCCACGATTTCGTCAGCACCGGCTTCAGAAGCACAATCAGCAGCAATGCCAACACCAGCAGTCGCAATGTCAGCAGAATTCGGCTGACACTGGCAGGCACAAGTTTGGCTTCGTATTTACGCAGTACCGCAAACAAGACAGTTGCCAATGCAACTGCAAGCACAACGATGATGGTCCAGCCTGTCGACTGGATGCCGGAAAAGATAAGCCGCCAATTCATGAAGCAGATCTTATCTGCGAGATTCGCGAAAGGCAGGCGACTGAGCCCTTTTCTGGTGCGTGAGCCGCAAAAGAATTTTACAGAATGGGTGATTTGATGGCAGGTACCGACTGGAAAAGGCGGGGGCAACGCAGAAAGCCCGAAGGGGCTGACCTTCGGGCTTTCATCTTTGTTCAACAACGAAGCGTTGTCGACGCGTTTCTTAAATGGGGTGTCGGCCCATTGGCGTTAAGCCGCCTGTTCCAACGTACCTTCGTCTTCTGCGTCTTCGTAAACCAGATAGTAGATGTTGCTGGAAGCTTCTTCCAAAAAGTGCTTGATGTTTTCGCTCTGCACGTTTTCGATCAGCCCGTCCAGAATTTCCACAACGCGATCGACTTCGTCGCTGCAGATTTCTTCGAATTCCTGATCTACGTTTTCAACTGTTGTTTCATCAGACATATAGCTCTCCTCTGTGTACAGAAGTAGTGAATCCGGGTTGCGGCGAACGTAGTCGCTCGCTTCGTTTGGAACTGACAAACCGGAGTTGTTTTTGAACTGAGGGACAGTTGTGTGAAAAACTGTCTGGGGCGAGGATGGTCGCCGAATCGTGAATTCAGGTCAGTAGCAATCTCCGATGCGTTCGTTATCGGAAGCAAGTGGCGAGCGGCTTTTGTGGATTCCGAAAACGCACGATTGCAGTACTGGCTGATCCTATTGCCCAATCGGCATGTTTTGCCAACAAAGGTGCAATCAGCCGCAGTTTGATGGCGTAGCGCGGCCCGCTTGGGCGGTTTGGGAAAACGCGTGTGATCGTGTCGGTGGTGTTGGCGAATTCGGTTACGCTGTTTCGCGCCCACTTGCGTTTGTGACTGACGCGTTTTGGTAGATCGTACGAAGGTTTCCAGGTTATCTCAAAATGGTGCGAGCACCGTGAGTGCGTGATTTTCGCAGCGGCAACGGAGCGGCTCGCCAATTGACAATTCCCACGACTTGCCGCGATTTACGCCACTGGGTGAAGGGCTTCGCCCAACGCGGTGAAGAGTTCTGCGTTGGCGACTACGGGGTGCACGTGAAAACTAGCTTTCACGGCGTTTATCGCCAGCTTTCAGCCACGAGTTTCAACTGGTGGTCAATGGTGCCAGAAATTCCCAATCAGCTGGCTTTAGCCAGACTTTACTCGTGGCTTCAGCCATGGCGATTCTGGCTAAAGCCATGACAGGAAGTCCGGCTAAAGCCGGCTACGAATAACTCGGGATCCGTTTCACCACCAGTTAAAACTGGTGGCTGAGTCAATGCAGTACAGTCTACTAACCGGTGGTTCGCAGATCAGGCCATTGCGTTTAAAACACGTCGTGGTCAGCGACTATGAGGCAAGCATTAAAATTATCCTTCACGGCGTCGGGCGAAGCCCTTGTTACATTCACGTTGTGCAAACTGTTTTGCTTAGCTTTTTGCAAACGGCGTGCAGAGAAGCAAATCAAAGTTTGCTCGTCATACGATTTGGTTACAAAGACTGAGAAGGATACGCTGTCACAACTTCGTTGTTGTTTTGAATGACAAGTCGCAGATAGCGACAATCCGGATGACGTTTTCGCTCTCCAACCTGGCCGCCAACGAATCCGATTTTTTCGCCTAAGTCCACGGTGTACACCGTGCGACCGCCCTGGTTTTCGACTCGCGTGCCTTTGCCGCCCTGTTTGCCTTTCAGGTAGGCTTTATCGATCCATGCCAAAATTTGATCGCGGCCTCCGCTGTAAACTCCATGCACCGGTTTGTCCAGATTGTCTTTGGCGTGTTGCAGAACGTGCTTTAACCGGTGACCATCTTCACTGCCTCTCACATACATCAGACCAGCTGTGGAACGAAATTCTTCACGAGACTTATTAGTGAGAGTGAGCTTTCCAAGAGGCGGTTCGTCGTTGGCTTTGGGCCTTGAGTTGCTGGTGGTGTCTCGGTTTGGATTGCTGCGAGGATTACTTCCTGTTGCTTTGGCGGATGTACCCGGCTTGCTGCCGGAGGCTGTATTGGACGGTGAGCTTCCGCTGGATGACTTTGTGCTCGCTCCCGTTTGCCCGGTTGGAGACGTTTGCC
>CALFSX010000152.1 GCA_937916515.1 uncultured Planctomycetaceae bacterium | reverse complement strand
AGTCGCGGAGCGACGACATGCGTAAAATTGCCATCTGTCGTCGCTCCGTGATTAAATCAACAGACTGTTGACGACTTTCGCTACCTGTGGCAACATCATTTCGGAATTTGTTCGAAAGTCGACGTCACTGGACTAGTGACGTCGACTATGGTGAATGCATCGTTGCATGCCCTTGAAACGGGTTATTGATGGCTGGTTCGGTTGTTAGCTCCGAGCACTGGGCATATTCGTGTTGATCAGGTTCTTTACGTGAGCAACCGCGTCGCCGATGGGGACCATTGTCGCTTCAGAATCTGTTCGCAACTTGATTTCGGCATTGCCTTCTTTAAGCCCTTTGCCGCCGACGACAACTCGAACGGGAAGACCGATCAGATCGGCGTCCTTGAACTTGAAACCAGGCCGCTGGTCTCGGTCATCCATCAGTACGTCAATGCCGGCTTCCTTGAGTTCGTCGTAGATCTTATTGACTGCGGCCATCACTTCTTCGTCCGTTACGTTTAGCGGAATCAATTCCACGGTGTACGGAGCAACGGACATTGGCCACACGATCCCGCCTTCGTCGTGGCAGGTTTCGACGATGGCCGCGACGACTCGAGTTACTCCGATTCCGTAGCACCCCATGATGATTGGGTGTTTCTTGTCTTCGCTGTCCAGATAATTGGCATCAAGTGATTCGCTGTATTTGGTGCCCAGCTTGAAGACGTGACCGACTTCGATGCCGTGCACGATTTCAAGCGTTGCATCGCATTTCGGACACGGATCGCCTGCGTCGGCGTTTCGCAGGTCGAATGTTTCGGATAGTTCGAAATGCGTGCCAGGAACCACGCCAGTCAGGTGAGCATCCTTTTCGTTGGCTCCTGTAATCGCGGATGCGATTTGTGCAATATCATGATCGGCAATGTAGGCACATTTGATGCCCACTGGTCCAGCAAATCCGACGGGGGCCCCTGTGACTTTTTCGATTGTTGCTTCGTCTGCCAGCTCAACGCTGGTCGCGTCCAGTGCTCGACGAACTTTGCCTTCGTTGGCTTCGTGGTCGCCACGAATCAATACGGCAACCGGCTTTCCGTCTGCGACATAAATCAAAGTTTTGATGAAGGTCGCTGCATCAGCCTTCAACATCCTGCTGACGTCGTCGATGCTGCCGGCATCCGGAGTCGCGACCTTCTGCGGTTCAGCTGCGCCATCAACTTTTGCAGGCGTGCTGGATGTTCGCCCTGTGTCGGCTCGTTCCTGATTGGCCGCGTAGCCGCAACTTTTGCAGCGGACGACAAAGTCTTCGCCGTTGTCAGCAGGAGCCATAAATTCATGCGAAGCGTCGCCACCGATTGGTCCACTTTCAGCTTCAACGGGAATGTATTCCAGCCCGCAGCGTTCGAAGATGCGACAGTACGCGTTGTACATGGCATCGTAAGCGTCGTTAAGTTGTTCCAGGGACGAACCAAAGCTGTAAGCGTCTTTCATCAGAAATTCACTTGTTCGCAGCACACCAAACCTTGGTCGTTCTTCGTTGCGGAACTTTGTTTGAATCTGGTACAGAGTGACGGGCAGCTGCTTGTAGGTCTTTAGTTCTCGGGAAACCAAATCGGTGATCACTTCTTCGTGAGTTGGGCCCAGTGCGAAGTGAAGTTTGCGGTCGCCTCGTTTTGTTTCGAAGTTGAACAGAACGTTACCGAACGCCTCTTTGCGGCCCGTGCGTTCGAATAGCTCGATCGGCTGCAGGGCGGGCATGAATAATTCCACGCCGCCAGCTCGATCCATTTCCTCGCGGACAATTTCGGTCACCTTGCGGACGACGCGGTATCCCAGTGGCATGTACGTGTAAGCTCCGGCCATAAGCTGGCGGATCATTCCTGACCGCAGCATCAGCTGATGACTTGGAACTTCAGCGTCTGAAGGAACTTCCTTGAGAGTTGGGATAAATGTCTGAGTCCAGCGCATCGGGGACCTTAATTTTCTGAGATCAGCTACAAGATTGGTGTGAGTTTCAACGTCGGAAACCAGCAGAATTGCACGGATCGTAACGCAGAATTCTGCCGAGACAACGATTACGCCGCCCGGGTTCACGGCTTGAGAAAGACTCAGCGGCCTGAATTCCCTTGCGAAAGAACTTTAGAAACGCAGGAAGCGCTGCCTTGATGACAGGTTTGTCGAACAGAAACCGCGTATCATTAAGCGAAGTATCATGAATCAAGCATCTTCTTCCAACGAAACTCTGCTGTTTGTCACAGGTCGGCTGTCAGAAGCCAGTCTGCGGGAAGTCGTCGATCGTTTGGCGAATAAGCTTGGGTTTGCCTATGAAGTCGCCGTGCCGGGGATTCAGGTTGCCGCACTGCTGCACGTGAATTTGCTGTCGCGGCGATTGCAGGTCGAGTCGCACATTGATCGAGTCATTCTGCCTGGATGGGTGCAGGGTGATCTTCGAGTTCTTGAAGAACAGTTCGGCAAGCCGTTCGAACGCGGTCCGCGCGACCTCTACGATCTTCCGGAATATTTTGGACTCGGGAAGCGGCAAACGGTTTCGCTCGATCGATACTCGATCGACATTCTGGGCGAGATCAATCACGCCACCCAAATGCCGTTGACGGATGTCATTGCCGCAGCCGTTTCGATGTCATCCGCTGGGGCTGACCTGGTTGACGTTGGTTGTGTGCCCGGAGAAAGCTGCCCACGTGTTGGCGAAATCGTCGCGGCGCTGAAGGAACGCGGACTTCGAGTTTCCATCGATAGCTTTGATCAGTCCGAAGTTGAGCAAGCCGTTGCCGCGGGAGCCGAACTGATTCTGAGCTGTAACCATTCGAATGTCGACTGGGTGACAAAGCTTGGAACGGAGTTGGTGCTTATTCCTGATACGCCAGCAGATGTGGATTCTCTGGATCGACTGATTGATCATGTTTCAGGAGTCGGCGTTCCGTTTCGGATTGACCCCATTCTGGAGCCGATCGGGCTGGGGTTCTCAGCGTCCTTGCAAAGATATATGGACGCTCGTCGGCGATATCCGGATCTCGCGATGATGATGGGCGTTGGCAACGTGACTGAATTGACCGAAGTTGATTCTGCCGGAGTTAACATGGTGCTGGCTGCGATTTGTGAAGAGCTGGGGATTCAAAGCATCCTGACCACTCAGGTGATCAACTGGTGTCGAACCGCTGTGGCAGAATTTGATGCCGCTCGCCGCTTGACGTATCACGCGGTGACTCGAAAAACGATTCCTAAACACCTGGGTTCTTCGTTGGTAATGCTTCGTGATGCTCGATTGAAGTCTCAGTCGGTCGAGTCAATCGAGGCGATGGCAGCATCACTGACGGATGCCAACTTTCGGATCTTTGCAGAACAAACGGGCGTGCACCTGATGAATAAGCACGGCCATTGGAGCGGCCAGCAACCCTTTGAAATCTTTGATTCGGCGTTGCAGGCCAACCCAGGCATCGATGCCGGGCACGCGTTTTATCTTGGTTACGAGATGGCTCGTGCCGAAGTCGCTCGGTTGCTGGGGAAACAGTATACTCAGGACGAAGGTATCAGCTTCGGGCTGGCCGGGCAGTTGGAAGGATCGGCGTCTGTTCACCACAAGTCGGCTTTCAGCGAGAATCCGGAAACCTGACGTGCTGCGAAGTTGGGTATTAGCAGATTCAAGCTTTCGAAACTGGACACGAAAACAACTTCGACTAAAACACCGAACGATTTTATTCTACTGGAACTCTGGCCGCACTTGTGTCCGACCGCCTCTACATACAGGAACTTGCATCTGATCTCGACGTGATGGCAACATTGCGTCGATTCGAAAACGAAGCGTTTCTGTTGTTGCTGGACAGCGCGGCTCATATTCGCGAACGGGATGCTCGGTATTCGTTTCTGACTGCAGATCCGGTTGATGTTGTGCGACTGGACAAAGTTCAGCCGGGGGACGATCCGTTCACTCGGTTGCGAGTCTGGCAAGCAATGTTGCCCGAGATCAGCAAAGCTGCTCCTTCGTTTTGTGGCGGCATCGCCGGACTGTTTTCGTACGAATTGGGGCAGGCGTTTGAACGTTTGCCATCACCGGAATTCGACGCATTCCAGACGCCTGCCTTGATCGCTGGTTTGTTTGACTGGGCGATCGTCTGGGACCACGTCGAGTGTTCTGTAAGACTGTACGTGCTTGAACTTGCCAACGATAGTTCCGACGGCAGCAAAGCGGTAAGCGGGCGAGTCGACTGGGTGATGACCAGGCTGAATGCGACTGGTGCCAAAAGTCGATCCCGCGATTTTTCCAGATCTGATTCCAGATTGCTGTCTCCGAGGCGTACTCCGCTATCTTCTGAGGACAACGTGTTTTCGTGCTTCTCGCGAAGCGACTACACCGATGCCGTTCAAAAAGTCATTGAGTACATTCGCGCGGGAGACATATTTCAGGCCAACATCGCTCAGCAGATGACAGCTTCCTGGCAGGAAACGGCCGTTGACTTGTATCAACGCGTTCGAGATCAAAACCCAGCCCCATTCTGCGGACTGTTTCAGGTTGATGATTTCGCTGTTGTTAGCGCATCGCCTGAGCGGTTTCTGAAAGTCGTTGACGGCAGCAGTGTTGAGACTCGGCCGATCAAGGGAACTCGGCGTCGCCAGAGATCGCCGATTGCCGATCTGTACACCAGCGACGAGCTTTCGGACAGCGAAAAGGATCGAGCCGAAAACGTGATGATCGTTGATCTGTTGCGGAACGACTTGTCGCGAGTTTGCCTTCCCGGAAGTGTCAGGGTAACCGGACTCTGCGAAATCGAACTGTTTGAAACCGTACAACATCTTGTGTCGACCGTTGTGGGCAGGCTGGCGCCGAATAAAGACGTTTGGGATCTGTGCGCGGCGACGATTCCGGGTGGGTCGATTACCGGAGCTCCGAAAATTCGCGCGATGCAGATTATCGCGGAACTCGAACCCGTTGTTAGAGGTGCCTATTGCGGGAACCTGTTTTACCTGGGGCCACGCGGTGACTTCGACAGCAGCATTCTGATTCGCACATTTACGCTGAAAAATGGAGTTGTGCAGTTCCCCGTTGGAGGTGGAATCGTAGCGGATTCATTACCTGCCGATGAGTATCAGGAAACGCTTCATAAGGCTGCCGGTATGATTAGATCACTGAATTTCGGCAAGTGAGCTATCAAGGGCGAGGCACAAAAAAACGCCCGCTGATGTCAGCGGGCGTTTGATCAAATCCGAACTATGGTGTGCGGTCAGGCTGCTTATTGCAGCGGCCCCGCTCGTGTTAAAGTCTTACACAAAATGATGCGCGCACGGCGCGCGCATGTTGGTCGTAGCGACAACGGAGCGGCTCGGCGATTCAAACGTCCCATGTCTTCGCGTCCACCACGCCACTGGGTCAAGGGCGAAGCCCTTGTTAGGTGAGCTTGCGTTCGCGGATCCAGTCTGTGTGGAACTTTTCGCCGCGAGGCTTGTCGGTGCGTTCATAGGTGTGAGCACCGAAGTAGTCGCGTTGAGCCTGCAGCAGGTTGGCTGGCAAAGTCGCTCGACGGTAACCGTCGAAGTACGTCAAAGCTGCGCTGAATGCAGGAACGGGCAGGCCCCATTGTACGGCCGCTGAGACAACTCGACGCCATGATGGCTGAGCGTTGTTGATGGCGTCTTTGAAGAAGTCGTCCAGTAACAGGTTTTCGAGATCAGCGTTCTTGTCGAATGCGTTCTTGATGTCTTTCAGAAAGACAGAACGAATGATGCAACCACCACGCCACAACAGTGCGATCGGGCCATTGTTCAGCTTCCAGCCAAACTCTTTGGCGGCTGCGTTCAGCTGAACGTAACCCTGAGCGTAGCTGACCAGTTTCGATGCATACAACGCTTGACGAACGTCATCGATGAACTGCTTCCTGTCACCTTCGAACTTGATTTCCGGGCCTGATAGAACGGCTTCGGCTCGAACGCGTTCGTCCTTTTGAGACGAAAGGCAGCGAGCGTAAACTGCTTCTGTGACCAGCGTTGTAGGAACGCCAAGTTCCAGAGCGTGCTGACACATCCAACGACCGGTTCCCTTTTGTCCGGCGGTATCCAAAATCATATCGATAAGATCGTTGTCGGAATCTTTATCGGCGACGGTAAAGATGTCACGAGTGATTTCGATCAGATAGCTGTCCAGATCGCCTTCGTTCCATTCTTTGAAGACTTCATACAGTTCGTGGTTCGTTAGTCCCAGACCGTGTTTCAGAATGTAATACGCTTCGCAGATCAACTGCATGTCGCCGTATTCAATCCCGTTGTGTACCATCTTCACATAGTGGCCGGCACCGGCTTCACCGACCCAGTCGCAGCATGGGATGTCGTTGTTGTCGCCGACTTTGGCGCTGATCTTCTGCAGGATGTCTTTGACAAAGGGCCATGCATCAGCGTGGCCGCCTGGCATGATGCTGGGGCCTTTCAAAGCACCTTCTTCGCCGCCTGATACGCCCGTGCCGATAAAGCGGAAGCCTTCTTCACGCAGTTCTTTGTCACGACGATTGGTGTCAACAAAGTCAGCGTTGCCGCCATCAATGATGATGTCGCCTTTGTCCAGCAAAGGCTTCAGAGAGTCGATGACAGCGTCTGTTCCGCGGCCAGCCTGTACCATGATCATGATACGGCGAGGTGATTCCAGGCTGTTGACGAAGTCTTCCAGTTCTGCATAACCGTGAATTCGGTCAGCGGTGCCTTCTTCGACGACACCTTCCGGGCGAGATCCAAGTCCTTCAACGAACTCCGTCATTTTTTCTGTCGTGCGATTATAGACAGATACGTTGAAGCCTTTGTTGGCCATATTCATGACCAGGTTCTGACCCATGACCGCCAGGCCAATCAGGCCGATATCGTGCTTTGCCATTGATTTAAGTTTTCAGTTTGAAGTGTTCGGTTTTAGAAGAGTGGCTGCCGCCGGTTCCGGTGACAAAGCCCGCAGTGCAATTTGAGATCTGCGACTACAGATCTCAAATTGCCCGGATAAACATCAGCGTTGAATACGAGCACTTCCGCCAGCGGCGAATGCTTCAACTTCTGGAATGGTGGCCATTGTGGTGTCGCCAGGATAGGTCGTCAGCAATGCTCCATGAGCCCATCCCAGGTTCAATGCTGTTTGAGGATCTCGTCCGCCAAGGAGGCCGTAAATCAGGCCGGATGCGAATCCGTCGCCACCGCCGACTCGGTCAAGAACGTTCAATTCGGTTTCAGGAGCCTGGTAAGTTTTGCCATCCATCCACAACACGGCGCTCCAGTTGTGTCGGTTGGTGTTAACGACTTCTCGCAGAGTTGTCGCAACGGCTTTCACATTGGGAAGGTCGCGAGCAACGCTTTCCATCATGCCGAAGAAGGCTGATGGGTCCAGTTTGCCGGACTTTTCTACATCCTGGCCTTCCAGACCAAGTCCCTTTTGCAGGTCTTCTTCGTTGCCGACCAGTACGTCGCAGTGTTCTACGATGCTGCGCAGAGTTTCCTGGGCTTTGTCCAGGCCACCACTGATGGCCCACAACTTGGCTCGATAGTTCAGGTCAAACGAAGTGACGGCTCCAGCTTTCTTGGCAGCCTTCATGCCTTCGATGATGACTTCTGGTGTTGTGGGAGACAACGCTGCGAAGATGCCTCCACTGTGGAACCACCGAACTCCACCAGCGAAAATTTCGCCCCAGTTGAAATCGCCGGCTTTAAGCTGGCCGGCTGCTTCGTTGCTGCGGTTGTAAAACACAACAGGAGCTCGAACGCCGCAACCCTGATCGCTGTACACGGTGGCCATGTTGGGGCCACGCACGCCGTCGTGTTCGAATCGTTTGTAGAATGGAGTAACACCCATTGCTCGAACACGTTCGTGGATCAAGTCTCCCAGCGGGTTGTTCACCATCGCAGTGACAACGCCTGTGTTCAGCTGGAAGCAGTCTGACAGGTTAGCGGAACAGTTGAATTCGCCACCGCTGACGTGAATCGCCAGTTGAGTCGCTTTGCGGAAAGGAATACGACCCGGGTCAAGTCGGTTAACCAACGCGCCCAAAGAAACGAAATCCAGACCACCACCACTTGGTTTGATGTCGAGCATTACTTGTTTTTACCTTTTGTTGCCTGAGTGTCGAAATTGACACAACTGCCGTCATGTGCAGATTGGTCACGTGACCGATCCACTTAATTTTGCTGCCGCTGATTTCGCTGACATAAGGTTGACTGACGTTTCCGGCAGTCGACCTGTTGTTGTCGGCTAGCTGCTTCGCCAAAATCAGCAGCCGATTCTGTCGCGTTCGCCGATGAGCGGCGTGTTTCGAATTGGTCGACGATTTCTGCTGAGCTTCAAACTTGTGCAGTTCCGGGTGATGGAACAAGACAAGCATTTACCGCGATTTTAGCAGCGGAAAACTGCCGGATATCGTATTCATTGCCCATGCTGAATTCAAAACAACCATCGGAAGTTCCCCCCGGTTCCTGAAACTAAAGGCCCCAATTTCACGAACCTGACGAAGTGCTGCTTGAGCCTTCAAAACGTGGGGGTTTTACGGCGTTAACCTAGGATGGTTTCCCGGATTCAGCAAGAAAAGAAGGCGCTGAAGTCTCGGGATCGAAAGTGGCTTCACATCGGACAATCGCCCAGTATGTGATATCGTGACGGATTGTGCGGCCTGACAGCAATTTATTGCAGCTGAGTGATTTTGAAATTCCACGTTGGTTGGCAATTCTCCGGCTCTTAAAACCTGACAAGAACTTCTTCGTCGCCGACTTCTACGCTGGCATCCCAACCCCGGAAAACCATTAAGAAGAACTCGTCGGCTGGCGATCCGGAAACATCGAATTCAACGGTCTGCTGCAGTAGCTTTTCCAGCTCCCCATCAGTGCGGCCTTCGACTTGAATGTGAATTCCTGATTGCTCAAAAGTTGCCAGCAGTCTTTTCAAAGTGGTGCCGGACGGAACGTTCATCGTGAATTTGCGATTGCGAAGGCTGGCGGCATCAATTGTTTTTTCGGCCTTGCCGATTCGTAATTGCTCAAGCTGTTCGTGAGTTTCGATGGACGCGCTGACAATCGCTGTTGATCCAGACCACTTTACATCGAGATCCGGAAAGGCATTCATCCATTTTTCATTGATGTCGGTCTTGTCTTTCGAAGACACTCTGTAACGCTGTTCAATGCGAACGTTCGACTTGGCAAGAACGATCGCCAGCGTGGCCTGGTCATCAATTTCGAATGTCATGTCAAATTGATTCAAAATCAGAGTGGCGTAGTCTGAAAACGTAAGTTTGGGCAACGTAACTTCTGGCCAGAGATCGTGAGGAATTGATTCTGGATTTGAAATTCTGATACCGACCGAGTTGGCTGCCTTTTGGATCAATTTCTGCGGTTCTGATAAAGCTGGCCAGGATGCGGAAAGTGGTTCCGACAGTTTCAGGTAGACGGCTTTGTCCAGTTTTGACCGAAGGCTAAGAATAGTTTGGCGATTGATTTCGGTCAGCGTCTTCAGTCGGCCTGCTTTCTGTGGCATTCCAATAAACACGTAGCGATCACCAATTGATGTCTGCAAAGAACAGGCTTCTGCCAAAGATCTTATGAGCTGTTCGTTGGTGATATATTTGGTGGAGACTTCGGGGACCATTGACGGATCGATACTGCGATCCAGCACAACTGCGATGCGGATATCGCGTTGTAATGTCAGAAGGGTTTGCTTCAGTGTTACGCCCGAAGTGACAATGCTGCGTCTTTGAGCCAGAGCGTCTGCGAGCTGTTTTCCTGCCAACGGTATTCGATCTTCCGTTTCGCTGCCGTAAGACGTGCTGCCAAAAGCTATTGGAACCAATAGAATCAGTCTTAAAGCGATTCTGAACATTTTCTGGCAACCATTTCGTGTGCTGAATTGGTGGATCTGCTAAACCGCAGAAACGCGTGACTTCCGTGGATAGTTTGAAAGTCTGTAAGATTCCGATTGGTTTGCGGTGGTGTTTTGGTTTCTATTATATCAAACGGGTTTTCCACGGAAACATTGTTCTGTTTTTCGTTGCTAACGAAGAAGTGTGTGTGAACGTAGTTTAGTAAGGCAGGCAGATGCCTGTTCACGTTGATTCAGATTTCGGGAAGACGCGTTTGTGTTCTGGTGCGTTCGCACGAATTTACCGGGCGGACCGGGCCTGATCGGATAGTGGGCAATTTGCACCCGTTACTCGTTGGTTCCGGGCGTTGGCTTGTGTATTGGTTGCGGCTCTGCCGCGTTAGGCCTCTTTTACAGCGAACTTGTTAATGTTGAGCCAACTTTTCGCAGCGACAACGAAGCGTTTCCGAGCGTAAGCTCGACTTTCTGGTTAAGGGCCATGCCCATGTAGGAAGTCTTACTTAAAATGATGCGCGCACTGTGCGCGCATGTTGGCCGTAGCGACACCGGAGCGGCTCGGCGATTCGAGCGTTCCACGTGTTTCTGCGTGCCACGCCACTGGGTCAAGGGCGAAGCCCTTGTTGGGCGAGTGTGATTTGATGAAAAAAACTCAGGCAGTCGGCATCGACCTTGGAACGACCTATTCGTGTATTGCATGGCTGAACGAACATGGTCACCCTAACACCATTCCAAATCAGGAAGGTGAACTTTCCACTCCATCCGTTGTGTTCTTTGACGACGACGGTCCCGTGGTTGGAACTGAGGCGCTAAGGAATGCGATTTCTCGTCCGTCACGCGTCGTGCAAAACGCGAAACGCTTCATGGGGCATTCTGCGAAGTCCTGGGAGATCGATGGTCGACGCTACACGCCGGTTTATATTTCCGGGTTAATCCTGCGAAAGCTGATCGCCGCTGCTCAGGATCAAATCGGCGAAATCACAGACGCTGTGATTACCGTTCCGGCGCAGTTCAGTGATGCTCAGCGATCTGAGACGATCAAGGCCGGGTTGGCTGCCGGGCTGGAACGAGTCGAAGTCATTAACGAGCCGGTTGCTGCTGCGTTGTGTCACGTTCTCGGTAACGAGGGGCTGGCTTTTACTGAGTTGGCTGTTGACCAGCAACTTCTGATCTACGATCTGGGAGGCGGTACGCTGGACCTGGCCATTGTAAAGTATGCCAGCAACGAGGTCCGTGTTGTTGCCTCCGACGGCGACCTTGAATTGGGGGGGCTCGATTGGACGCAGGTTATCGTTGATATCGCTGCCGAAAAATTCATCGAAGATTTCAGAGATGATCCTCGGACAGACCCGGAAAGCCACCAGTTTTTAGCTCTTGAAGCAGAACAGGCGAAACGCAGTTTGTCGGTGCGTCCGCGAGCTGCCGTGACTGTGCAACATGCTGGCAATCGCCGAACTTATCAGGTTGAGCAGGAAGAGTTTGAAGCGATGAGTAAGCGATTGCTTACACGGTCCGATGCGATCACGCGTCGAATTCTGGCAGATAAGAAGTTTGGCTGGGCGCATATCGACGTTGTGTTGACAACGGGTGGCGCTTCCAGAATGCCTATGGTTCGTGAAAGCCTGAAAAAGCTAAGTGGCCGAACCTTGAATTCTTCACTGTCACCTGATCAGTCGATTGCTCATGGTGCCGCTTACTACGCCGGCATGCTGCTTACCAATCAAAATTACACTCGGACAATTTTTGACAGCAAGGCGTCTGCCCGTTTGCAGGAGGTCAAGCAGCAAAGCGTGAGTGCTCGAAGTCTCGGTATTCTGGTGCGTGATTCTGAATCAGAACATCGGGTGCCGCACTATTTAATTCCTCCGAACACTCCACTGCCTGCGTCAAAAACACATGTGTTTGGAACAGTTGTTGATCGTCAAACCAAAGTGCACGTTCGAATTGTTGAAAGCGGAGCAGGGCCGGGGAAGCCGCCCACGTTTTTAGGTGATTGTTTGATTACCGATCTGCCTCCTGATCTTCCCGAAGGTAGCGAAGTTGCGGTCACCATCAGCTATGACCGACAGGCGCGAGTTCATGTTTCGGCGAAGGAACTGAAAAGCGGTTTGGGCGCCGAAGTTGAAATTATCCGGCACGAAAACCTTGCTCCACAATTGCAGCTCGGAAGTCAGGAATTGCCTATCCAACAGCCTGCTCGAAAGAAACCGCCGGAAACGAAGAGTAAGCCTTTGGCCTCGGCGTCTCCCCCAAAATCTGAATCCCAAACTCGCGGCAAGTCGCGCGACGTTACTGCTGTTACACAGCGTCAGGATGAACCGGAACCTGTAGATCGCAGTTTAAGCGAGGAGTGGGCGATCGTTAGTGAGAAGTTGGAGTCGCTTTCGGTGATTGAGTATCACGCTGACGTGCAGCCGATTCGCTTGTGCAACCGTTGTGCGGAGCCTGTCGATCGCAACGGAATTTGTCCCGCATGTCGCAAAGCGGGAGTGCGTGAGACGCCGAGTGCGGCTCGGTCCTCGGAACGTAAGTCGAAATCAGCCGGTCGCAGAGTGTCAGGGAAAACCGCGCCGCCGCCTCTTCCGAAAAGCAACCATGACGACGATCTGTGGGAAATCGTTGAGTAACTGAGGGCGTTTGTTACTAAAGTGAGACACGCCTGGTGCAAACAAAAAAAGGCCGTCGAGATTACCTCGACGGCCTTCTTATTTCAGCTTCAATTACGATTGATTCAAGCCTGGTTCTGAGCTTACAGAACCGCCTGGATTCGAGACAGGAACTCTTTGTTGTCTTCGAATTTCAGTAGCGTCTTGGTGAGCTGTTCCATCGCGTCTACGGGAGTCAGGCTGATCAGGCTTCTTCGCAGCATTGTGACGCCGTCCAGGATTTCCGGTGCCAGAATCTTTTCTTCACGACGGGTGCCTGATCGAGTAATGTCGATCGATGGCCAGATTCGACGGTCAGCCAGTTCTCTGCTGAGAACCATTTCCATGTTTCCAGTTCCCTTGAACTCCTGGAAAATGGCTTCGTCCATACCGTTGTTGGTGTCAATCAGGGCAGTGCCGCAGACTGTCAGTGAGCCACCTTCGTCGAAACGACGGGCGGTTCCGAACAGTTTTTTCGGAACGTCCAGTGCTCGAATGTCCAGGCCGCCACGCCCCGTTCGTCCGGATGGGTTCACCCACTTGTTGAACGCTCTTGCAAGCCGAGTAATACTGTCCAACAGGATGAATACGTCCTGACCTTCTTCTGCCAGTCGCTTGCCGCGTTCGATAATCAGCTGAGCAATACGGACGTGGCTTTCGACGTCGTTGTCCAGTGAAGAGGCGATCACTTCGCCCTTCACGCTGCGGCTCATTTCCGTGACTTCTTCAGGACGTTCGTCAATCAGCAGTACCATCAGGTGAATTTCCGGATGGTTAATGCTTACCGAATTCGCGATGTCCTGAAGCAGCATGGTCTTGCCGGTTCTAGGTGGAGCGACCAGCAGTGCACGTTGGCCCTTGCCGATTGGGCACAACAGATCCATGACTCGCATCGTGACCGGACGAGGTCCGATTTCCAGCTTGATTTGCTCAAACGGATTGATGGGCGTCAGGTCGTCGAAGTGTTTAACTTTTTCGTATTCTTCCAGCGTATAGCCATCAATCAATTCGACTTCCTGAAGTCGGGGTCCCTGATTGCGGGTGCCAGGACCCACCTCGCCCTTAACCATTACGCCTTCGCGAAGGTTGTATTTTTCGACCACTGAGCTGGATACAAACGGATTTGAATCCTCCGCCGCGTAATTCTTTTTGGGGTCGCGAAGGAAGCCATATCCTTTCGGGTGCAGTTCCAGAATTCCTTCGAAGGTTCCTTCGATTGGTTCTCCGCTGGGCTGGATTGCACGCCCGCGACGAGGAGCCTGAGCACCGCGTCCGCGGCCACCTCGATCACCACCTCGATCTGGTTGCCGTCCACCACCGCCGCCGCCGCGATTTCCGCCTCGTCCACCACGGTCCGGCTGGCGTCCACCGCCACGGTTATCGCCGCGACTGTTTTGCGAACCGCCCCTGGGCTGGCCTGAGTTTCCGCCTTGTCGCGGGGCAGCAGTATTTGCGTTGCTTGTGTTTTGTGATTCGTTTCCGCCGGTGCGGCCTTCAGGCTTGCTGCCGCGACGACGTCGGCGTCTTCTTCGACGTGGGCGTTCGCCATCTTCGCCTGTTGTACCTTCGCCACCTGCGGTGCTCGCTCGTTCGCCGCGCTCACCACGTTCTGAAGTTCTTGCGGGGCGTTGGTCGTCGCTGAAGTCTTCGACGGAAGCACTGAAGTAGTCGCCAATGTCGGAAAGCATGTCGTCTTCGAAACGAGCTGATCGAGCTTCCTGCAGTACCGATGCTGTATCATCGCGAACGGACTCTGATGCAGCTCGTTCCTGATACTCATCACCAGATGAGGCTTCTTTTTTCAGTGTCGCCTTTTTTCTTGTTGCCTTCTTTTTGGCAACGCGTTTTCTGGGCTTTGTCTCTTCAGTGGTGGAATCTACACCGTCACCAAAATCGTCATCGCTGAACAGTTCCGGCGCATCGCTCGTTTTTTTTGTTGTGGACTTGGCAGATTTCTTCTTCGTTGATGAAGCTGCTTTTGTCTTACGGCGAGCTTTTGGCTTTGTTTCTTCGGCACTAGAACTGCTTGATGGCATAGGAAATCCTGAATTCCAAATACGGATTTACTGCGTCTATTAAAAGGGCGTTGACTTCGAAGAAATCCGCCCGACGCATGCGTGGACTGGGTTGGACTAACAGCGGAAATCGACCATGTAACAACGCAACTCTGCTACAAATCGAATGCCGTTAAGTCCGCAATTGGTTTAACCAGCGAGCCCCAAAAGGCTGTGAAATGCGAACCCTTCACGGGATAACTTTGGGACTGTTGCCGCTCGGGAAAATTGATCCGAGATCCGAAACGGGGTTAACCGAACCGGGAAGCAATCGCATCCCTGAAAACAATCTGATGGTAAGTTCACCCGAGAACGTGGTGCAGACATAACATAAGCCTGGCAACACAACCGGGATCAAGGCACCGGAAAGCCTGAGGGGGACTTCGTCAGCTGTCGGAACTGCCTAAAGCGAGTTCCTGAGAAATACGCGAAGACTTACTGATGTTTGAGTCAGACGTCAGACACGACAGTTTCCGACTCAACCAAGCTAGTATTAACTCAACAGTTCGCTGTGTCAATCGATCTCTGAAACTTCTACCCCCACAATTTACGGGGAATTCTATATTTTTTGCAATCTGACGGCAGATTTGGATCTCAATCGTGATTTTGATTCGTCAAAACCGGTCTGCGGCTACTTTAGCTTGAAGGCCTCAGTCGCTTGCCACCGAAATCGCCATAGTCGAATTTTCGACTGTGCTGGCGAAGTTTTTGCTTTGGAGGATAGTCAATTCGCAGGTGTCGAATTGGCTGTTTATCCGATTCGAAGAAGTCGCAGCGATGGCTGAATTTGCATCAAATGGTTGGCGTCGTTGAGGTTGAATTCAGCAAGTACGGAATTTGACAGCGTTGGATGTAGCCATCACATGAAAAAGCATCACTGCGTCAAATTACTTCCCTGGGTTCGAGGTCGATCAACTTTCAGCAGGCTACGAAACTGGTCGTAAACCGATCTTTTTGAATGAACCAGTCTTAAGTTTGCTTTCGACTGCATCAATTGAATCGATTGTTCTGCCTGAATGGATGCATTTTGCGCTGTAGCCAATTCGACCACTTAGTTGTATCGCTGACCGGCAAGTTCATCAATCTTTACCGCATGTTGGATGCGTACGAACTTCAAAGGATTGTCTTTGAAGACCTTTCTGTTTTCCATCGTGTTAAACAAATACAGCTGGCTGTCGAAGAACGCTCCGTATTTGATTTTTCCGGTAATCGCTTTCTGTCGTTCGTAAAGAACAACAGGATCGCATCCCAGGTTTTGAGGTGAATAGAGTTTGGGGTTGGTAAGAAACTCTTCACGTGCTTCTTCGCTGCTTAAGAAGTAGGTCACTCCCTGGTAGTCTTCGGCTAAGTCCTGATTGCCGGAAATCCATTCACGGTCCTTCAGCAATCTCACAGGGCAAAAGCCTTCCAGGCCGATCAGTGGCTCTTCAACAACTGGGGCTGGTGTCGCTTTAGGAGCTGACTCCTTCTGATGAACGATTCGTGGGATCTGCGATCCTTCCAGTGAAACGTTTTGCAGCAGACTTAGATATGCTGCATGGGATTTGAACCCTACGTTCAGCGTCTTGGGGGCTTGTCCTGGTATGACGGCTACGTCTCGCGGAACAGTTGTTGCGCCGAATTGTTGCGCTAAATCTGGTCGCTGTGCGACATCGACTTCAACCGCAGCAATTCCATTGCTTAACTGCTGCTGGACGTCGGGCTTGGAAAGGACCTGCTGTTCCATTTGTCGGCAGGGGCCACACCACGAAGCGTGAAAATGAATCAGCAACGGCACGTTTGCGCTGTTCGCTGCTTCCTGAGCTTCTTCGAATGTGCGATGCCAGCCTTCAGAAGCACTTGCCGCCGCACAGAATGGGGCAGAAATTGCCAATAGAAACATCATGTTGCGTTTGTGCATCAGAAAGATTCCGTTCTTTTGCTTTGATATTCCACAGCTTAACTGAGACGATCATTCCAACTCGCCAAGGGAATGAGGTTGCAGGTTTCGCTGCATGGACAGCACCAGCTAACTTACAGCCAGATTTGCGCACGCACGTGCCAGCATTTGCTGCGACTGATACGATTAGTATCGGAAATCGGTCTGATATAATCGGCCAGGCATAACTCTCGTTCGTCAATTTTTTGACCGGAAGCGTTGGGCAGTCCGGAATGAGCAGACGCGAGAGAGCTTGTCGATTGTGCTGATTTGGTAAAATCTACGTTTGACGAGGTTTTGGGATGCTGGCCGCCATGCCATTTTCGCGGATGTGATTTCAGCGTATCGCAGGCAGTTTATCCCGCAGTTTTTTACGGAAGCAAAATCCGGTGATCTATATTACTAAAGCACTGTTGGCGATCCGTTCTGTGACTGCGCTGTTGGTTGTGTTAATCGAATTCGCGACTTGTTGCTGTGCGGTGCCTCATGGCGTTGCGCACAACATAGGGCAAGGTGGGGCAAATCAGAGTAGCCCCAACATTGTTGTGATCATGGGCGACGATTGGTCGTGGCCGCATGCAGGGGTTTTGGGTGATTCCGTTGTGAAGACTCCCAATTTCGATCGCATTGCTGAAGAAGGTGTTTTGTTTACAAACGCTTTTGTGTCTGCTCCATCCTGCACGTCGTCTCGCTTTGCAATTGCTACGGGTCAACATCACTGGCGGCTTGGTGATGCGGATAGTTTGGGCGGATCGTTGGCGGAAGGTGTGCCAGTCTATTCGGAGTCGCTGGCCGCGTCTGGATATACTACGGGCTTTTGCAGGAAGGGGGCTGCTCCCAGCAAGCATGCCTATCGGAACCGCGATCCGTTCGGACCCCAGGTTGACGGCTTTTCAGAGTTCATGGACCGTCGAGATTCCGCGAAGCCCTTCTGCTTTTGGTACGGGGCGGGCGAACCGCATCGACCCTATGATTGGCAGGCCAGTGTCAAGGGGCGAATCGATGTGCAGAAAATTACGGTTCCGAAATGTTTGCCTGACAACGAAACCATCCGCACGGATCTGGGTGATTACTATTTGCGAGTTGAAAAGCTGGATCGTCTGGCAGGTGAAATTCTCGCAAAGTTGGAATCTGAACGTCAGTTGGAAAACACAATCGTTGTGATGACCAGTGACAATGGCATGCCGTTTCCTCGCTGCAAAGCAACGCTTTACGACACTGGAACTCGAGTGCCGCTGGCCATTCGCTGGGGAAGCCGATTTAAACGTGGGACCGTTATCGACGACTTCGTCAGCCTGACGGATCTGGCTCCCACGTTTCTACAGGCAACTGGTAACGCTATACCTGCTGAAATGACAGGGCGTTCGCTGCTTGCAAAGCTATTGCCCGATCACTCGGAAACGATTGTTGCAAATCGTGATCATGTGCTGCTGGGGCGTGAGCGGCATGTGTATCGCCGGCCTGCCAGAGCCATTCGGACGAGCGACTTTTTGTATATACGCAACTTCGCCCCCGAAAGCTGGGCTACCGGCAAGGTCAAAGATCGTTTGCCAGACTACGACTTTTCGTTGAACTCATGGCCGACGGATCAAGCTGCGTTTTCTTTCGACGTCGATCCATCGCCGACCAAACAGTGGATGTTGAATCATGCTGACCGTGGAGGCCGTGGTCAGCAGCTTGCTGAATTGGCGTTCGGCGTTGTGCCTGCTGAAGAGCTTTACGATTTGAAGCAAGACTCCGCACAACTGGTCAACGTGGTTAACGACGGCAAGTACGTTGATGTTCGGCAAAAGCTGTCGTTGCAACTGACAGCAGAATTGCGGCAGTCAGGCGATCCTCGTTTTGCATTGCCGACATACGCCACGTTCGAAGTGTTGGGGTGGACCGTTAACCTGCACGATCAGCTTTGGCAGGACGAGCAACAAAAAACTAAAACGATGTTGAGTCTGTTGGCTCAACAATTAAAAAGTGTTGTTGACGTTGTCCCCCGAAACGCGTTGTTGGAATTGCGAAAGGTGCCGATCTGGATTAATCCGCCCTACGAAGCAGTGCGGCCAACGGCGGAATATCATCCAGGCGCCGGATGGTTGAAGGATAATGGGCGAAATCCTGATATGGCGAAATGTGTTGAAATTACAACCGTAGCGAATTTCGCTTTTGAAGATCGTCGGATGCCCTACCTGATGCTGCATGAACTTGCTCATGCGTATCACGACCGTGTTCTGGGTTTTGACCAGCCCGATGTTATTGCCGCATTCGAAGTCGCCAAAGATTCGGGCGGCTACAATGCGGTTCAGCGTTTCAATGGCCGCACGACTGTGATCGACAAAGCCTATGCCTTGTCCAATCATAAAGAGTATTTCGCAGAATCCACGGAAGCCTATTTCGGCCGGAACGACTTCTTCCCATTCGACCGCAAAGAGCTGCAGTCACACGATATTCAGATTCACAACCTGATGCCAAAACTATGGGGTGATCAGTCTCCATAATCGCAGATCGTCTGTGCAGATTGTACTCAAACGATGTGTTCATGCATCAACATAAATAGCAGTTGCTCGAAACTGTGCGATGCGAAATCGCCGAGAGATACGCGCATTTCTGCCAGTTAATTCAGAGCCAGCGGGGCGCCGCAGTTGGAACTTGAAAGTTCAATACTGACGTCTGCTGCTGGAAATCGAAGGCCAGGCCTTCCTTCCTTTCCAGCTGGATAGCGCCAAGTCTCGATAAGCCGCAAGGCATTAGGCTCGGTTTCTTCCCTGATTCACCGAAACCGGGGCTAACGCCCTGCGGCTGATGTGGTTGGCAGAAAACTGACGTTCCAGCAAACCTGGCTCTGTCCAGCTAATGCACCTCTCAAAATATAATGAGGAGCGATTTAGAAGATTTGCGCAATGACACCGGCGTCGACTTCAACTACCTTGATGAAGTCGTTTGCGACGAGAATGTTTCTGAAGGAGATCATTGCGTAATGATACTGACAACGAACCTGCTCCACGTTCGAGACTTATTGCGTTGCGGCTTTGTGTTTATTCTTAGTGTCAGCTTCGCCGGTGCCGTCTGTGCGGATGAACCGTTTGAGGCATTTCTAGCGAAGCACTGCGTTCGCTGTCATGGTCCTCAGAAGGAAGAGGGGGATATTCGGATCGACCAGCTTTCGCGGGATTTCAAGGCGGGCGTGGACAGCCATCACTGGGCGGAGGCGCTTGATAAGATTAACAGCGGCGAGATGCCTCCGAAGGATGAACGGCAACCGACTCAGGACGAGATTGCAGCGTTTGTGATGAATTTGGATTCACGACTAAAAGATGGTCGAGCCGCGCGCATGGCAGCGCGGCCCGCGGTGGCGCATTACCGGCTTAGTCGCAAGGAGTATCAGAACACGGTCTATGACCTGCTTGGAGTTCGCTACGATCCGGCCAAGCCGGGCGAGCTAAACGAAGACACGCTGTGGCACGGTTTTGAACGCATCGGGTCGCAGCTTTCACTCTCGCCGTCGCATGTCGACCGCTATTACCGTGCGGCAGACATCGTGCTGGACCGCGCTTTTCCTGCCACGTCCGCTGAAGCTCGCAAGGTCAGTAAAACTGCCGCCGATTTGCGTTATGGCGGCGGGAAGGACCAGCAGGTGGCGCTGGACCGGTTCGGCATCAAGCGACCATTGCGTTACCTGCTGTTTCCTGGTCGAGTGCAGAACGCGCTGTCCTCGAACTGGTTTGGAAAGACGGGCCCGGAACACAGCGGACTGTATCGTATGCGTCTTCAAGCCAGCGGAATCCGTCCGCCTGGCGGCCAACCGGCACATTTGAGTATCGGCGTGCAGACCGGTGAGGAGACCGTGGATGGGCTCATCGAATTCGACATCACGGCAGCGGAGGACAGTCCGCAGGTTTATGAGTTTGAGGTGTTTCTTGAGATGCCGGCGTCGCTGCATTTTTGTGTGGTTGCCACTGATGTTGTGGACAGAAGAGCCGGCGCGGCCTTCCGCAATGCGCTCACCACAAGGTCGTATATTTTTACTCACAGCAGCGAGACTTCTTTGCTGAACCCCAACGCTCCGCAGATGTTTGATGATAAAGGAAACGGCATCTTCTCAACAGTGATCCTCGATTGGATCGAATGGGAAGGGCCGCTGGTCACGGAAGAAGAAAAATCCCGGCGCAACGACGTGCTGCCGCCCGACGACGCAACTCCTGAAGTGGTTGCGGAACATTTGCAACGCTTCGCCGAACGCGCCTGGCGGAGACCGGTGAAGGCGGAAGAACTGCAGGGTTATCTTCAATCTTTCAGCGACGAACTCGAGGCTGGTGAAAAGATGGCCGATGCTTATCGGATCGCGGTGCAGGGTGTGCTGACGTCCCGAAACTTCATCTATCTCGTCGAGGGTGATCCGTTGCCTCGCGAACGGCTCGCAGACTGGGAACTCGCTTCGCGGCTCTCGTACTTCCTCTGGAGTTCGATGCCCGACGATGGCCTCTTTGCCGCGGCCACAGGCGGCAAACTGAACGGCGAGGGCCTGAAGCAAGAAGTGGATCGGCTTCTGACGGACCGCCGCACTAATCGCTTCATCGATGACTTCTCGCGGCAGTGGCTGCAACTGCACCGAGTAGGCATGTTCCCACCGGACAAAAAACTCTACCCCGGATACGACGACTGGCTGCAGACGAGCATGCGCGCCGAACCGGTCGAATATTTCCGCGAGATGTTTGCGAAGAACCTGCCCATTGACAGCTTCCTTGATTCCGACTGGACGATGGCCAACGCCCGGCTCTGCGATTTCTACGGATTGCCGGAACTGAAGACCGACGGCTTTCAGCGAGTCTCGCTTAAGCCCGAGGATCATCGCGGCGGTCTGCTGACGATGGGCGCGGTACTTGGGTTGACCTCCGACGGAACGCGCCACCGTCCTGTGCACCGCGGTGTCTGGCTCAGCGAAGCGATCTTCAACAAGACACCGCCGTCGCCACCGGCCAATGTTGATCCGATTGAGCCCATTCCGCCCACGGGCACTAAGATCACCATCCGCCACCGAATCGAAGCACACGCTAAGAATGCAAGTTGTGCGGCCTGCCATCGCAACATCGATCCACTGGGGCTGGCCTTTGATCAGTACGATGCCATCGGCCAGTGGCGTACGCGCGAACAGGTTCCAACAGGCGTCGGTGAAGATCCGTTGGTGGATGCTTCCGGCGTGATGCCCGACGGTCGTTCGTTTACCGGTTCTGTCCAATTCAAACAGCTGTTGCTTGAAGACCGTGACAAGGTCGCGCGAGCCTTCATCGAACAACTCTGTACCTACGCTCTACGCCGAGTGCTTACGGTGGATGATCGGGAAGACATCGAGGCGATTGCAGAAGAAGCGAAGAAGAACGATTACCGAGTCAAGGATATCGTGCGCGCCGTGGCGGTGTCGGAATTGATGAGGAAGCGGTGATCAAACAGCGTGGGGCAGGTTTGTAACCTGCCATGATGTCATAAGAAGTGTAAAACCCACAACGCATACGGCAGGTTAGAAGCCTGCCCCACTTTCTAAAGGAAAACACGATGGCCAATTATCTCTCCCAATCCTGGCTCATCAAACGCCGACATGCGCTGCGAGCGCTGGGCACCTGCATCTCGCTGCCCATGCTGGAATGCATGATCCCACTTAATGCGGCCGAACAACAGTCCGCCGCGCCTCGGCGCAGCGCCTTCATCTACCTCGCCAACGGCGTTCATTCGCTGAACTATCAGATCACGAAGCCGGGCAAAGACTATGAGTTCTCCAGGTCGCTCAAGCCACTAGAGAAGCATCGCGATGTCATCACGCCGATCAGTGGTCTGCATCATCCGGGAGCGATCAGTCATCACCACAACTGTATCTCAGTCTGGCTGACCGGCGGAAAAATCGGCCCTTCAGAACGTAATACGATCTCCGTCGACCAGCAGATGGCGCAAGTTACTGCGCAGCATACTCGATACCCTTCGATGGAGATCGCGCTCACGCAGGGTTCTCTTGCCTGGACTGCGGATGGAGTGCAGCTTCCGGCGTTGCGTCGTTGCAGTGAAATCTTCGCGTCGCTGTTTGAGGAACCGAAAGGCGGCATCGCAGCTCAGCGAAGAGCGTTGCGCCGCAAAGCCAGCGTCCTTGATGACAACCTTGCGGAAGTAAGCCGACTTGAGCAGAAAATGGGAGCTGCCGACAAAGGACGCCTTGACCAATACCTCACTTCGGTTCGTGAAGCGGAGATTCGCACGCGGCGAGCTGATGCCTGGCTCGACACGCCGCTGCCCGCCATCTCCGACGCCGACCGAAAACGCACCGACCGCGACATCGCCGCCACCATGGCGGGTGACTATTTCCGCACGGTCTATGATCTTATGGTGCTCGCCTTTCAGACGGATGTCACACGCGTGGCCACGTTCAGTCTGGGAGGTGAAGGCGACGCCTTTGCCATTCCGGAAATCGGCATCACAGAATCGCGCCATCAGCTCAGTCATCACGGCGGCGATGTTGGTTACATGGAAAAACTCACCAATTACGACACCTTCGCTATCGAGCAGTTTAGCTATTTCCTGTCGCGACTCTCGGAGACAAAGGATGTCAACGGCCAGCCGCTGTTGGGCTCCACGATGGCACTCTTCGGCAGCGGGATGTCCTACGGCCACAGTCATGGCAACGCCAACCTTCCGCTGGTGCTTGCCGGTGGTTCAGACCTCGGCCTGAAGCACGGCAGCCATCTCGACTTCAATCAGGGGCACTTCAGTGGATACCAGCTTGATAAGCCAGGTGAACACTATTCGCTTTGCAGTCGCCCCGCAAACCCGGACGCCCACATGAGCAACCTTTTGCTTCTGATGGCTCAGCGCATGGGTGTAGAGACTGACGCGTTCGGTGATAGCAACAAGGTGATCGATTTATAAACTACGGTAGACGCGGGTCTTCGATCATTTTGCAGTTTGCATTACTCAATAATCATTGTTCTCTGCGCTTTGGTTTGGACCGCTTCGGATAAATGATTATTGAGTAATGGAGAGTGAAAAATGCAAAAGGTGTCAGTACGCAAAACAAAGGGCCGCGACCGCATTGAATGTTTATTGGAGAAATCAGTTTGAGGACTAAATCAATGGATATAAGAATTCTGTCCCCGCTGTTGCTGGTGGTATTGTCGCTGCTCGCAAGCACCGCAAACGCCGACGATGAGCCGTTCCGTCCCCAGATTGGAAAATTTCCGCCTCTGGAAAAGGCGCACTCTTATCGTGGCGAACTGGTGTTCGTGGATCATGCCAACCGCCGCGGCAGCATCCGTGTGGAAGGAGCGGGAATGTTTTTCCGCAACGATCCTCACCCCTTTGCTATGCTGCCGTATGGTATCGTTCGCTATCACGGAGCTCCGGCGGATCTTCGAGACATCCCGCTCGGTACCGTGCTGCACGTTCGGGCGTTTCTTCCGCCGGACCCAACGATTTCTGCCGTGCCCGTATTGCCAATCGACAGTAAGACGAAAGACGCGAACCACAACCGCGGCGCGGGTATCTTCCCTGCCGAAAACCACGTTCTGCTACTCGAAGACGAGCCCAGTCACTGCCTTCGCGAAGGACTGGGCTGGAAGCTGAATGAATTGGATATCAAGAACAACGCAGGGATGATCATCGCCAGCCGCGAACCGAACCAAGACGGAAACGGAAAGGACAGCGAAGAGGAACTTACGTTCGATGCTGCCACTCGCATCTGGCGCGGTCGCGAGTGCCTCGGGATTGAGGATCTCATCGCCGAAGGTATCTGGCCCGCCGAAGGAAAGAAATCGCTTGATGGCCAGGAGGTATTACTCGGAATTACCTGGAAGCCCACGCCAAACGGTGTGTTCACTCGGTTTCATGTCTCAGATATTTGGCTGGATGGCACAGCAATCGACCGTGCTGCTCACCATCAGGCTGAGACGCACAAGGCTTTCATTCGCAGCCGTTGGATGCCTGCATGGGTTGATGCTGTTGAGTATGGCAAGTTCGGTCGCGCCACCGTGACCGTGACGTTGTTTGGCGGTATGGATGATTCGCTATACGCCGATTTCAAGAAGGATGTCTCGGCCACGATGAATGCTTCCGAAAACACGTTAAAGCACCTGGGCGGAAATTATGGTCCTGCGCACATGGCATCCAAAGGCCCCATCATCGACGTCATCAAGTCGACCGGCGAAGTGCCTTTGGGAAGCAGTGGCATTCAGATCCGTTTTGAGACCGACTTGATCATCGAAGGCATCCGCCCCGGCAGAGTCGTCCGTGTCAGCCCCGCAAGCTGGCCTCAGGTAGACGTGCCTCGAGAAGAATTTCTGGGCGATGGCAGCCACGAAGACCGTTTTCCAACACCGGACATCTTCCCGAAATATTGACGCTTCATCGTTCCTGGTTCTTTGTTGTTCAACGAGACGCCGAGAATCCGAAACTACAAACTAAGAACGACGAACATGAAACACACATTCCTGACCGCCTTCTTTCTCGCAACGTTCACCCCGCTGCACGCCGCCGATCCGTTCCCTCCGCTCGACGTCTCGCTGCTTGATCCGACGACTTTTGCGGAGCGCATCGGCAGCACGCCGGAATCCCTGGTCCAGGGTGATGCCGAAACCGTTAGGCTCGGCCCCAAGGCGGTCGTGTGGTGCCAGCAATCGAAGCCGCACTGGAAGGGCACCACGTATGGAGCAGGGCGGGAGGCAGGTGTGCGGCATCTGCGCATCGGCTTTACGCAGACGCTGCCGGTAGGCAGTGTGTTGGTGGGTGGTGGTGGTTCGCTGAGTGTGCTGAAGACGAACGCGGCTTATCCGGGCGATCTGGCGGATGATTCTCAGTGGCTGCCAGCGCAGCGTTTGGTCAACGGCGCGGAGTCGACCGCGGAGATCGCAGCCGGCGACTACGGACTTTGGGTGTTGCCTCCGGGGACATCGACTCGGGCGCTGCGTTTCAGCCACACGCCAGCTGCTGGCGATCGCGAGTCAGCGATTCAGCTTGCAGGTGTCTGGCTGCTGCCAGATCGCCTGGGCAATGTCGCACCTCAGGCGTTGGTGCAGTCGCGAGCCCGGGATGATGTTTCGATGAAGCTCGTCGATGAATCGCACAACCGCACATGGCAGGCCTGGGAGAACGCGGAAGACGGCGCGCCGCTGCCGGTGTCCGCCGAGCATCCCGAAATCGTCACGCTCACATGGCCAAAGCCGGTGAAGCTCAGGGGCGTCTGCCTGTTATGGGCGGGCTTTGCGGCATGTAAGATTGACGCCTTCACGGGGGCCGACGACGCCAACGTGCGTGAAGCCCCCGAAGCATCGTGGGTTCGTGTTGGCAGCGGGAGCGACTTGCAAACCTGGTATCCATCTCAACTCGGGCCGAACTGGGTTCCGTTGGATCGCGAAGTGAGCACGCGGGCCTTGCGTCTCCGCATAACCGCACCATCCATCGGCGGACATTCCCACTTGGACGGCAAGTTCAAAGAAGGACGCCGTGTGTGGCTCGGTGAACTCATGGCCCTCGTGCCGTTGCGCGAAGCCACGCTGACGAGTCTCATATTGCCGAAAACAAACGAGGAGCCGCCGCCGATTCCTGTGAAGTTCACGTTGCCCGAAGCGGGACTTGTGACGCTCGTTATTGACGATAAAGCGGGGCGTCGAGTTCGCAATCTGGTGAGCGAAACGCCTTTCCCTGCTGGCGAAAACATCGCGTGGTGGGATGGCAGCGATGATCTGCTCCGCGATCCCGAAGCGGCGAAGCATGGTGTCTATCACATCCCGTCGCGGCCCGTCGCACCCGGCGAATACACAGTGCGCGGCCTGTGGCGGAAGCCGCTGAGCCTGCACTACGAGTTCAGCATCTACAACGCTGGTAAGCCCGCGTGGACGACTGCCGATAACACCGGATGCTGGCTTACCACGCACACGCCGCCGACGAGCATGGCTTTCGTGCCTGGCAGCCGCACGGCAGACGGGCAGCCGCTCATCTTCATGGGCTGCTATGTCGCCGAGGGTGGGCATGGATTGCAGTGGTTGCGAGACGACGGCACTAAGGTCGGCGGTCAACATTGGGTCGGCGGTCATTGGACCGGCGCGCCGACTCTGGCCGTCGATTCTAGCACCAATGCCAACGCGGATCACCTGTGCTACGTTGGCTCCGTGTGGGAAGGCGAACTGCGTCTCACGGCGAAAACCAAAAACATCGGCGACCAGCCCATCTTCAAAACTCAACTCGGAGATGACCCTCGCCCGAAGAAACCCACGGACCCCAGGCCGGCGCTCATCGAAGGTTTCGAAGGCGGAGATCGCCAGTTCGTGCTGAGCGGACTCGCGGTGCATGATGGCCTCCTTGCCTGTTCGATGCTGCGACAAAACGAACTGCTCTTCGTCGATGCCAAGTCCGGCTCGCTCACTGGTCGTCTCGCCGTGAACAGCCCGCGCGGCGTCACCTTTGATGGCAGGGGCCGCATGCTGGTGCTCAGCGGCAATCAACTGCTTGCCTACGCATCGGCCAGGGCGACCACAGCCGAAACGATCATCACGCAGGACCTCGAAGACCCAAGACACATCGCCATTGGCCACGCAGGCCAGTATTTCATCAGTGATCGCGGCAACTCGCATCAGGTCAAAGTCTTCACCTCCGCCGGTAAGCTCATCACAACGATTGGCAAATCCGGAGCACCGACTGTTGGCGAATACGATCCGCAGCACATCAACAACCCGAACGGCATTGCGATTGATTCGCAAGGACGTGTGTGGGTCGCCGAAAACGACAACTACCCGCGCCGCGTTTCCGTATGGTCGGCAGAGGGCAAGCTTGTTCGAACGTTCTACGGTCCCACCGAGTACGGCGGCGGCGGTGTGCTCGATTCGCGCGATGCGAACGTGTTCTTTTACAAAGGCCTCGAGTTCGCGCTGGATTGGAACGGCGGCAGCGATTCGCTGAAGCGGGTCTTCGCACGCCCCGATCCGTTGCTCGATGCGCATTACGGACACTTCTCGCCCGACTGGCCGCTATATCCGTCGCGCGGGCAGGGTAGGCGGTACTTCACCAGTTGCTACACGCACACTCCTACGGGAGGAGACAACGTCGCTTTCATTTGGCTCGACACCGGCAAAGAAGCCCGACTTGTCGCCGCACTCGGTGATGCGCATGCGTGGAAGTTCCTTCGTGAGCAACCCGAGTTCCGTACGGTGTGGCCCCCAGGTTCGAAGCCCGAAGAGGAGAATCCACAGCCAGACAAGCACGCCACCTTCCTCTGGATGGACCTGAACACCGACCGCAAACCGCAGCCTGCCGAACTGCGGATGATTCAGGGCGAAGCACGCGGCGTCACTGTCAGCCGCGATCTCGATTTCATCGTCTCGCGGCGAGGTGAAGACATAGTCATATTCAGCCCCACGAGCATCGACGTGCAGGGGGTGCCACACTATGACTTCAAGCCCCAGCGTCTCGGACCGGCAGGGGGCAGGCCACCTTCCAGCGGTGGCGATCAAACGCTGCACCGCGACGACTGGACAATCTCGACGAACGCCACCGCGCCATTCTCGTCGCACGGCCTCGGGGGGATGTTCCAAGGCGAGCCGCGCTGGAGCTACCCGAGTCCGTGGCCCGGCCTCCACGCCAGCCATGAAGCCGCCGTACCCAATCGCCCCGGCATGGTCGTCGGCCACACGCGCTTGCTTGGCGATTTCATCAACGGCCCCGCCGGGCCGATGTTCGGCATCAATGGCAACATGGGGAACATGTATCTCTTCACCGCGGACGGATTGTTCGTGAGCACCTTGTTTCACGACATCCGCCTGAGGCCGAACTGGGCGGCCCCCGTCGCCACGCGCAACATGGACGTCACCGAGGTCTCGCTGCACGACGAGAACTTCTGGCCCAGTATAACGCAGACACCCGATGGCAAGGTTTTCGTCATTGATGGCGGCCGCACCAGCCTCGTGCGAGTCGATGGGCTCGACACCCTGAAGCGCCTGCCCGATCAAAACATCACCGTCTCCACTGCCGATCTCGACAAAGCCCGCGACTGGTTCTCCCGCGCCGAACTCGCGCGGCAGAAAGCCCGCGGCACCGGCATCCTGTCCGTGCCACTGCGTACCGCCGCACCGGCAGTCGATGGCAGACTTGACGACTGGCCTGCCACCGCCGACTGGGCCATGATCGACCGTCGCGGCACAAAGGCCAACTTCAACAGCAACTCACGCCCGTACGAAGTGAGTGCCTCGCTCTGCATCGCCGGCAACCGCCTCTTCGCCGCCTGGCGGACGACGGAAAAAGACCTGCTCAACAACAGCGGCGAGACACCCAACGCACTCTTCAAAACCGGAGGCTGTCTCGACCTTATGTTGCAAACCAGCACCGACCAGCGTCTGCTGGTGACGGTGGTCAAAGGTCAGCCACGCGCCGTGCTGTACCGTTCCAAAGTCCCCGGTACCACACAGCCCGTTGCGTTCAGCAGTCCCTGGCGGACGATCAGCATTGATGTCGTCGAAGACATCACTTCGCAAGTCACCTTCGCCACCGACAAAACAGGCAACTACGAAATCAGCGTCCCGCTGGCTACGCTGCATTGGACACCCAAAACCAGCGACATCGTCCGAGCCGACATCGGCGTGCTACGGGGCTCGAACGGACAAACGACACAACGCGTTTACTGGAGCAACAAAGCCACCGCCATCACCGCCGACGTCCCGAGCGAAGCCGAACTCACGCCGAAATTATGGGGACAGTGGAAGGTGCAGTGATCATCGATTGAGCGTGCATCGCGCCGCCGCCAGATTCGTCCGCCGCGAAAGGCGACCATCTCTTGGGTCAACAGCTCATTTAACGATCTAGCTCAATATCGCATTTACGATGGTGCCTGGTTGTCCGTCGGTCAGAGTCTGATCTTTATTGCTGCGGTGAAACGTTAGTTCTTTGTGGTCGAGTCCAAACAGGTGCAGCAATGTTGCGTGGTAATCGAAATGGTTGACAACATTTTCGATGGCTTTGTGGCCCCACTCGTCCGTCTTGCCGTGAACGTGTCCGGCCTTGAAACCACCACCAGCCACCCACATGCTGAATCCGTATGTGTTGTGGTCCCGACCGATTTTTGTTCGACCGGCATCGTTTTGTACAACGGGTAGACGCCCCATTTCACCGCCCCAGTGTACAACGGTGGAATGCAAAAGGCCTCGCTGCTTCAAATCTTTCACCAACGCCGCAGAGGGTTTGTCCACTTTCTGACAGGCTGCCGGCAGTCGGCTGAGAATACTGCCGTGACTGTCCCAAAGCTGATTCGCCGTGTAAACCTGAACAAACCTGACACCTCGCTCAATCAGTCTTCGAGCAATCAGGCAACGACTGCCGTAATCAGCCGTTACTGTCTCGTGAATGCCGTACATTTCCTGAGTCGCTTTGGTTTCCTGGCTGATGTCCAGTGCTTCTGTCGCAGCTGTCTGCATTTTGGCGGCGAGCTGATAACTTGCGATTCTGGCTTGCAGATCGGTGTTGCCGGAATGAGCTGAAATGTGATTGGCGTTGAGCTGTTCCAGAAATTCCAGAGCCCGCTTTTGGATGGCACCTTTCATGTGCGGCGGCGGAGTGAGATCCAGAATTCGCGGTTCTGTTGGGCGAACAACGGTTCCCTGGTAAATTGACGGCAACCAACCGTTCGACCAGTTTTCAACGCCCAGAACAGGCAGTTGTCCGGGATCGATTAACGCCAGAAACGCGGGAAGGTTGTCTGCGTCGCAGCCGAGCCCGTAGGTTAGCCAGCTTCCCAGCGAAGGCCGCCCTTCAACCGTGCGACCGGACTGTAAAGCTCGGATTGACTGACCATGATTGTTGACTCCAGTCTTCATGGATCGAATCAGGCAGATGTCGTCGGCAATTGTGGCAGTGTGAGGAATCAGTTCCGAAAGTTCCATTCCACATTCGCCGCGTGGGCGAAACTTCCATGGCGATGCAAACACTTTGGAACTGGCCTGAGCGGCATTGTCATATTTAATTTCGCCCGGAAACTGCTGGCCGTCGTACTTTGCCATTTCTGGTTTTGGGTCGAACATGTCATGATGACTGGGGCCGCCCTGCATCCACAGAGAAATCATCGCCGTTGCCTGCGGCTGCAATGTTGGACTTGTGGGGGCTGTGTCAAACGTTGTCTTCTGCAGGTTTGGCTTCTTGAGTTCCGCCGCCGCATCTTCGCGGTTCAGCAGCCACGCCAACGCAACGCTGCCGACACTCATGGCAGACGACGCCGTGAAGTGTCGACGAGTCGATTGTTGTATGGATTGTTGGTCAGTCATGTCAGTCAATCCAGATAGAGGAACTCGTTGGAACTTAACAGCATCTGACACAAAATCGCCATCGCTTCCTGTGGAGCTGATCGCTTTGGCGGAGTTTTTCCGTCCGGCTTGTATGCCGTCGTTGCAGCCAACGCATCTGTTTGCTGTTGTAGAAAGTGTTCTGCCATGCTGATTTCAGATTCATTGGCATTTCGGCTGTAGATCAGCTTCCACGCGTTCTGAATTTGCAAAGCGGTGTTGTCCGGCGAATCGGTTTGCAGACGTTCGGCCAGATATCTGGAATATTCAATCACAAGGTCGCTGTTCATCATCAGCAGCGATTGAGTTGAATTGGTTGATGGTCGGCGCATGTCGCAGTTTGGTGCCATGGCCGGGCGATCGAAGGTGTCCAGCACAGATAATGGTCGACTTCGCCGAGTCTGAATGTAAATGCTGCGACGAAACTGTTCGCCCTTTAGGTCGATGACGGCTCCTGGTCGTCCGGCGTTCAGGTTTTCTTTGCCAACGACAATTCTTCCAACTTGATCTGCCATAACGGGAACAGGTGGCCCGAACGCTTTCGTGTTCAGTTTGCCCGCAATCGCCAGCATGCTGTCGCGAACGACTTCTGCATCCAGTCTGATCAGTCTGAAGCCACCGTACAATTCGTTGTCCGGGTCGGCGGCTTCCAGTTTTTCAATGGTGCGAACGGATTGTTGCCAGGTTGTTGATGTCAGGATCAAGCGGTGGAGGTGCTTGATGCTCCAGCCACTGGAGATGAATTCCGACGCAAGCCAGTCCAGTAATTCGGGGTGAGTCGGCGTCTGGCCCAGCATTCCAAAGTCGCTGGGCGTTTCTACCAGACCTCGACCAAAGTGATGCCGCCAGACACGATTCACTAAGACTCGAGCGGTCAAAGGATGATTGGCATTGGTGAGTCGTCTGGCAAATGCAAGTCGCCGTCCACTGCTTGGCATATCAGCAGAATTGGACGGAATCTGTTGCAGATCGGTTGTTAGCGAAACAACCGTCAAACCGGCAGGAGAAAGCTCTTGCTTCGGTTGTTCATGGTCGCCTCGATAGAACAGTTTCGTCGTGGGAAGTCGCCCCGGTGTCTCCAATAACGCCCGAACAAAATTTTCCTTCGGCTTTGTGCCTCGAAGTTTTTTTGCCGCATCGGCCATCTTCTTTAGTTCGTCGTCCGCTTTCTTGTCGTACAGGTATAACGAACCGGCAGTGACGTTCAGGCTTGGATGTTTCTTTAGAATTGCCGTTTGTTCAGCAGAACGTTGCTTTGCGGTAGTCGCATGTGCCGACCGAGCTAATTCGTGGATATCTTCGGGCAGCTTCGCCAGTTGTTTTTCGAATGTTGCATTAATGTATTCTGTTTGCTTCGCTTTGTGTTCGGCATCCAGTTTCTTTGCATTCGCTTCGACTTCGGCGGCAAGCTTACGATCTGCGTCCGTGTAAAGTGAAACTCTTCGCTGAGCGGGCGTCTTCCATTGCTCACAATCGAATGCCGGTTCAAAGATCGCTCGCATGCGATAATAATCGGCCTGCGAAATTGGATCGTATCGGTGATCGTGACATTGAGCACACCCAACTGTCATGGCCATCAACGATGATGATACGATTTTCAACGTGTCGGCGACTGTGTCGTTTTGAGCAAGTGCTTTGTCTGGCACGGCGTCTCCGGTTCCGTCGGGGGCCATCCGCAGGAAGCCTGTTGCAGCAAGTAGTTTTGCGTCGGCAGTTGATAGGTTGTTGATTGGTGACGTGATCAATTCGTCGCCCGCAAGCTGTTCTGTGATGAACGTGTCGTACGGCTTGTCTTCGTTGAATGATTGAATCACGTAGTCGCGATATCGCCACGCATGTGCGCGTTCTGTGTCGACATCTGTGTAGCCTTCACTGTCTGAATAGCCGGCGATGTCCAGCCAGTGACGAGCCCAGCGTTCGCCGTAGTGCGGCGACTGCAGCAATTCGTTAATCAGCTGAGCCCACGCGACGGTGGCATCTTTGTTGGTGGCATTTTTGCTGGATGCTGCTTCAAAAGCTTCAACGGCTGCTGGCGTTGGTGGCAGTCCAAGCAGGTCCATGTAGGCTCGACGAATTCGTGTGGCCGGTGTCGCTGTAGGGCTGAAAATAAATCCACCAGATTCCAGTTTTTCCAGTACAAACGCATCAATCGGATTGTTGACTTTCGATTCGCCTGTGACTTCCGGGACGGGTGGTGAATGAATCGGTTGAAACGACCAGTGGCTGCGTTCTTCTTCCGTAATCAGCATGGAATCATCCAGCGATTCCGGTTCAGCTCGCACAGTTTTAGCGCCCGCAGCAATCCAATCGTGAATCAACTTTGTGTCGGCTGCGGTAAGTTGCTTGCCTTCGCCCGGCGGCATTTCTCCATCCTGAATCCGTTGCATCAGCAGACTCTCGTCGGGCTTGCCTGCCACGATTGCTGTGCCGGATTCGCCACCTGTGGCCATCAGTCGCACCAACCGCAGATCCAGCCCACCGCTGACTTCCTGTTCTTCGCCATGACATTGAAAGCAATGCGTTTTCAAAATCAAACGGACGTGAGTTTCAAAACGAGGTGACTCGGCCGTGACTTGCGAAGGCGTTTCTTCAGCCAGAATCAAAGCAGGTGCGAATAGTATCGCGAGGTGCATAACTAAGCGACAGGGCATTGCGACCCTCGTTCAGATAAGGTGGGATTGAAAAAGGCGGAGCTGGCGGGGAACTGAATTTTGACAACAACGTGTTCAGAATCCAAGACCTATCACGAAATTCGTCGTCAAAGCCGTGAATGAGTGCAAGTGGCCTCGGAGAATTAAGCCGCAGTCTGCTGGTAGTGACGCATCGTGATAGATTGAGCGTTGCGGTTACCACCGAGGATGCTGATCAGTCGGTGGATGAACTCAACTATGCGAGCGATGTCACGCAGGTCATCTCCTACTTGCTCGCATTGCGGGGATTGGTCATTGGTTCACGGAACTGATTTCCTTGACGAACCTCAACAGCAGCGGGTGCGCGGGGTCGGCCATTTGGCCGTGGTTGTAACCGTCAAGTTCGTAGATACGGGTGTTGGGATGTTTGACGACCTGCATCATGCGCCATAGGTAGGCATTTTCTTCGTAGCGTCCGAGCATTTCCAGTTCTCGATCGCCCGTGATCAGCAGCAGGGGAGGGCAATCCGGACGGACGTGGAATAGTGGTGCCATGTCGTCGATGATGGGTTGGTTGCCGTCGATACCACGTTCTGCTCGCACAGTAAAATGCGTGATTGTGTGACCGCTGAACGGTATGAGCCCCGCGATTTGATCGGCGTCGATGTTGTGAGCCGCCAGCCAGCGTTTGTCGAGCCCGATCATGCTGGTCAGATATCCTCCCGCCGAATGACCGCTCACGAAGACTTTATCGCTGGAGCCTCCATACGTTTCAATATTGCGAAGGGTCCATGCAACGGCAGCGGCGGCGTCTTCGATGTAAGCGGGAGACTTGACTTTCGGGCTAAGTCGATAGTTAACCGCGACGACCGCAATGCCTTGTTCTCGCAGTTGCCGGGGGATTGAACGATTGCCGGAAGTCAGGCCTCCACCGTGAAACCACACAACAGTTGAATACGCTCTGCCATCGGTGGGGTAGTAAACGTCAAGCCGGCAGCGTTCTTTCATGTAGTCTGTGGCGTCGTCTGCTTCTCGGTACAAAACGTTTTCCACTGTTTTGTATTCCGTCTTCGGTTCTTTCAATTGTTGAGCGAACGTGACCTCGGCCAGCGCAAAGCAGCAAGTAAGGATCGTCAGAAATTGGGGCAGGATTCGCACGAAGGTGTTCCTTAGCGGAAGTGTTTGGGTGCAGGAGATCATCAGATCTTAGCGAGCTTGAAGACCGTCGCCAGTGTGGATGAACTGTGATCGACTGCAGGTTGAGCGGTACGTGATGCAGTGCGGCTGCTTCTTTAGATTGGCAGCTGGATCTTGTGAAACCCAGTTGTCACCGTTTGTGATTCGCGATGTGGAAGTCTTTGGCCTGGTTTCGCCGTGGTGAGTTGTACACTGAAGGATTATTTCCATGTTTAATTCGTGGTCGCAGACCAGGTCGTGTTCAAACCACAACGGCGTGGTCTGCGACTACGTATTAAACGACTGTCTTTTCCAGCATTAACATCGTTCACGGCCTTGTGCCGTAAAACTGAATGTTTGGGAACCGGCTGAAGCCCTTCGCTATGGTCAATTGGACGTCTATTTGCTGCGAAGGGTGACAATTACGCAGGTAATTCTTGAGGTTGTTGAGCGTTGGTCTGGATTCTGCACTGAATCCTGTTGTCACACGATTATCGCGCCCTGCACCATGGTTGAGTCGGCCGACGTTTTCTATTGCTGGACGGGAACTAAGCCTGGAATCTTCGTTCGACGCGCAGTAGTGAGCTTAGGGGCTTTTTCAAACGGTCTGGGTTGTGCTATCGTCTGTCTCTTGTCGTTTTATCTGGCTTTACTTTTAATGACCCATGCAGCTTAAATTTCTCGGAACCGGCGGCTATCACCCCAACGAGCGGCGACACACGGCCTGTTTGTTGCTGCCCGAAATCGGTCTTGCGCTGGATGCAGGGACGGGTTTTTTCCGAGTTCAACAGCAGCTGCAAACTGAGACGCTGGACGTCTTTTTAACTCACGCGCACCTGGATCATGTGTGCGGTCTAACGTTTTTTCTGGTGCCAGTACTGAAGGGCGATGTCAAATCGTTGCGGGTTCACGGCACGAAAACGACTCTGGACGCAGTGCGGCGTCACTTGTTTGCTTCCGAATTGTTTCCCGTTGATCCTCCATACGAATGGTGTGAATTGCCCACTTCGATGGAAATGGAAGTTGGCAATGGTGGCCGGCTAAGATGGATTGGGTTGGAGCATCCAGGAGGTTCGATTGGCTATCGAATTGACTGGCCCGATCGATCGTTGGCCTATATCACAGATACGACGGCTCCCGGAAATTACCTGGCGTTTATCAAAGGTGTCGACGTACTTATTCACGAGTGCTACTTTCCCGATGAAATGCACGAGTGGGCTGAAAAAACCGGACACAGTTCTTCCACTGCGGTTGCTGAACTGGCTTGCAAGTCTGGCGCGAAAAGGCTTTATCTTGTGCATGCCGATCCTCAGCACACAGAAGACGATCCGATTGGTTTGGAGCGAATTCGAGCAATCTTTCCGAATACAGAACTGGCGGAAGATCTTCAACAGATTGACTTCTGAAGGTTTTAATCATCGTGTCACTGCGACCATCTGTGGATTGAGTCGGCTGGAATTGGCAGAAGGAAGCGTGCGTGAGCGAGCAGGTATCCAATTTAGACGCAACGTTGTTGTTGCAGCTGCGTAGTCCGGTTGATGGCAGTGCGTTGCAGTACGACGAACAGCAGCAGTTGGTGACGTCTGCGGGCAACGCTGCTTCGTGGAAGGTGATTGACAGCATTCCTCGATTTGTGGACGACCAACACTTAAAGAGCTTCGGCGACCAATGGACCACGTACGAGGTGGCTCATGTTGACGAAGACCAGGCGACTTTCACCGCCAAGACAGGAATGCCTTTGAATCAGCTGGCAGGTTTACGCGTGCTGGATGCGGGCTGCGGTGGCGGTCGCTATTCGAAAATTTGCGGCGAAACAGGGGCCACGGTCATCGGTGCCGATCATAGTCGAGCCGTTGATAAAGCTCGGCAGCTCTGTTCTGGTTTGCCGGACGTGCGTTTTGTGCAGGCGGATCTGAAACAGCTTCCGTTGGAACCCGCTTCATTCGATTTTGTGTTTTCGATTGGCGTCATGCATCATGATTCCAATACACGAAACGTTTTTGATGCGGTGGCAAAGTTAGTGAAGCCTGGGGGGCGTTATTCTGTTTGGTTGTATCGCCGCAATCAGTGGTGGCAGGAAGCGATCAATAGCGGTTTGCGAGCTATGACAACTCGACTTCCTGCAGTGATGCTGAAGCCGTTTTGCCATTTGGGGGCGGTTTTGGGAGGCATTCCGCTGGTGAATCGCACGGCCAACAAGCTGGTCAACTTTAGTGCTCATCCCAATTACGAAAACCGAGTGTGCGACACCTTTGATTGGTGGGCACCGCAGTACCAGTATCACCATACCGAATCAGAACTGTTGTCCTGGTTTGGTGACGCAGGGTTCGAACAGACGCAGGTTTTGCCTCCGGAAAAACAGGGCCGCTTTTACAATTGGGCGTATCAGAAAAATCTGCTGATTGGCAGCGGAGTGAACGTGACGGGAATTCGTTCGCCGGAAAAATGATTCTGGTTCTGGAAGTTCACTGTCGTTTTTTACTTCACAGCGTGCTAAGGATTTGCAGGTTCAGCTTTTGTGGCTTCGGAAGCAGTTGGCGGTGCAATTGCCGTTGTTGGTTGATCGTCCGGTTGTTCTTCCGGAAGCAGCGGTTTGTATCGGTAATAGACTTCCAGTGTTAAGGTTGCCAATGCAGTGGTCAGCAGGCGACCGCCCTGTTTGGAGTGGATGGCCCCGGTTCTTGGTTTCCAGCTTCCCGTGGCTGGGCCGGCTGTTTCCTGAGTTGCAATCAAGTCGTCTCGCATGCGAACGTTCCAGCGTTCCCATTCTTTGCCGCCCCAGTTTTTCATGACTTGAGTTGCGAAGTACAGCGAATACAGATTGTCGTACGGGCCCGCCTTGTCCAGAAGGGCAACGCCTGCGCGAAGATCGCCGTCGTCTCGCCCCCAACCAAGGTACATTCGGCTAAGCAGCGACATGGCCGTGATGGCTCCGGAGTAGCTCTTCTTTTCCACCTCGTAACCATAGCGTCCTTCGCGATCGACCTGCACGCTGTCAAGGTAATACATGATTCCCTGAAACGTTTTGTCGGGGACTTTGATGCCTGCTTTCTTTGCAGATATCAAAGCCATCACCTGAATTGCGGTGACGGATGTGGAGCCAGGTTCCTGAGGATTGTATCTCCAGCCGCCGCCTTTAGGGTCCTGGGAATTTACGATGAACTTGATCGCTCCCTCGGCTGGCGACTTTAAACGACGGTCTTTGGTGATGCCGTACGCTTCGCACAATGCCAGAGTGGCGGCACCGTGAACGTAGTACGCTTCGTTGGGGGCTTTGTCGTCGCTGTTCTTGTTAATCATGCCTCGCAGGTCGTAACCCGCCGGCGTGTTGACGCCGATCTTGGTCAAGAACGTGAGCCCTGCGCCGACTTGTTTTTGATAGTTGCCATCCTGGTGAGTCTGGCCAGCCGCCAGAAACGGCAACAGGGCATACGCTGTGCCTCCAATAGGATTGTTGACCGTCCCCGGGTTGGTGCATTGACCAACTAAAGTGAAGTCCCAATAGCCTTGAGGATGCTGGACAGACAACAGCCATTCCAGTGCTTTTTGCACGGCAGATTCACTGGCCTGAGATCCTCCAAACTTTTGCAGCAACGCCTGACGACCGGCGTCGCTGTGGTTGTCCATCGCTGCCGCATCCGCTGACGCAGGTTCTGTGGATGTGGGCTCTGTTCCCGTGGGAGTTTCCGGAAGAGTCGTCTCTTCCATGACTGGTTCAGTGGTCTGTTCAGGTTCTGCTGCTTCGGCAGGCATTTCGGGTTCTGGTTCTGGCTCCTCCGGCGGTTCTTCTTCGACGGGTTCTTCAACCATCTGCTCGGTTTGTTCGCCTTGTTCTTCTGCTGGTGGTTCGATTGGAAGCGGGTCTTCGATTTCTGTGATTTCGGATGCGAATGCGGCCATAATTGGAGTCATGGGAACGTCGACTTCAAATTGAAACCGAATCAGACTTAAAAGAAACACGGCGACCGCAAACAAAAGCGTGCTGGAAACCAATGAGCGACCGCTTTTTTTGAGTTCTTCTTTGGCTGTTCTTTGCTTCGGTTTCAAGTCCGCTTTTTTTGCTTTGACGCGAACCAGGCTGCGCGCGGCAAGCTTGGCAGCTCGAACACGCTCCACCAGTTTTCTTGTGTTTTGGGGACCGCGTTTCCGGTTGCGTTTCGTTTTTCTGCTTTCAACTGGCGATGCTGAATCAGCGTGTTCTGATTTGCTTGCAGGCACGTCGATGTCGGAGTCGGCTTTCGGTGTGCCTGAAGGGTTTTCTGCAACAGAATCGGGAAACGAAAGATTGCCCGAGGGCAGGGCAGACTTAGTAACGTCTGGTTCGGCCAGTGATGAAGCCGTTGTTACGGGTGCCTGCAAGTGATCGGTTGAGTAAACGCCAGCCGCAGTGTTTGGCCCACCTGGTGTGCTTAGTCTGGCTGCGGTCCATGTCGTTGCCGTGCCACCGGTGTCTTGCTTTTGTTCAAGCCGTGCCAGGTCGTGTTTCAGGTCTTCCAGGCTGATTGATCCGGCCTGTTCCGCAAGTGACGAGAACTTTTTCGACAACTCCAGGTATTGTTGCGACAGCGAGGCGTGATGCAAAGAAGCTTCGGCGGCATCTTCAGCTCTGGTCCGAAGCAGCCGTGAAAAGTCTTCGCGGGTTGGTTGAATGCCTTCTGGGTTGTTGGCGTTGATGTGCGGCATCAGGATTTGCTAGCGGCCCGCTGAAAGGGACTCCCTGTGTCAGCGAAGGGGCGATCTTCCATGCCACCCATGCGGTACTAGTGTACGCAGCCTGCGTCGTCCTGCAATTCAGTGTACTTCTACTTCATGAATTTTGAGGAAAAGTCGCGATGCTCGATTGTCGGATGCCTTTTAATTCAGTGTTTTGCGTTCGAAAAGATTATGGTCAGGCCAGCTGAAAACTCGATTGACGGCAGAGTGGATGGGGCCGTCGATTTGTGTGGCCAGTCGTTCGCCTGAAGCGGCTTTGTCTGTGTTAAACAAAACCGCCCACGACATGCCATCGCTGCGTCTGACCAGTAATGTTGAAGTTCCCGCCAACGCCCCGTTATGCCAGATGTTGATTTGATTCAGTGCTGATTCCGCTGGACGGATTGGGCGTACATTCCAGCCACATCCATACCAGATGGAGCTTCCGGATGTTGTGTCCTGAAGTTGCGGCCTTGCAGCCATCGTGATAAGTGATGCTTCGTTCAGCAATGGCTGTTGCCTGGAATCCAGGGCTGCCACAAAACGCAGCAAGTCGGGGGCAGTTGAGGTCCATCCTCCGTGAGCATCCATGACTTCAAGATCCCATTGTCCATACGGGGCTTCAACGGGAGCCGCAATTTTTGGCACTGCACCTCGTTGAGCACGTTCCGGAACCGACCAGAATGGCGTGTGAGTGCTGATGGTTTGTGGGTAGTAACGGACTTCATTCTTTAATCTGTCTTCCAGTCGTGTTTTACCAGGTTGCGTTTTCAGCATCTTGCAGGGAGTAAGTACACGCTGTTTGATGAAGTCTTCGTACGGCATGTCCGTGACGGCTTCGAGCACCTGAGCCAGTACGCTGTAGCCGAAGTTGGAATAGGCGTAGCGTTCGCCTGGAGCGAAGTCGAGCGGCTGAGATAGTTGATAACGGAGGATGTCTTTGCGTCTTGCCGCACGTTTCAGGTCTTCTTTGCGAGTGATGTTCACGATCTGAAACATAGGGTCCGGGCTGATGTCTCGGTCCCAGCCGCCAGAATGTTGCAGCAAATGTCGGACGGTAATGTCGGCCCATCTTTGATCGCCGGTTCGTGACAGTTTGAAGCTTTTGGTTTTTAGAACAGGCAGCACCGGTGTGTCTAACGAAAGCTTGCCCTCTTCGATCAGCATCAAGGTTGCTACGGCGGTGATCGGTTTCGAAATGCTGGCAATTCGCATGACCGAATCTGGCTGCATCACTTCCTGCTTGTTGATGTCGGAATACCCAAATCCTCGAGCGTAGACCAACCGTCCGTTTTTTGCGACGGCCAGGGTGGCACCTGCCACGTTGTTCTGTTTGATGAACGTGCTCATCAGTTCGTCAAACGGGTTAAGCCGTTCGTCCTTCAGGCCCGATTCCGGAACTGGACCGGCGGGAATCACCAGCGGCCGGTCTTCCTGCTTCTTCTGCCACACGACCGTGTACAGCTTTTTATCCTGAAAGGTTACCGAACGTTCGATTACCGGGAAGTAGTTTTTTGTTAACAGATCTGCTTGTTGTGTTTGTAGTTCCGTTTCGGAGATGTTTAAAAGTATGAGCCACGGGATGTTGTCTGTGTTTTTTTGGAACTCACATTCAAACAATTGCCGCGACCGGCTTGCGCGAACCTTAATTTCAGACACAATCATGTTTTCGGTCGCCGCGCGTTCAACCAGAGCCTTCATCTGAGCCGCCGTTTTGCCTCGAACGGCCAGCGGAAATTCATCAGCAGTGACAGGGCAGTTGAACGCCCCCCACGCAGCGAATGCGATTAGCAGGTTCAGAAATCTGCGATGGTGGCTGGCATTCGTCATCGATATTGGGCTGTCGGTAAGTGGGCAGGGCTGAAAGCGACTTTCGCGGCAGAAATACGCGTTCTGTTGTATTCAGATTCGCGGCGAATCCAAGCTAATTGACGTCCGTTTAGTTCCTGTTTTAAGTCTTTTTCTGCGGAACTTCGTTTTCTTTCCAAAAATTGCGCAGCAGCTTGTCGCCTAAGTACACTAACAAGGGCTTCGCCCTTGACGCCAGTGGCGTGGTTGGCTGGAAGACATGGAACGCTCGAATCGCCGAGCCGCTCCGTTGTCACTACGGCCCAAATGCGCGCTTCTTGCACGCATGATTTTGAGCAAGACACTAACAAGGGCACAGCATTGAAACGACAGTGCTGGAGTGTCTGGAAATGCTTTGTTTGCCTTAGTGATGCACATTCTTTCGATGGTTTGTTTTCGACTGAGCCCTATTGGTTTTCAATGATTGAAATTTCCCAACAAGAACCCGTTAGCTCGTTGCTTAGTGACCGCGACTTGCTTCGTCGGTTCGTTCAGGATGCTGACGAAGCGGCCTTTGCTGAGATCGTACGGCGGCATCAGGGTTTGGTAATGGGCGTGTGTCGGCGAGTGATCGGCAACGATGCTGATGTCGACGATGCGTTTCAAGCCACGTTTATCGCGCTTGCTCGAAGACCAAGGCAGATTCGAAAAGCAAAGTCACTAAGTAGCTGGCTTTATAGTGTGGCATGGCGAACCAGTATTTGTTTGATCAAGCAGCGCAGGAAACATCCCGTGGAATCTTTGCCCGAAAACCCTAAGAGTAAAGACGCCGATACGCTGGAACGTATCGCATCAGCTCAGGACTGCATGGTGCTGGATGAAGAGCTGCAAACGCTGCCCGAAAAGTATCGTGAAGTTCTGGTGATGACATACTTTGCCGGCCACACCAGCCAGGAAATTGCAGATCAACTAAGTGTAAGCAAAGGCACGGTTGATGGCCGTATCCGCGACGCTCGCAATGCCTTGCGAGTTCGTTTGGCAAGACGAGGCGTGGCGATCGGCGTGCTGACTGTGGCTGCCGCGATGAGCACCGGAACTGCGGCAGCCGCTTCGCCCGCATTATTGAATTCAACCATTCAGCTGGGTGCTGAATCACTTAGCGGTTCCCTTCCCGGAACCACCGACCTTTCCCATCTCGAACCCCTCATTCAAGTGGAGTCTACCATGATTGCGTCAAAGTTAATTGTTTCTGCGGTGCTGTGTGCGACGGCGATTGCCGGTATCGCTTCCATGAAAGGTGAATTTCCTGTTGGAGGTTTTCCGGCCAATGAAGTTGATGAAACAAACCTTGATACGGTGCAGGAAAGTAAGCTGCCGATTGATCAGGATGATGCACCTGCCGGTATTGTTGTTGCTGGAGTAGCTGAAGAGGTGCCAGCTGGTAAAGCTGAGATTGCTGAAGTTTTGGTCACTCCGTTGGCGCCAGCCGGTGCTCGCAAGGATGTGTCAATGGCGGAAGGTTCTTTTGTTGTGATCGAACATCCGTCACGAATTATGCAAGCAATAGAATTTGATTCCAGCATTCTTCAGGTGAAACCAGTGGTCGGCAATTCTCGTCAGTTGACACTTTCGGGCACGAAGAACGGTCATACGCGAATACGAGTTGTCGACGAATCTGGCTCCACGACGTTCTATGAAGTTACGGTGGATCAAGATGGAGCGGCAGCAGGATCTGTCCCGTTGGCGGGTGTGGAAAATGGAAAGCCGCGGCGGGCCTTTCAGCCATATGCCAGCGATGCTCGACCCGTGGAAAAATGGATGTATGAAATGCTGGAACAGCCAGTGCCTCTGCTGGACTATCAAGCGGAAACGCCCCTGTCAGAGCTTCTGAAGCAGATTGCCAATTACTACAGCACGCAACATGGTGGCAAGGGCGGGGTGGGCGGTTCTCCATTTCGAATGGTGATCTTTCCTGACAAGGCAGAGCTGTCAATGGAGTCAATCGAGTCGCTGGAAGATGTTTTGGTCAGCGGCATTCTTGTGGAGGGCGTTGAGCTACAAAATGCTCTGGATCTGATTTTTGAACAGACGACCGATCCTGAATTGGCTTATGAAATCAAAGATGAAGTCCTGATGGTCACCACAAAGTCGAAGGCGGAAAGCGACGCGTCTTTGACGACTCGGGTCTACGACGTTCGCAACCTTATTGGGCTGGACTACGCTGACACAGGCTTCAGTGGTGCTTCGCGAGTGCCAATGGGCCGAGGTGGCGGTTTCTTTTCGATGCAGGTGTTTGGAGCCCCTGCCGCAGTGTCTGGTGGAGCTGTACCTGTTCAACCTGCAAACGGCGGGCAGGATGAAAAGCCTGTAAAGATTGAGCCATCTTTGACCACCATGGTTATGGAAATGACTTCGCCACCATGCAAGTGGTTCGACCTTGATGGTGAAGGTGGGGCGATCCGGCTTGTTGGCGAAAGTCTTGTTGTGCGGCAAACCGCAGCCGGTCATCGAGAAGTTGTTCGGCTGCTGAATCTGTTGACCGAATCGGTGCTTAAGAACAATCAGTAACGGCAACGCTCGGCTTAAAGTAGCCATCACGCTCCGCGTGACGAGATGCCACAGTTGGCGGTGGCTTCAGCAGGGCGAACGAATTACGGTCGTTGCGACCTAATGTACGGACGGGAGTTTGCGTTATTGAGCAGCAACGCGAAACGTGGGTTTGGGGGCTTAAATTGTTGCTTTCATCACGGCGGAGCGTAATGGCTACTAACGTGGCGGCCGGATAGTAGCCGTCACGCTCCGCGTGACGAGATGCCACAATTGGCGGTGGCTTCAGCAGGGCGAACGAATTACGGTCGTTGCGACCTAATGCTTGAACCTGGAGCTGCGTGATTGAGCAGCAACGCGAAACTTAGGTTTGGAAGCTTGAATTGTTGCTTTCATCACGGCGGAGCGTGATGGCTACTATCAACGGCAGCAATAATGCGGAACGGCTTCCAAGCAATCAGCAAAGCTTATCGCACGGCTCCACCGTTGACGTTAATGACCTGGCCGGTGATGTACGATGCATCATCGCTTAGCAGATAACGAGCCATGTTGGCGATATCCTGAGGCAGCCCCCAACGCTTCAGCGGCGTTTCCTGCATGACTCGCTGCTGCCAGTAGTCGCTGGTTTCTTCGCCCCAAGCGGTTTTGATCCAGCCAGGGGCAATACAGTTGGCTCGAACCGTTGGAGCCAGGCTCACAGACAGCGATCGCGTGAATCCCATGATCGCGTTCTTGGCAGCAGCAAACAGTTCTCCGCTGTTGCCTTCCATGCCTCGATCAGATTGGTCCCAGCCGATATTCAAAATGCAGCCGTGTCCCTGCAATTGAAAGTGTTCGCCGAACGATCGAGACAGCTCAATTGTGCCCGTGACGTCTATGTCCAGCAATGCTTTCAACTTGGTGGTGAAGTCTGCTTCTTTCATCGCTCCTGTCAGCAGATCGACTCCCGCGTTGTTGACGATGGCGTCTACTGCACCAGACTTGCAGCATCTCTGAGTGAACGAACTTCGAGACGCGGCATTACCCACGTCAACCTGCAGGACATCGGCGATACGCCCCAGAGACCGAACTTCTGCCGCCACTTGTTCGGCGGCCGCTTCAGATGTGCGATAGCAGACCAGCACGTCCGCTCCGGCTTTGGCGCATTCCAGGGCGATGGCTTTGCCGATTCCGCTGGAGGAGCCCGTGACGATAATGCGTTTGTCGGTGAGATTTGCGAATGTCATGTTTGGCAGAATAACGGTCGTTTGGGGGAATTGCAGCTGTGGCGGATTCGCGATTTCGATGTTTTCTGTGGTGCTGGTTCGCGGGGTGTGCGAACGAATCGTGCTGAGGGCTGCGATTCCAAATTCAGCGAAACTCTGGCCTATCCAGCGGAACTGCTTTTTCCGGAGGCTTTCTCGTGGTAAAACGCTCCAAATCCACGTGTCCCGAACTGCGATCTTCTTGCGCGCAGATACCGAGAGAATCGAAAAATGACAGGTCGACCTGCAAAACTGGCTTTGGCAAACGGTTCCGTTTTCTCTGGCATCAGTTTTGGTGCTGAAGGCGAAATTCACGGTGAAGTGGTGTTTAACACCAGCATGACCGGCTATCAGGAAATTCTGACGGACCCTTCTTACAACGGTCAAATTGTGACCATGACGTGCCCGTTGATTGGGAACTACGGCGTAAACCAGGATGACGTCGAAAGCAACGGTCTGAGCCTGCGTGGCTTTATCGTGAAAGAGCTTTGCGACGAACCCAGCAACTATCGTTCGACAGAATCACTGGATAGCTATCTGAAGCGAAATAACGTGATTGGTCTGCAGGGAATTGATACCAGAGCTCTGGTGCGGCAGATTCGCATTCATGGAGCGATGGCCGGAATTCTGTCCACCACGGATATGGACGATGCGTCGCTGGTTCAGAAAGCGAAAAATGGCCCAAGTCTTGTGGGGCTGGATCTGGTTCGCGAAGTGATGCCAACAGAAAACAGCAACTGGGAGACGGGCTTAACTGATCTGGGCCGTCCGGTTGATTTCGGACTGTCAGCCACACCTGACAATGGCTTGCATGTCGTAGCCATTGACTATGGCATGAAGTTGAACATTCCTCGCTTTCTAAAAGATGTTGGTTGCCGGGTTACGATTGTGCCTGGCAATGCCACGGCTGAACAGATTTTGGCATTGAATCCAGACGGCGTCTTTTTATCCAACGGGCCTGGAGATCCGGAGCCATTGGATTATGCGATCAACACGATCAAAGCCTTGCTGGGTAAGAAGCCGATCTTTGGTATCTGCCTGGGGCTGCAATTGCTGGGCTTGGCTTGTGGTGGCAAGACGTACAAGTTGCGTTTTGGGCATCGTGGAGCTAATCAACCCGTTCTGAATAAGCTTACCCGCAAAGTTGAAATTACGTCACAAAACCACGGTTTCGCTCTCGATACCGCATCGCTTTCGGACGATGTTGAGGTGACTCATATCAACCTGAACGATGAAACGGTTGAGGGAATTCGTCATCGTCAGTACCCCGCCTTTGGTGTGCAGTATCATCCGGAATCTTCCGCTGGTCCTCACGATAGTCATTATCTGTTTCGTGAATTCGTTCAGATGATGCAGGGTGCTACGGTTTAGCGTGAAGCCAATTTAGTGTCGGGTGTGTGACTTCCGGCAAGGGCCCGATGCTTCTATCAGCAAGGTCAGAGCCCTTCGTTCAAAACCGAGCCTCGGCTCGAAATCTTCAGAAGGTGCGGCATTGTGCGTGCATCATTTTGAGTAAGACTTTTAACTATTATTAGACTGAGTTCTCTGTCATGTCCTGCGAACGTACTTTGATTCTTGTTAAGCCTGACGGCGTCCAGCGTAAACTGATCGGCACCATTGTTTCTCGCATTGAGAACAAGGGGCTTAACCTGATCGCTATGAAAATGCTGAACGTCACAGCCGAACTCAGCAAGCAGCATTACGCTGAACACGTTGAGAAGCCGTTCTATTCAGACCTGGAAGAATTCATCACGTCAGCTCCCGTTGTGGCCATGGTAGTTGAAGGTCCGGAAGCTGTTTCCGTCATGCGAACTCTGATTGGTGCCACCAACGGTCGAGCCGCCGCTCCGGGCACAATTCGAGGCGATTATGGCAGCAGTCGTCAGATGAACATGATTCACGGCAGCGACAGCGTTGAATCAGCCGCTCGAGAAATCAACATCTACTTCCAGGCCGACGAAATCTGCAGCTTCAACGTCGCTCTGGGAAGCTGGCTCTGTGCAGCGGACGAACTATAAGTTCATTGAATTGAACGTGGTTCGTTTACAACCACCTGAATCAAAAACAAAAAGCCCGGCACTTTTCCAGGTGCCGGGTTTTTTGTGGATCAAACGAAGTAGGCCGGATCCAGGAGCACAGCGACGCGGCTCCGGCAATGCGCGGCAGATGATGCAGCGATCGAATTGGCTTGTGCCGGAACTGCATTCCGTTTGGTCCGGCCTGCTTTTTGTCGTCAACTGTCGGGTTCATATCGGTTCTCCCCAGTCCTCGTCATCGACACCATCCGGAGCGGTTCCTCCCCAATCGACATCGTACTCTCCCAACTGCGCAAACCGATGAAATGACGACCACTTCCAGTCCCGAACACGGTTCACCAGATCATGTTTTAAAGGGTTCCAGTGAATGTAGTCAGCGCAGCGTTTGAGGTCATCTTCATCGCGAACGGTGTGTTCCCAGAACCGCGGCTGCCAGATTCCTCGCTCACCGCGTTTTCGCTGCGACTCCGTCACTTTTGCTTCCGGCAACCGTGACTCAAGCCACGGTTCGGTGAACTCTGCCTTGATCTGTTTCATGCGAAGCGGATAACGAACATCACCGAACATCACCGGGCGGCAATTGCATCAGAAGATGCCAATGATCGGGCAGCAGTACGTTGGCTACCAGACAAAACGGATGGCGATTCCTCACTGACTCAATCGAGCGACGAAGTTGAACGCGTCCATGTTCCGTAGTCAGGATCGGTCGCCGCTTGTACGTCACGACGGTCAGGAAGAAGGTCCCGCCGGGTACAAAATATCGTCGGTAATCAGACATCGTTTCTTACGCCATATTCCTGTCAGGCGGTCGAGTGTGATTCAGCAGTTACGGGTGTGTCAACACCAATCCAGCCGCTCCGGCAGACGGTGACGGGAGGTCGCTGCTACGTTCTACACTCCGTTTACTTCATGTGAAAATCAGTGATGTCGAGACGGATGTTGCTGCGAGTGATCGATACGACATCTTCGCCCCGAAATACCTCCAATCCTTGGATCACAGCGAGGCTTTCTTCATCGATCAGCGTCGCGGTGATCACTCCACCGTTGTCGGGAGTCGTATACTCAACATTCACCAGGTGCTGGGAATGCCGCGTTTTAAGAATTGCTGCATAGGGGCGTGTTTGGTGTGCTGCGAGTTCAAGGGCCTGAAAGTGTTTGGACACGCAAGTGATGGTGCAGTCCAGTGCTGTTGCAATTCTGCATGTATACTCCATAGCTGGGGGGATGCGATGTGCGTGGTACCTATCGATCCTCCACTATCGATGCTCCTTGCTCTTTCAATGAAAGACATCAGTCAGCATGTCATTCGCAAAATTCGTGTCATTCGTGGTTGTTCCTGGGCTTCATGCGACAGGGTGGCCATGGTTGAAGCTGCCTGTTGGCTCCCGCATGAGCCATTGTGCGGGTGACGACGTTCCGGCCTGTGCCGTCATCTGCTTCGATCTGCGGGCAAGCATCAATGCCGACGACTTTGGCCTGCCCGTCGAGCCCCATTTCGTGCAGCTCCATGTGGATCGAACCACCGACTTTGGCTCCCGTGGCGTCGAGCCAGCTGACCGGCCGCAGAAAGGCGAGGTCATATTCCACACCGCCCTGAGTCATCCTTAAACGCACAGCTCGCCAGGTGGCAGGATCAATATCCGAAGCCGCCTGAGTCTGCTGTCGCATCGGATTCGTGCGGATTTAAAAGTGGATGGCCCATGGGCTTGCAATAGGCAAACGCAGTTCAAGCGTCTAGTGCATCCAGCCTGTCCATTTCTGCGCTGAGCGGCGACATTAGAAGAATCTGACTGTCAGCAGCCAATTCCCTGAGTCCTGAGCGTGTCCGGCATTGCTCACAAAATGACGCTGTAAAACTCCAAAATCCCTCAAGCTGCTCGCACCGATGCTCCCAGTCTAAATCACTCTCCAAATCGAATGCTTCGCCAAGTTCCTTTGGGGTGCCTCGCATCAGGACAAAGTACGTATCATCTGCTTCACATCCGCTATGGTATTGCCGATTAAATGTGTCCAAGACATGAATCCCAATCCTCGGATAGAAAAGTCTGGAATGACTTGAAGCTTGCAATTTAACCCGTGTCATACACTGATCACCCACACGTTGTGGATAAATCCAGATATCCTTCTTGAATTGCTGGAAGCCGTGTCTCGTCGCGGTGCTGGTGAAATGGTCCTTAAACATGCGAGTCGCGGCTTTCCAATTGGGGCCGCTAGTAGACATCGATTACAACCTTCCAAACTTTGTTTGCATACTCTGGCAATTGCGAAAGCAAGTTCGCATACCCGTGCCCCTGCCGCAATCCTCGCGAGATTGCCCGGGGTTATTGGGCTTCAATTCGTAGATTACACCGTTTGCCACGTCAAGAAAGTCGATTTTCTTGCGAGTACCTGGAATGACAAATTCGTTGAAAGTATTCAACTGGTCGTCAAGCCCCAACTTATATGCCTTGTGCATTTCCTGCCCATGTGCGGCAGCCGGGCTGTGCCCGGAGGTTGAAGAGCACGCGTTGTGCACAAGCAACCCATCGTCCGCCACAGAGTACACATATTCCGCATCGACTTCGAGGTTGAACACCATTTCTGGTGGTCCTCGGTGGGGGTGGATTTTTGTGAGGGGCGCGGATTCTCCGGTGAGCGTGCGGAATTGTTCTCCCACTTCCAACTGACCGGCAACAACGAAGTTCTGGCGAGTTTCGCTCCAGATCGGATGCGTGTCGGTGACTCCCGGTGGATCGTCAAGCCCCGTGATGTTCAGATACAAAATGTTGGCTCCCGCATGAGCCATCGTCCCCGTCACCACATTCCGACCAATGCCATCGTCCGCTTCGATTTCAAGTCAAATCGGCTGCCACGCAAGCGAGGGCATGGCACCCAGGCTTGGGGCGGATTAAGTCTCAATCTTTGAGAGCCAGCTTTAGTGGGCAGCGTACTGAGACGTCTTCGCCGTGGCGGTAGGCGGTTAACAGTTGGCGGGATTGGGCGGCCAGCATGCGGCGGACTTCTCGACGGCTGCCTTTTTCGCGTGGGATCTTCATGTGGTCGTACGCAGTCGTCTGGTGCCGCATCCAGGCGATCACGGCCGATTCGGCTCGCTGTTCCACGGGAATACGTTGCGTGCGAGCCACGGTTCCGCTGCCGACCGGAGTGGCGTGATCTGTGATGGCGGTCGCCATTTTATCGGCGACGTCGTAGTAGCGGGCGTTGAATTTTAGAAAATTCAACACGGCGTCTCGAAACGTATCGACGTATTCTTCCTGCTTTTTTTCTCGTCGCTTGGTGTCGGCAACTCGGCGTTTGGTGTAGGTTTCTGTGGAGCGTTCTGCTTCCAGTTCGGCTCGCTTTTCTGCAATGATGGCAGCAGATGCGTAGACGCCCAGGGAAAAGGTTTTGCGACCTTTCTTTTCCTTCATTGTCCATGAAGGGCCAGCCGCTTTGACTCGGCGAGTCAAGCCGGCATCGCCTGGTGGCAGCAGTTCCCAATCGTTTGGAACTTCTTCGATGCGACCGCCCGGGAAAATGACCGTGTGTTCTCGAATGCCCGGAGAAACGTCTTCAGACTTGTGTGACATGGCGTAGCGTCTGTGTGCTGGCAAAGGTTCGCGCTGGCCTGATCATTTAATCAGGCCAGCGAACGCTTTGCGGTGTGACTACTTGCCCATTGCTGCCTTCATGGCGTCGCCCATTCCGGCAGGGCTGTCGGAAACGTTAACGCCGGCTGCTCGCAGAGCGGCCATCTTTTCGGCTGCGGTTCCGCCACCACCGGAAATGATTGCTCCCGCATGTCCCATGCGTTTGCCGGGAGGAGCCGTCTGGCCTGCAATGAATCCGGCAACCGGTTTGGTGACGTTCGATTTGATGTATTCGGCGGCTTCGATTTCGGCGTTACCACCGATTTCTCCGATGACCAGAATACCGTCTGTGCCTGGATCGTTCTGGAACATTTCCAGCAGGTCGATGTAGTTGGTGCCGGCAATTGGGTCGCCACCGATACCAACGGCCGTGCTTTGTCCCAGGCCGACTCGACCAAGTTGCCATGCGGCTTCGTAGGTCAACGTGCCGCTTTTGCTGATGATGCCGATGCCGCCTGGAGTATGAATGTAACCTGGCATGATGCCGATCTTGGCGACGCCTGGCGTGATGACTCCCGGGCAGTTCGGGCCGACAAGACGGCTTTTTGAGCCTCTCATGGCCAATCGAACTTTGATCATGTCCACAACCGGAATACCTTCGGTGATGGCAATGATCAATTCGATACCGGCGTCAGCGGCTTCCAGAATTGCGTCGGCACAGAACGGAGGCGGCACGAACACCATAGAAGTGTTGGCGCCGGTTTTCTCCATGGCTTCACCGACCGAATTGTAGACCGCAAAGCCATCAACTTCGGTGCCGCCTTTTCCAGGCGTTACTCCGCCGACAAAAACATCGACGCCGGGCTGGCATTCCTGAGCGTACTCACGGCATTTCTGACTGTGGAACAAGCCGGAATTTCCGGTGATGCCCTGACAGATAACTTTGGTTTCTTTGGTGACAAGGATGCTCATGACTGCAAGTTTTCAGTTTGAAGTGTTCAGTTTTTCGGTGTATGACGAGCAATACCCAGCGGACAACAATTGGTTTGCGACAAGACTTCCTGTTGCAGTTTTTTCCATGCCGCTTCGTCGAACGGCTGATCTTCCCATTTGAAACGGGAAGGCAAAAGCGACAGCAGACTGCCCCGATTTAAGCAGTCAGCGACGCGACAACTTTCTGAGCCGCGTCGGTCAGGTCTGCCGCTGTGATGATATCACGACCGCAGTTGTCCAGCATTTCGCGAGCCTTATCGACGTTTGTTCCTTCCAGTCGAACAACCAAAGGAACTGTGATTCCAACCTTTTCGTAGGCTTCCAGCAACGCTTCGACAATGACGTCGCAACGCATGATGCCTCCGAAAATGTTCACAAGCACGGCCTTAACGTTGTCATCAGAAAGAATGATGCGAAACGCTTCAGACACCTGCTCAACGTTCGCTCCACCCCCAACGTCCAAAAAGTTGGCGGGTTCGGCTCCGTGAAGCTTGATGATATCCATGGTGCTCATGGCAAGCCCGGCACCGTTAACAAGACAGCCAATTGTGCCGTCCAGATTCACGTAGCTCAGGCCTGCATCGGCGGCTCGAACTTCGGACGCGTCTTCTTCTGAAAGGTCGCGAAGTTCCAGAAGGTCTTTGTGACGGAACATGGCGTTTTCGTCAAAGCTGACTTTGGCGTCGAGAGCCATCAGTTGGCCGTCTTCGGTGAGAATCAGAGGGTTGACTTCCGTCATGCTGCAGTCGTTGTCCACGAAGAACTTACACAGCTTGGGAAGAAACTTTTCGGCACTGCGAACGGCTTTGGTGTCAAAGCCAAGAGCGTAGGCAAGTTTGCGAGCCTGATAGGGAAACAGGCCGGCGTTGAGGTCGAATGGTTCGGCCAGAATTTTTTCGGGGTTGTCGTGAGCGACTTCTTCGATTTCCATGCCACCTTCGGATGACATGATCAGCACGGGGCCGCCAACATCGCGATCGACGACGATACCGAGATAGAGTTCGCGAGCGATCTTCAGGCCTTGTTCGATAAACAGAGTATTAACCTGTTTACCTTCGTCGCCCGTTTGAATGGTGACAAGCGTGCTGCCCAGCATTCGCTGAGCGTTTTCTTTGGCTTCTTCGGCTGATCGTACAAGCACGACGCCCGCCTGGTCTGGGTATTCTTTGAATCGCCCTTTGCCTCGTCCACCGGCGTGAATCTGAGACTTAACAACGGCTAATGTGCCGCCAAGCGTTTCAAACGCTTTGGCCGCTTCTTCAGCTGTTTTGGCGACAATGCCTTCCGGCACTGCAACGCCAGCGGCTTTGAAAAGGGACTTGGCCTGATACTCGTGGATCTTCATGCGGATGGTCCGAAATTCTGTCGCGTCGGCTAATTCGTTTCGATTGCAGGACGAGCAGGGCGTCCGTTGCGAACGTGGACTATAGCGGTCTGTGGATTCGCATTCGAGGCAGCCGGAATGACTTACTTCAATTTGTGCCGATTGAGCGGTCTCAGGCACGGATTTTCTCAATCTGCAAACAAAACCGGCCAACCCTGAAAGGTTGGCTGGCTTGGGGGCATTGAAGCTGAATCGGCCAGGTTGCAAAATCTGGCATCGTCGTTTGCGAAAACGGGGTGATCAGTACCCGCAGAACTACGGGGCTCTGCGGGTTCAGCCATCTATTGGGGGCTTGGATTTCGTCATTTGTTCGTGATCCGTGCCGCAGACCGTACTGTGGAATTCCACGTTATTCGCTGGCATTCGCAGCAGTGCTGTCGTTGTCGTCAGAGTCTTTTTTGAGGAACAGGCTGTCTCCGTTGGCGGTCACTGCAATTCGCACCATTTCCGGAGTGCTGCTAACGCCCAGTTTGCGAGTTGCGTTGGCGCGGTGCTTTTCGATTGTCTTGACGCTGATATCCAGTTCGTGAGCAATGCTTTTGTTGGGGAAGCCGTTCGATACAAGTGCCACAACCTGAGATTCTCGTCGCGAAAGCTTAGACATCTTGGTGCGAGCCAGTTCTCGACGCGAAACCCAGTCTGTGAATTCCTGTGGCAATTCGGTGGGTGCGCTGCTGGCGGCAGGTTCTGATGTGGCTGGAATCAGTCGGCTTGCAGAGCTGGTGATTTCTGCAATGTTGATGACGGCTGCGATGTAAGTTCCGCTGTTGTTGCGAATCAGAGTGCCAACGGCAACGAAGCATGACTTGTGCAGAGGGAATGCTTCGGCCAATTCGCTGGCTTGAGTTCCAGCAGCTTCCGCAACCATCCGCCCAACTGTTTGGCAGATGGTTTCCCAGACAAACGCGAGTGGTTCATCTGTGCCCTGCATGTTGTCGGGGTTGGAAAGTCGTTGTCGCAGAGCTTCGTTAAGTAACATGGGCTTGAAGTCAGCTCCCAGAACAATCATCGAGTGCAGGTTCTCGTTAATCTGCATCCGCCATTGAGCGATCTGTGCGGGGGAAAGTTCTGACTGCTGTCCATTGCCTGTGAATACGGTGAATGGTGTTGGACCAGTTTTTTTTGCTTCGTTTTGAAAAGGCGTCATTCGTTTTTCTCCTTTAGCTGAAAAGGGTTTTGCTTCGTTGTAAACCGGTCCCTTGATATTGATTCGGAGTTGTCTTCAGTCGCCAATTGGAAGCCAGTGGCCAGGGTGTGCCTAAGCTTGGTCATTCGGATCTTGAAGCATTCGGATTCAAGCTTAAGGTCAGCAAAAGTGCCCATGGCGTTACTATGTGGGGAAGGTTCTCTGTGGGATTTCAATACCCATCTGTATCTATGTGCACTCTTCGGCGTTCAGTGATGAGGGTGTTTGCTGTGGGTGGTTTCCCCTTCCGATTTCCGAAGATGCAAAGTCGATCGGTATAGGGAAATCACTCAACGCATTCCCTGAATACCTCACGGATGAAGAGGAGTTCCTGGCATGCAGTAAGCCGCTGTGAAAGCGAGTGAGAACACTCAGCGTTGAGTGTTCAGTCGATGTGATGAGTGCTGGCTGGCACTTGGCTGGCCAGGTTGTGGCGACTGCAGCTGAGATCGGCGACGCGTGTTTTCCTTCGCGGGTCGACTGTGAGTCTATTTTGTGGAGTGTTTCGGTTTGTCGAAGCACGCCTGTTGCGGGTGCTCAGGAGATGGAAAGACTGGATGTCCTGAGAGTCTGTGTACAAATGAAGAGCAATGGTAAGGCACTGCACTTCATAGATTCGAGACCTCCGAGACGAAAAAAGCCCCGATTGCGGCAACAGAAGCAAGCCTGCTGCGACATTCGGGGCGATTATCGGCTTTGTGAGAACGCTGTGGGTAATTGTCAGGCCGCGTCAGACGCCATCTTGTTCTTAATAAGGTACGTGAATTGTTTGTTCTCGGTCAGGCCCGACGGACACAATTGAGACTGGGCTGCCAATCAGTTGACCAGCTGCAGTTACGTATTCCTGAGCCGCTTTGGGAAGATCTTCGAAGCGACGAATTCCGGTGATGTCTTCGGTCCAGCCTTCGATGCGTCTTAGAACTGGCTTTGCGATTTCCAGGTCTTCGCAGCGTGATGGCATATCACGAGTAACCTGGCCGTTAATGTTGTACGCTTCGCAGATATACAGCTCGTCAAAGCCCGTCAGCACGTCCAGTAAAGCGATGGTAATGCTGTCTACGCCGCTGATGCGGGCGCTGTAGCGAGTTGCCACGGTGTCCAGCCATCCGCAGCGTCGAGGACGACCGGTGACGGTGCCGTATTCGTTACCGGCTTCGCGAATTTTCTGGCCGACTTCGTTATCCAGTTCTGTCGGGAAGGGGCCGCCACCAACTCGAGTTGTATACGCTTTGGCGACGCCAATCATCTGTTGGATGGCACGTTCCGGGATTCCGCTGCCGCCGTGAATTCCGCAACCGGAACTGTTTGACGATGTAACATACGGAAATGTTCCGTGGTCGATGTCCAGCAGGCTTCCCTGAGCACCTTCAAACAGCAGTCGCTTGCCGCTTTCCAAAGCGTCAAGCAGGTAGCTGGTTGTGTCGGCGACCATGGGGCGAAGGCGATCGGCACAGGCTGAGTAGTCTTCGATGATTTGGTCGGCGTCCATTTGTTCGCCATCGGGATTCAGCGCGTTCAGGACTTTCTGTTTGAACGGAACGATTTCTCGCACCTTCGCGGCGAATGCGTCTTTCAGAATCAGATCGCCGATGCGGATAGCGTGAGTTCGTCCCATCTTTTCGCGATAGCACGTGCCGATGCCGCGCATTGTGGTGCCGATGGCGTTTCCGCCGCGAGCTGCTTCGAAGGCGACTTCTTCCAGCAGGTGCCACGGGCAGATCACGTGAGCTCGATCACTGATCATCAGGCGGTCGGTGCAGTCTTTGCCACCTGCAGCAAGGCCGTCCAGTTCTTTCAGGATCGCATGCGGGTTAATGACGACTCCCGGAGCGATAACGGACTTCACGTGGCCTTGCAGAATTCCGGTTGGAAGCAGGCTTAGTTTGTAGGTGTTTCCATCAAACTTGACGGTATGTCCCGCGTTGTTACCGCCTTGATAGCGAATGACGATGTCGTGTTTTTCTGTCAGGAGGTCAACGATTTTGCCTTTGGCTTCGTCGCCCCATTGCAGTCCAATTACAGATGTTGCCGGCACAGGTTTTTCTCGCACAGTGCGGCCAGGAATTTCCTGTTGCCGCTGTTCTGAACACAAAAAGAAACCGGACGTTGGTGTCACCAACGTCCGGCAGGTAGCGGTAGAAGATTGTACTGTTCCGATCGCAATTCCGAAGTCAGTTGGCCCGCTTTTTGAAAAACCAGCGTTTCTGACGAAGGAAGAGGCTGCTAAAGTGAGATTCCGCAACCCATAGGCTCGCGACGCTCCACTTTGAACCGCCTGAACCGTGAATCACAAGGCGGTTTCGATGAAGCTTACAGCGTTGTTGCTCGCAGATTCACTGGTTTTGCTAAGGGCTGGGATTCCCTTGTAAAACAGTTCTCAGGCGAACCCGCAACTGATTTTTTGCCTCCGGAAGCGTTCGGGAACTACTTTGGGGCCACGAATTTCACCGGCAGCGGGAATCCCAAAGTGTCTTTGTTGGATTGAAATCCGTTGTCGTCGATGTCGACGAAGACCGGATTGGTCAAGGCTGCGGGCAGTTGGCTACCCTGCGGTCCAGCGACGTCGCCCAGCGGCGTGGTTTGGTGTCCGGTGACCACAATCAAGTGGCTGTCTTCGGTGAGAGTGACGCTAAGCTGCTGGTCGAACTTGACAACGTCATTCGAAAACATCTCTGGGTTGTCAGTTCGCGTAAATCGCAGCTCATCAGAGATCTTGCCGTTCACCATCACAAACACGGTATCGACATCCAGCCAGTTGGCACATTGAACACGAACATGAATATCGACCTTGCCAGACTTCGCCAGCAGATCCTGGCCGCTGACCACGCTTGCTTTGCTGTCTGATGCTGTAAAAGTGGATTCCAGGTATGGCCCGTTCGACATGATCAGGCGACCCTGTTCTGATGCGTGGACCATTTCCATGAAATCGATTTTCGCGGGTTCATCAGTGCTGGATTGGATCCAGTTCCGCAGCCATCCGCTACCATGAAAATTGTAATGTGCGTCTGTGTTAACAACTCCGTAGATTCGAAAGCCCTGATTCAGAAGCTGCAGCCAGTTCAGCATGCGGTTGTTACCAAAAGGCTTGCCAGCTCGATCGTCAAATTGCGACAGCTTCAGGATTCGATCAATCGGGTGAATTTCCATGACGTCCATTAAACCGAACGAACGTGAATAGCCTTCGTCTGGTTCGCCGTCGCCGTTTTTGTCATAGAACAGCCAGCCCAGGTCTGGGTGATTCTGTTGGATCAGTTTTTCGCTGCGATCGTCCCAAAGCGAAATTCGTTCGATTTGAGTTTCCGGGCTGCCGTCTGTGACCGGGCCGCCACCGTCCTGAGTTCGAGGTGTGTGCTTCATTGGAAACACGTTCTGATGATTCAACAGCAGTGGCGAACCGGTGAGTTCCATTCCGGAGACTGTTGCCAGAAACGGCTTCAGGCCGAGTTCCGCGATATGGCCATCGTACGTGCTGACTCGGTTGTGTTCTGTGCACGGAGCGAACTCAACGTTCTCCGCCGCAAGGTTCAGAACTCGTCCTTTTTGGCTGCCCGTGTTGTCGCCGGATGGCGAACTGTGGCTGTGGAAATCGGAGCTCACCCAGCCTGGCGTTTGCACCGAATGCTTCAGCGATGCTTTCAGTTCAGCCGTCTTGCCAGCTTCGACATTCAGCTTGGTGAACACCGCGTCGTATTCAGGGCCGTGGCTGATGATGATGTCGTAAGTGCCCGCAGCAAGTGGTGTTTCGAATTTGCCGTTCGCTGTGTAGGCGAGGTTCTTAACGAAGTGTTCTGCAGTTTCCGGTCCCCAATTCGGGCTGGCCGTTTTGCCGCTGCCGATGAATTCAACCTTGGCGGGAATTGGCTGGCCGTCGCCGTCGGTGACATTGGCTGACACTGTGCCTGCCGAGTAGTCGCCGCTTGCAAAATCGATTACGTTTGACCCGGCGACAATGCTGATTCGCACCGCGTCTTTGGGCAGCAGGGCAGTTCCGGCAACAGTTGCATTGATCGTGTATTGACCGATCGGAAGTTCGGCTTTTACGGAGCCATCCTTGTTGGTGATGGATGTTCCACGTGATCCGCCGTCTGAATTGATCTCAATTCGCGCACTCGCAATGGACGTGTTGTTTGCGTCGCTGATTCTGAGTTTAACATCCTGCAATTCAACGCCCGTCAAACGGTCAGCGGTCGCCAGAACGGAAGGCAGATCTTTGCCAACGATAATCTGTCGTTGCAGTGTGAATGAATCTCCGGGCTTCAAGATTGGAGATTTGCCGTCAGCGGATTCGTAGTTCAGTACGCATTCTCGCGAATTGCTGTTGCTGCGTATTTTGTAACCAGGTGCCAGAAAGCCGTAGGCCTGTTGCCAATAGATGTCGTGAAAGTAGAACAAGTCGTGAGTTCCATTGGGTGACTTGATCATGTCTTCTTTGCCACCATCGGCTCGCAGGTCGTCTTCCAGCGGCAGAGTCCAGTCCTGCTTTGTTGTGTTCGTCCAGGTTGAAGTGACTTCAATCACTGGCAGGTCAGAAGCGAATGCATACGTTACCACGCAGTTGGGCGTTTTATCGGTGCCAGCCGCTGTGACGGTGATGGTCTGGTCTTCAATCTTTCCGTCCGTAAACACAAACTTGCGTCGTCCCGGAAAGAACGAACTTAGCTGATCGCTTTCGTGGGAGCTTGCAGCAAGGTCAATCAGGCATCCGCCGATATTTCGCACGGTCATGTTGGCGTTACGAGTTGCCGTCGGGAACGCGACAATCGCGGTGGCCGCTTTGTTGTGAATAGCGTAGTCGCCGTAAATGGCATCCACTTCTTTGCCGGCGGGAACCAGTTGGTCGTAGTTGGATTCGGTCAGTTGCTGAGCACTGACATGGCTGGAAAGGCACGCGGCAATAGCCAACGCGAAAGTTGCTGTGCGCAATAAGCTCTTCACTGGTGGGACTCCGTTTTTTTGAGGCGGACAAGGTGGGATCTTTTTAAGCATACCGATGTTGGCAGACGATGTCCCTGCAGTGTTAAGATTTCGTGTTCGGTCGTCTAACGAGGCTGTGCCTCAGGCCATTCGAGCTAACGCTCGGAAACGCGACTACGTCGCTCAGAAAACTTGACTCAGCTGAAACATCTTCACCTCAATAAGCGTAGGTAAGTTCAGTCGATTCCGCCAAACTGTCTTACGGCTTCATACGCAACTGTGTTCATGGTGCTGGCCAGGTTCAGGCTGCGAACAAGGTCTGTCATGGGCAGCTTCAGTTTGTTGGGCGGAAGTTCGTTCAGAATCGACGCCGGCAGGCCTCGAGATTCGCTGCCAAACAGCAGAATGTCGCCTTTGGAAAACTCCGCTTCCCAAACAAGGCGAGTCGCCGTCTTTGTTAAATACCAAACGGTTGAATCGGGAAGTCGCTGTTGAACTTCGTTCCAGCTATCGACAGCTTCCCAATCCAGGTGCTGCCAATAGTCCATGCCAGCTCGCTTAAGATAACGATCATCCAGTTTGTAGCCGAGCGGCCGGATCAGCCATAGCTTGGCACCGATCGCGACACACGTTCGTCCGATGTTTCCTGTGTTCTGAGGAATTTCCGGCTGATAAAGGACAACATTCAGGATTGGCGAGGACAAGAAATGACTCCGAATTGCACGAGTTGGGTTTAAGATGTGTTGAGTATTGATTGCGTTTGTTGCCAGGATAGCAGCCTTCGCTCACAGAGTCTTCCAGTCACCGAACAACATTCTGAAAATTCAGCTCGATCGAACGAATCCCTGCCATGAAGCTACGGTTGCTGTTTCGAAATCTGACCCGTCGAAAGAAGCTAATTTTGTGGATCTGTTTCGGCTTTGTCGTTCCCTGGTTGTATCCGGCCTGGATTCTGTGGCGCGGCCCCTTGCCGATTCGTATTTCGAGGGAAACCACTTTTCTGACGGAACCCGTCCATGCCAGTGGCTATGTGGATTATTCCTTCCAAGCCAATCGCTGCCTGCTGGATGGGGTGCCAGAAGGTGCCACTCTGGATCCTGCGGCAGTTGTGAGTGCGTTTCAAAGCCTTCAGGGAGCGTTGCCCCGATTTAATCGGGGCGCGACGGATGTGGGCATCACGTTGTCAGTAGAGCAGGAACGGCAACTTGAAGACTTCATTGAACTGTTGAAAGACAACAACGGCGTTTTGACGTTTGATCCGATACCTGATCAGTTGCCATATTTCAACTCGTTCTTCGGTCCTGATATGGATCTGATGTCGAACGTGATTATCGGAATGGAACAATTGTTACCAGCAGCGTTGAAGGCTCAGTGGTTGCACCATGTTAAGCAAGGCAATACCGATGAAGCTATGCTGCGAATTGACGCTTTGATTTCCGTGCAGGAATTTGTATTGAGGCAAGGGGCGGGGCTCGGCAGTTTGTTTGCAACAGAAATCGAGACGGACCTGTTGACTGATTGTGCTGAGCTGCTTGCTGAAGGTCAGCTGTCAACAGAATCCTGTCAGCAGATCCTGCAAAGGTTACCCGTGGTTTCTCACCATGAACTTCACAAGCAACTGGAATTGCAACGCTTGTGGAAATTGAGTTGCTTCAATGCTGTACATTCTCGATCAATGCCTCTGGATGTTTTAACCTTTGCTTCACCCAGCTACGTTGAACGGCTCGCGTCTCGCCTGCTCAGTCGCTGGGTTGTTGCCCATGCTGACTGGAATCGAGTGTGCGAAGATATCAATCTTTCGTTTGATCAAGCCGAACTTGAGCTGGCGGAAATCTTTGGGGGGGCGGTCATCACTGGTCAGCCGTTGACGGGAGTGAAGCCGCAGTTTACTCGCGAATCAAATCTGTGGCTCAGCCAGCAAAATGCCACAGACGACCTGATTTTTTGGAGCCGTTTGAATGATCCCGGAATCGGCTTCGCCTATGAAATGTGTCGCTGTCAAAGAAAGCGAGAGGTTCTTAATGCTGCCACGTTCATGCTTGATTACAAAGCTGCGAACGGGAGTTGGCCGGAATCTCTGACTCAGGCGGGGTTCAATGATCTGTCCAGAATTTCAAAGGAAGGGCCTGCTTTCAGCGAAGACCTGACAGTTACGTTTGGCGACGTGGTCGACGAGTTTCAGCTGACGATTGGCACTGGAGGCGATTCGGTCATCCTTGAATACCAACAATCTGAAGCGGGTCCAGCATTGAGCTACCGATAGTCTTCTTGCATCACGAAACCTGTCGACGTTGCGCCAATTTATCCGAGCGTAAGTTCGAATGGTCTGAGGCACAGCTTCGCTCGGGGCTTACTCAAAATGATGCGCGTACGGTGCGCCCATCTTGTTTCGTAGCGACAACGGAGCGGCTCGGCGATACGAGCGTTCTACGTCTTTCCGCATGCCACGCCACCTGGTAAAAGGCGAAGCCCTTGTTAGGCAAAAATATCCGTGACAGGGCGACCGTTCGCAATTGGTAGTGGGCGGTTGAAGTTGTCTTTGACTTCAATGGAGTGATCGATACCCATGGCGTGGTACATTGTGGCGGCAAGGTCGCCGGTGGTGACGGGATCACGGTCTGGAAATGCGCCGTATTTGTCGGATTCGCCGTAAACAGATCCTCCAATTGTTCCGCCTCCCGCTAACAATGCCGTGTAACACTTCGGCCAGTGATCTCGACTGATGCTTTTGTTGATCTTTGGTGTGCGTCCGAATTCACCGAACCACATCACCAGAGTTTCATCCAGCATGCCTCGCGTATCCAGGTCGTTCAGCAGAACGGGTAGAGTATGGTCGGTGATCGGCAGGTGAAATTCGGGCAGGATTTCGTACATGCGAGTATCATCGAAGCCGTGAGTGTCCCAGCCGCCTTCGGTTTTGCTGCGTCCTCCGATGCTGCGTGAAAAATACACCGTGACAAACTTCACTCCGGATTCCACCAGTCGTCGAGCCAACAGGCAGCCTTGTCCGTACGTGGTGCGCCCGTAAGCGTCTCGCAGTTCTGTTGGTTCTTTTGAAATGTCGAAGGCGTCTCTAACCTGCTTCGAATTCAGCATGCTGATCGCTTTTTCGTAGTAAGCGTTCAGTCCCTGAGCGGCCGCTGATTGATCAAGCTGCCGTGCCTGGCTGTTGATGATTTTTTGAAGTTCTCGTCGATTGCCAAGTCGTCCCAGCGACACATCCGATGGAAGGCTAAGCTGTGATAGTTCAAAGTTGGCGTCGTTGGGGTCGTTCGGAATGAACAGAGGATCGTGGATTTTGCCAAGAAAGCTGGCTCGCTGACCGGGTGTTGTGGAACCATCCGAAATTGTGTGAGGAAACGACACAAAGGTTGGCAGCTGATTTGTGTTAGGGGCCACCTTGTCGACGACAGAACCGAATGCCGGAAACAGATCCAGGGAGTCGCGTAAACGCTGGTCGTCAATTGCAGGTTGGACGCCGGTAAGAGCTGTGTATCCCGCGCTATTGTGATTGTTCATCGTGTGATGCACGGTGCGGATCTGAGCGATCTTGTGCATCACTTTCGCGGTTTCCGGAAGGTGTTCGCAAATGTGCATGCCAGGTACGGACGTTGAAATGGGAGCGTACTTGGTGCGATATTCTTCCGGCGCGTTCAGTTTCATGTCGAAGGTGTCGACATGACTGGGGCCACCCCATTGGAATAGAAAGATGACGGATTTAGCTTTGCGTTTGGGGGCGTGAGCGACAACCGGCGCGTCCTCTGCCTGCAGCAGTTTGGGCAGTGTCAGACCGAGCATCCCCGGACCGCCGATTCGAAGCATGTCGCGCCTGTTGATGGCGGCTGCTGCGGCTAGTTTTTGACTGAATATCATGGCTTGTTCACTTTGATTGTGTAACAGTGGTTTGGCGGTCGCAGGTTGTTAGCGTCTCAGCAAAAATTCGTTGGAGTTCAGCAGAGTCCACACAATGTCTTCAAAGGCGTCGCGTTTGTCTTCCTGTTGGTTAACGTGTTTGACAAGGGCGTCGATTTCCTGAGCATTGGGAGATCGACTTAGAGCAGCCCAGAACAGTTGGTTGATGGTGTCTGTATCGCTTTGGTCGGTGGCAAGGCACTGGTCGATTCTGTTGCCGGACGTGGCCAGCAGTTGGCTGATGAGTTCGCCACTGACCATCTCAAACGTCTGCGCTAATGTGGTTTCGTTGGTGCGTTCGCATTCGCAGGTTTGCAGACGATCTGGTTTGCCGAACAGCGTCAGAAACTGGTCGCCGATTTCCGGCTTGCTGTAGCGGAATCCTCCGTTGCGAACTCCCTTCAACTGGACGGCTTTTGTTCCCGATTTGTGTCCGCCAAATTCCGCAGATACGTTTAGCAACTGCGCGATGGCGTCAAGAGTTTGTTCGGCGGTCAGGCGTCTTAATTCTGTTCGGGCAAACGTGCCGTTGTTGTGGGCGTTTGTTGTATTTGGGGTCGAAGACAACTGGTACGTTGTGGAATTCATAATTACACGAATCAGGTGTCGCGTGCTGAAGTTGTGGCTAACGAATTCGTCGCGAAGAGCGTTCAGCAGTTCAGGATTGGACGGAGGATTGGTTGAGCGAAAGTCGTCGATGGGATCGACGATTCCCTGCCCCATCAACTGGGCCCAGATTCGATTGGCTTGTGTGGTGGAAAAACGATCGTTTTCGGGATCGCTGATCCATGTGGCCAGTTGTTCCAAACGGTCCGGCGACGGATCTCCCCCAGTTTTGTCTTCTGGGGCGTTAACGTTCCCGGAGCCCAAAAATCTTAAACCAGCAATCTCATTTGTGGTTGGGTTTTTAACGTCGCCTTTTTCACTGATCTTTACGATCTGTTCGCCACTGAATTCGTGTTTGTCACTTTTGTCTCGTCGCTTGTTTTCCACGATTTCATAATCGACGCGTGCAAAGAAGTTGGACCATGCGTAATAGTCGTCCTGCGTCCAGCGATCGAAGGGATGGTTGTGGCATTTGGCGCATTGCAGGCGGATTCCCAGAAACACCTGAGCGGCCGCTTCGGAGCGTTCTTCGGGCGTTCTGAGTGCTCGAAAGAAATTTGTGGGTGGCACCTTGTACGTGCTGCCTCGCGCGGCGATCAGTTCGGCCACAAAGGTATTTAGCGGCTTGTCTTCTGCCACGCTGGTGCGAATCCAGTTGTGGTATACTTCGACCCCCGTTGCATCGAGTGTTTTTTCTTCAACTCGTAGCAGGTCCGCCCAACGCAGGGTTTGAAAGTCGTTGAATTCTTCGGACGCCAGCAGCGTGTCGATTAACTTAGAGCGTTTATTTGGTTCGGGGGATTCGATAAAGGCTTTGGCTTGTTCAATTGTTGGCAGCAGTCCGGTGAGATCCAGGTAGACGCGCCGCAGAAACGTGGAGTCATCGCACACGTCAGCCGGATTCGTTTTTAGTCGCTTCAATTGAGCAAATACGGCTTCATCAATGAAGTTTGTGGCCTTGGGAGTTTTGAATTCGAAGTCAGGGCGTTCGGGGACAAATTCCAGGCGAACAGGAACCTGCTGATTCAGGTACCTTGCGACAATGGTGGTGAGGCCCGGTTGATCGGCCGTCGCAACGCCTGTGTCTGTGATTGAAACAAATGTGGCGGATGAACCGAAGACCGTCAGTGATGTTACGTCGCGTGTGGAGCCATCGCTGAATGTTGCGGTGGCAAGCAGCGACACTGAGTTCTCGGGAAAGTGGAGCGTTTTCTGAGAAGGCGTCACTTTTAAAGAAACCACAATTGCCGATGTGTCGTCGTCTTTGGGAAGTCCGTTGGCAATCCAGTTCTGCAGGATTTTGTATTCTGAAGATCCTGGTGGAAATCGGCGTCCGCCTTCGTGGGGTATCTGCATACTGGGCTTTTGCAGCAGCAGGCTGTCAGCGGGGCTTAAAGGCGTGACTCGCCGAGCGGCGGATTCTCGAGAAAGAGTGATGTAGTCACTTTCAGGGTTCTGTCCCCGCAGTGACAACTTCAGGCCGCCTTTTCCATTGGCGTTGCCGTGGCACGTTCCCTGATTGCAACCGGACTTAGACAGTACCGCCATCACATCGTTGCGGAACGACGGCGAAGCATCGTCGGCTCGGGAGAGATTGGCGATGCAGGCTGAGGTCAAAACCAGGGCGGCAAGGCCCGGAAAGTTGGTGTGATGCATGGGGCAAGGCTTGCATGAAATCTAGGCAGGGCAACCAGTCAGGGAAGCCAGGGCGGGGATATTCAGTGTATTCGTCTTTGCTGCCAATTCCCAGCTTTCTGGCGAGTTTGTTGAGGGCTGCGTCGTTTTGATTCGTCCGCAACCGGCCGCATCTTTCGGCTGGCAGTTTCGGGGGTGTTGCAGCGTCCAAGGCGGCAAGGCTGTTGGGGGAAGGGCCGAGCGTTGTGAACTCAGTTTTGCTGAGGTATCTGCTCGGGGCGAATCTTTCGGCTTGGGCCGTTTGTGATGGCTGCAGCGGCCCGTTTGAGCGTTTCAGAGAAAAAAACTGTCTTTCCGTGCAGATCGCCTTCACGATGTTCCCTATCCGGTGGAAATCCCCTATTTTAGTTGTCGGCGATGCGAGATGTCATCTGTGATCGCGTTGACCGCACAAGATCAGCAGCCAGTTGAAGTCGTTCGGAGTCGAAGATGAGTTCAGACAGATTGATTTACCTAATTTCCGTAGATGAAGCCGAACGTGATTCGTTGTCTCGGTATTTGCTGAAGCATCAATTCAATATCGAGGTTTTTTCGAGTCTTGCTGAATGCCGATCGGCAGTTGATTCCAAACAACCGGGTTTGATTGTGTTAGCTGGATCGAGCATTCCCAGTCCGGAAATCTGCAAGTTTGGGTTTGATGTCGAGAGTAAGCAGATTGCGGCTCCCATTATCGCATTGCTGACGAAGCTGCAGATGTCGATCGTTTCTGAGATGGCTGAGTCCGAAAATCTGTGGACGGCGGAGTATCCAATCGCGCTTCGCGAGATTCGCGCGTCGATTGTTGAAGCGTTTCAGGAACTGGAGCAGGGCTGAGATTTCAGCGAATTGGCAGATGATGTCATTTTAATGCATTAAACCAGCTGCCTTTGTTTACGTGATTTTTGCGAATTTGGGGTTCTTTCGGGTCCGAATTCCGCGTTTGTTGATCGCTGTTGGGGGCAGCTGCGCAGCCTGTGTTTGCTGAGGGCTTGCTGGCAGATTGGCGTGGTGATTGTGCTGTGTCTTGAATTGCGCTTCGCCTTTCTGCCAAGTGTTTGCGGCATCAACAGCATTTCGGGCTGAAACCCTGGTCAGTAGAGTTCGATGGTCTAGAACGTTTACAATCGTGCCGTTTCGAGAAGACTCAGAGCGGCAACCGATGGGTGAGGTTCGAGGACGACGAAAAGGTCACTGACATGAATCGGCTTGCTGTTTGTTATTGTCTGCTATCCGCTGGACTTTTGATACCATGGCTCTCTGCTGCAGACACCGACCAGTGGACTCAGTGGAGAGGTCCCAGTCGAGACTGCAAGTTGGTGTCGACAGCATGGCCTGCCAGTCTGAAAGAATCGAACCTGAAGCAGGTCTTTCGCGTTTCGCTGGGGGACAGCTATTCCGGGCCGATTGTTACCGCAGATCGCGTTTTTGTAACGGAAACTGTTGGCCCCAACGAAATCGTGCGGGCGCTGGATCGATCAACCGGAGCGGAAATCTGGAAGTCAGAATGGGCTGGTTCCATGTCTGTGCCGTTTTTCGCGGCGTCGAACGGCAGTTGGATTCGATCGACTCCAGCTTTCAGTGAAGGCCGTTTGTTTGTGGCCAGCATGGAAGACGTGCTGGTTTGCCTCGACGGCAATGACGGTTCCACTGTTTGGAAAAAAGACTTTCGCAAAGAGTTTGGGACGGCAAATCAGTCGTTCGGGTTTGTGTGTTCGCCGCTGGTTGACGAGGGAAGTGTCTACGTTCAGGCGGAGGCCGGTTTGTTGAAGCTGTCGTGTGAAACGGGCGAGTTGCAATGGAAATCTCTGACAGATGGCGGCGGCATGATGGGGGGAGCGTTCTCGTCGCCCGTGATTGCTACGATTGCCGATACGCGTCAGCTCGTTGTTCAGACTCGATCTAAGTTGGCAGGTGTATCGTTAGATTCCGGCGAACAACTGTGGTCGGTCGAGATTCCGTCGTTTCGAGGCATGAACATTTTAACTCCAACGTTGTTTGGAGATTTTGTATTTACCAGCAGCTACGGCGGCGGTTCGTTTCTGTTTGAGGTTACTCGTGACGGCGATACGTTCAAGGTGAATGAGGTTTGGAAGGCCAAGGCGGAAGCGTATATGTCTTCGCCAGTGGTGCTTGACGACGGGATTTACGTGCATCTGCGGAATCAGCGTTTTGTCTGTCTGGACAAAAAAACGGGGGAGCCTGCCTGGACCACGCGTCCTTTTGGGAAATATTGGAGCATGGTGGCAAATGGCACTAAGACATTAGCATTGGATGAGCGTGGCGACCTGCTGTTGCTGGATTTGAGTTCTCAGGAATTCACGATGGTGGATACGCTGCATTTGACTGATCAACCGGCCTGGGCTCACCTGGCCGTGGCGGGGAATCAGGTGTTTGTTCGAGATCTGAAGGGCTTAGCCGTCTATGAGTGGTCGGCTGAGTGATCCGTGCGTTCGTTGCTTTGAACTTTAAGCAGTGTGGAGATTTAGAACGAACCCCGGGTTTCGCAGGAGATTTGGGTGGCCGTTACGGGCCAGTTCCTTCCCGAATTATGCTGCTTTACGCGATTTGGTCCTGTCAAAATTCGCGGATTAATGGGGCAGGTTGCTGCAAAACAATGGACAGGTGATGTTTTCGCCTGAAAATCCCGTCACTTACGCGTGACGGGGCGCTTGTCAGTGTTCCATTGTCTCGATACTCTGCTGAGCCTTTCCCGGCGAATTTCGGCCTGAAGCGTTTCATGACCTTCGAGGTTACGTGTTCCGAGTCGCCAGTTACACGCCCATTCGATCTGTGTTTGGTCGATAAAACCGATTGAGATAAAACGTTGGCTCTCGACGATCGCATTGTCATAACAGGCATCGGACTTACGTCTCCGAACGGCAATACTCTGGCGGAGTTCCGTCAAAACTTGCTGGATGGGCGTTCTGGTGTTGTGGACTACGAAACCCGTTACATGGGCCCGGTCTTGGCGGGCGTATGTAATTTTGATGAACTGCGCTATCAGAAGCGTAAAGAGGTCCGGCGTGGGACTCGAGCGGGCTCAATCGCCGTCTATTGTTCTCATGAAGCCGTGAACGATTCCGGGCTGGATTGGGCCAACGTCGACAAAAGTCGCGTGGGCGTTTATCTGGGGATTACAGAGCACGGTAATGTTGAGACGGAGAATGAGATCTATGAGATCTCAAAGTTCGAGTACGACACCAAAGTCTGGTCGCACCATCATAATCCTCGCACGGTTGCTAATAATTCTGCGGGCGAAGTGACTCTAAGTCTCGGAGTGACTGGACCGCATCTCACGATTGGTGCCGCATGTGCAGCGGGGAACGCAGGCTTTATTCAGGCCGCTCAAATGCTGCGTCTGGATGAATGCGATATCGCCATTGCGGGGGGCGTTTCGGAAAGCATTCATACGTTCGGGATTTTCGCCAGCTTTCAGAGTCAGGGGGCTTTGGCAACTCATTCTGATCCGACAAAGGCGTGTCGTCCGTTTGATATGCAGCGTAATGGAATTGTTGTCGCCGAAGGGGGCGGCATTTGTACCGTTGAGCGACTTCCGGACGCCTTGGCTCGTGGTGCCAAAATTTACGGCGAAATTATCGGTCATGCCATGAATTCAGATGCGTCTGACTTTGTGTTGCCAAACGCGACTCGGCAGGCGGAATGCATTCGGTTGGCGATGTCCCGAGCTGGCATTACGGCGGACGACATTGACATTGTCAGCAGTCATGCCACTGCGACAGAGCAGGGTGATATTGAAGAGGGTAATGCCCTTAAGGCTGTCTTTGGCGGCACGAAGGCTGTGATCAACAATACGAAGAGCTTTATTGGGCACGCAATGGGTGCTGCAGGGGCTTTAGAGCTGCTTGGAAACCTGCCGTCGTTTGACGATGGTATGGCCCACGCTACAATCAATCTTGAGAATCCTGACTCAAGATGTGCTTTGCCAAATTTAGTGGCTAATGAACCGCGAAATCTGGGCGAAGTGAAATGTATATTGAACAATTCGTTTGGGATGCTGGGTATCAATTCCGTGCTTATCGTGAAGCGGTTTGAGTCCTGATCGAGTCAACTTACAGCGTTGCTGGCGAGCAAGGGGATATTTGATGACGGGTGAGGAGATCCGACAGGTCGTACTGGATATTCTGGAGCGAATTGCTCCCGATGAGGACTTGTCCGGGTTGGATGATGCCGTTGCGTTCCGTGAGCAAATGGAACTGGACAGCATGGACTTTCTGGATATCGTAATGGAGTTGCGGAAGGCCTACCGGATTCAGATCCCGGAAGAGGATTACCATAACCTCAATACGATGGCGACCACCGTTTCGTATTTGACGCCGAAGTTGAAAGACGTTCCTGTCGCTGGCTAGTGGTATCCTGGCGGGGCTTTTGTTCTGGTGAGTTGTCTTTGCTGTTGTTCTGCCTTGTGTTGGTGGGTGGCTTCGTGACTCCTGGGTTTGTTCCTGTCGGTTGATGCGTTGGAGAGTTTTTGCCGTGCACTACAATACCGTGATTATCGGTGCTGGTATGTCCGGCCTGTCGGCTGGCGTGCGGTTGGCGTACTATGAAAAAAGCGTGTGCATCCTTGAGAGGCACACGACGATAGGTGGCTTGAATTCGTTTTACCGCCTGCGTAAGCGCAACTATGATGTTGGTTTGCATGCCGTAACAAACTATGCGGCGCCTGGGACGAAAGTTGGGCCGCTTAGTAAATTGTTGCGGCAGCTTCGCATGAAGTGGGAAGACTTCGATCTTCGTCCTCAGTTGCATTCGTCAATTGCTTTTCCTGACTGCAAGCTGCAGTTTACGAATGATTTTGCCTTCTTTTTAGATCAGGTGGCAACGTTCTTTCCGGCTCAGATTAACGGCTTCAAAAAGCTATTGGCTGCGATTGACGGTCATGACGCGTTGAATCTTGAGCGCTCATCCGCGTCGGCTCGTGGAGTTGTGCAGGAACACATTTCTGATCCACTGCTGATTGATATGATCTTCTGCCCGCTGATGTTTTATGGAAGCGCGACACCGCGTGACATGGACTTCAGTCAGTTTGTGATCATGTTTAAAAGTATTTTCTGCGAAGGTTTTGGGCGGCCGTTCGACGGTATCCGTTTGATTTTGAAGAGGCTGGTGAAGCACTTTAAGTCACTTGGCGGTCATCTTAAACTTCGTGCAGGCGTCAGTGAGATTGTTCAGAGAAACGGCGAAGCTAAGGCTGTTGTTCTGGATGATGGTACGGAGATAACTGCGGATAATGTGTTGTCCTCAGCTGGGGCTGCGGAGACCATGCGTTTGGTCGATCCGGGGCGACCTGCAGTTCAGCCGGTGGCGGGCGATATTTCGTTTGTTGAATCGATTTCGGTGCTTGATTGTGAGCCTGCCTCGTTGGGGCACAACGAAACGATCGTTTTCTATAACGATGCAGATACGTTCAACTATGAACGTCCGCAGGATCCGGTCGATCTTCGCAGTGGTATTATCTGTTCGCCGAATAATTTTGATTATTCACGTCCGTTGGAAGACGGGCGAATTCGGATAACAGCGTTGGCTGAGCCGGATTATTGGCTGCAGCTGCCGGAAGATGAATACCAGCAGCTGAAGATGAAGTGGAATGACCGGATCATCGAAAGTGCGTTGAGGCATATTCCTGATTTTCGTGCTCATGTGGTTGATACCGACGTGTTCACGCCTCGAACAATTCGCCGTTTTACGGGCCACGACAATGGCTGTGTATACGGGGCCCCGGAGAAGTTTGTAAACGGTCAGACTTCGGTTAGAAACCTGTATCTTTGCGGAACAGATCAGGGGTTTCTGGGGATTGTTGGTGCAATGCTGTCGGGCATTACGATTGCGAATCGCTATCTGCTGAAGTAGTTCGGTAAGTCGGGTAATCTGGTCCCCGAGATTGCAGAAGATTGGCTTCTCATTGCTGGGATCAGGCATTGGCGACTTGCGATCACACAGGTGCCTCATATAATCCGGAATCGCGTAATTGCCTGTGTTTGGGCGATTCTTTGTTGCCAAAAAACAGCCGCGTAAGCGGTCTCCAAGAGACAACCAAGATGTTGATGTGGTTCCGAAATGTCTGGATGGCAGTCTCCACCGTTGCTCACGGTATGTTCGTGACGTTGAACACGATGCGGAAGACTTACAGCCACGATCGCCGAACGTTTGCTGATACTTACGCATATCCGGAAGAGCCGCTGAAAGTGAAGCCTCGATACCGTGGCTTTCACCGCTTTGATCTGACAACCTGTATCGGTTGTGAAAAGTGTGCTCAGGCTTGCCCGGTTGACTGTATCTATATCGAAAAAGAAAAGAGCCCTGTCGGTAAAGGGTTCCGGCTGACTGGCTTCGCTATCGACTACACGAAGTGCATGTTTTGTGCGTTGTGTGTGGAGCCTTGTCCGGTCGATTGCATTTTCATGGGTTCAAACCATGACTTGAGTTGCTACAGTCGCGATGGATGTATTGTTGACTATGCTAAGTTGCCGCTGGAGATTGCATGGGGCCGTGCCACATTGAATCCGACTGCGGTTGCTGAATCAAAGGTGTTGCACCAGCCTGTCTGGGTTAAGGGTGAAGAGAGTCCTTTTGAATTCTCTGAGACATAACTGTTCAAAGTTCGCTTTTGTTCGTTTCCGTAGGTGGTGAAGCATATGGCGGCAGAAGATCAGATTCTGACAGTGGCGGATGCAAACAGTCGACTGACCCTGGTTCGAGCGATTGCTCGTGACGCAATGGACCTGAAGGCAGACGTCTTGGCTCGCCAGCTAAGGCTGGTTGAGTTGAGGGAGCGGTATCCGGCGGTTGACGACGATGAGTCACCTTATTCCGAAGAGGTTCTGGAGATGGAAGAATCTCTTGAGGCCGACGAGATTCGGATTGATGGGTTCATTCTTGAGTTGCAGCAAGTCGGTGCTGAGTTGGTTGATTCTGAAGTTGGTTTAGTTGAGTTTGCTTCGTCGTTGGATGGGCAGGCAATGTGGTTGAGCTGGAAGTATGATGAGCCGGAAGTTTGCTATTGGCGAGCTGACGGAGATGAGGCGATTGATCGTCGACCGCTGGTTCTGACGGAACAGAACGCTGGTTAATGAATTCATCTGCTCGTTCTAAAAGCGGGCGAAAGAGATTGGGATATGACGAATCTTGTAGGTCATCTTTTGTTGTTCGGCACATCGATCTGTGTCCTGTTGGCGTTGCCGATGTTTGTCGGTCGCTTTTTGCGTCCCAAACTGCCAACTCCGGAAAAAGACGCAATTTACGAATGTGGTGAGCCGGCTATTGGTTCCAGCTATATTCAGTTTGACCTGCGTTTCTATGTTGTTGCTTTGCTGTTTATTGTGTTCGACGTAGAAGTTGCATTCTTCTTCCCATGGGCGGCAATTTACGGCGGGGCGTCTCAGTTGGCAGACAATCGTCTGACAGATGATGTTCGCCGCGAATTGAGTGCTCGATTGCTTGATCAAAATCCCAGCGTGATGTCTGCGGGAAGTGAGATTACGGCAGAGGCAGCGAAGTCGTTGATGATTACCGGCTTCTTTGACTTGCTGGTGTTCTTCGCTGTGCTGCTGGTTGGTTTTGCCTACGTATGGAAACGTGGTGACCTGGATTGGATTCGTGCCGTGACTCAGAAGACGCGACAGGCTTCGGATCAAACCGCCAAAGCATCAGTCGCTGTGACGGCAACTTAGTGTTTGCCATTTGTCTGGCTGCTTAACTTTGTGAATTGAAAACACCGCAATGAATATTCAGGAAGTCCATTCCATTCTTCTTCAGAAGTTTGGTGAGGCCGCCGTTGGGGCAGCTTTTGTTGAAGCGACTGATCCTTGGATCGTGGTTGATGCCGGTTCAATCGTTGATGTTGGTACTTTCCTTCGAGACGATGAGCGACTGCGATTTGATCACTTAAATGATCTGTGTGGCTGCGACTACTTCGAGCCGGACGAAAAGAAGGCTCCGAAGTTTGGGCATGATCCGCATGTGGAAGTCGTGTATCAACTGTCCAGCATGGAGCTGAAGCACCGGCTGAAGCTGAAGGTTATTGTTGCTCGTTGGAAGAACGACGAACAGGGGCAGTTGCCAGAGGTGCCATCCGTTAGCAGCGTTTGGGGGATTGCCAATTGGCACGAACGCGAAGCTTACGACCTGGTTGGAATCTTCTTTCAGGATCACCCGAATTTGCGACGAATTCTGTGTCCGGAAGACTGGCAGGGGCACGCTCTTCGAAAAGACTACGATTTCCCCTTGGAATATCACGGCGTTCGAGGCCGCTAGTTTGGCGTCCTTTTATCAGCTTATCAGGGTTTAACAGCCAGCTTTTGTTGTTGCAGAGTTTAAGCCGCTAAGCCTGAACTTACACAGCCATATTGCTCGCCACTGAACGGGCTTCTAATCATGAGTATGCAAATCGAAGATCCTCGCGTTGTCGAGTTTGACGTTCAGACTGACGAAATGCTCGTCAACATGGGGCCGCAGCACCCAAGTACTCACGGAGTACTACGCTTGTTGCTGCGAACCGACGGCGAAATTGTGCATGAGTGCACGCCGCACATCGGCTATCTGCATCGCTGTGCTGAAAAAATCGGTGAGAATCTGGCGACTCCGCAGTGGGTTCCCTACACCGATCGAATGGACTATCTGGCCGCCATGAACATGAACCTTGGGTTCTCTTTGGCAGTTGAAAAGCTGGTCGGCATGGAAGTCAACGAAAAGGCCATGCATCTGCGCGTGTTCATCGCCGAATTAGGGCGGATTGCCAGTCACCTTGTGGCCATGGGTACATATGGCCTTGACTTGGGCACTTTCAGCCCGTTTTTGTACGCCTTCCGTGAACGTGAGATCATTCTGGACTTCTTCGAAGAAGCTTGCGGCGCCCGATTGACGTGTAGCTATCTAACGGTTGGCGGAGCAACTCATGACCTTCCGGAAGAAATGGAAATTCCGGATGGTCTGGCGGCATTGCTGCAGATCCCCAAGGGGCAACGAGCTCACTTTTTCGAAGTCGTTGAGATGTTTCTCTCATGGCTGGAAAAACGCATCAAGGAATATCACGCACTACTGACGACGAATGCCATCTTTATCAAGCGAACCGCAGGCATTGGAATTCTAAGCCGCGAAACCGCGATCAGTTTCGGTTGCACGGGGCCGGTTCTGCGAGGTAGTGGAGTCGACTATGACCTTCGCCGCAAAGAAGACGGCGAAGCGATCTACACTCGCATGTATGAAGGCTACGATTTCGAGGTTCCTGTTGCTCCATTTGCAGACGCTCCTCGGGAAGCCGTTCTTGGCGATAACTGGTGCCGTTTTTATGTCCGCATGATGGAAGTTGTGCAATCCATTCGGCTGGTTCGTCAGGCAATTCCGAAGTACCAAAAAGCTGAGGGTACTCATCGAGAAGTCTTCAAGTTCAACACGAAACTGCCCAAGGACGAAGTGTATCTGGAAACCGAATGCCCTCGCGGCCAAATGGGTTTCTATATCGTCGGCAATGGCAATGCAGAACCGTTGCGTGCTCGAGCCAAGAGTTCATGTTTCTGTAATCTGTCAGTGACCGATCAGTTGTGCGAAGGCGTCCCGCTGGCGGACGTGCCGTCTGTTGTTGGTTCGCTGGACGTCGTGATGGGTGAGATTGATCGCTAGCGCCTGCTATGGTGGAGCATTGAGACAGGTGTCTGAGTTGCGTGAACAGTTTGTTGGGCAATTTCGGGCCGAGTGTATTCACCTGTTGAATCAATCGTTTTCCCGTATCACATACTGCGTCATGCAGTTGGATGCTGCTCAGTTGTGGTGGCAACCGGCAGCGGGGCAGAATTCTGTTGGTGCCTTGTTGCGGCACCTTGCTGGCAATTTGCAGCAGTGGGCCGTAGATGGAGTGCTGGATCAGCCAGGGTTCCGAGATCGCAATGCCGAATTTCACGCTGAAGCGGTTGAGTCTGCGGAAGTTCTGCTGCAAAGACTGGAGCAGGTGATTGAAAGGGCACGGGAAGTATTGTCTGCGTTGGGTGACGACGACTTCGTTCAGACTCGCAGTATTCAGGGCTTCGAAGTGACCGTGCTGGGAGCCATTATGCACACGGTTCCTCACCTTGTCGGCCATACTCACCAGATTGTGACTCTCACTCGCATGCAGCTTGGCGCGAACTACCAGTTTCATTGGGATTCAGCGGTGTCCGGCGGTTCTGTGCCCTTGTAACGTGCGGGTTGTTGGGTTTTCTGATGGAGAAGTTGGCCACACTGCCAGAAATGCCGCTGCTGCGAAGTGTGTCGCGTGGTTCTCGTTGGTATAAAAGTGACGAACACTCCTCGCTTTTCTGACGTTGCTTTGTGGCTTCGTTTGTTTTGCGACGGCGATACTTCCGCAGCTTTGTAGCGAGTTTTGGCAATGTCAGTTCAGGTTTATGTAGCGGGAAAGCTTGTTCCTAAAGAGCAGGCAATGGTGAGCGTTTTTGATCACGGTTTGCTGTATGGCGATGGAGTGTTCGAAGGGATTCGCACGTACGGTGGCAAGGTGTTTCTGGAAAAGGAACACATCGATCGCCTTTATGAAAGCGCGCTGGCGATTCGCCTGGAAATTCCGATGACTCCGGAAGAAATGACGCAGGCTGTTCGCGAGACCGTTGCCGCGAACGGTTTGTCAGACGGGTACGTTCGATTGGTGGTGACTCGCGGTGCTGGCACTTTGGGGCTCGATCCGCGTCGGACCAGCAACCCGCAGGTGATCATCATTGCTGACTCAATTTCTTTGTATCCGCAGGAAATGTACGACACCGGTTTGCAGCTGATTACTGCCAGTACGATTCGCAATCATTCGGCTGCCTTGAGTCCTCGAATCAAATCACTGAACTATTTGAACAACATCCTGGCCAGAATTGAAGGAACCGATGCTGGCACTGTGGAAGCGTTGATGCTGAACCACAAAGGCGAAGTTGCTGAGTGTACTGGCGATAATATCTTTATCGTGAAGGATGGAGTGCTGAAGACTCCCCCACCGGAAGCAGGCATTCTGGAAGGAATCACTCGCAATGCCGTTATGGGGTTGGCTAAAGAGGCTGGCATTCCGGTTAAGGAAGTGCCACTGGTTCGCCACGATATTTTTGTTGCCGACGAATGCTTCCTGACAGGAACAGCCGCTGAAGTTATTTCCGTTGTTGGCCTGGACGGAAGAAAAATCGGAACTGGCAAACCGGGTCCGGTGACCAAAGATCTGCTGGAACGGTTTCAGAAGCTTACGCGTTCCTGATGCGTTTGCTGGCACGCAACGCCTGTTCACAAATATTGAGGTTCAGTAAAAACTATGCCCCGCAATCGCGACCTGTTTGACGATTCCACAATGACGTTTGGCGAACACCTGGAGGTGTTGCGCGTACACGTTTGGCGCGCGTTGTTGGGATTGGTTCTGGGAGTGATTCTATCGCTTTTCTTTGGCGATCGGATTATCAATTTTCTTCGAACGCCAATCGATGATGCGTTGCGGCGTAACAATCTGCCGACCGTGGAAAACGACCTGGGCGGAATGGACTTCACCGGGTTTATCAAGCAACTGTTTTCAACGGAAAAGAAAGAACCTGAAGTTGCTGTGCCAGTTGTTCAGGAGTCTCTTCAGGCTGATGAACTGTTGGTCCAGGTGCCAATTGCCAGTTTAAGAAGTGCGATTGAATCAGCGGCACCGGGAACTCTGAAGCCGACTGCTGTCGAGCCGCCAAAGGAAACAGGCGAGCCGATTGCTGCGCTGACTGTGCCACTGTTGATAAAGTCGGACGAGATCGCTTTGTTCAAGAAGACTGCCGACCGTTTTAATCGACCGGTAACTTACAAAGTGGAAGAAGCCTTCATGACCTACATCAAGGTCAGCATGGTTTCCGGCTTTGTGCTGGCATCGCCATGGGTGTTCTTTCAGTTATGGCTGTTTGTTGCAGCAGGCCTTTTCCCTCACGAAAGGAAGCACGTCTACACGTATCTTCCGATGAGCCTGGGGTTGTTCTTTGTGGGAGCTTTGTTTTGCTTCTACTTTGTGTTTCCCATCGTGCTGGACTTCCTGATCAGCTTCAACAGCTGGATTGGAGTAGAGTTGCAGCCTCGCCTGTCAGACTACATCAGCTTTGTGTTGATGCTTCCAGTGATGTTCGGAATCAGTTTTCAGCTTCCTATGGTGATGCTGTTTCTTGAGCGTATTGGCATGATTACCGTTCAGGCTTACATTGAAAACTGGCGGATGGCGGTGTTGGTTATTGCGATTGCATCTATGCTGTTAACGCCATCCGACCCTCAAAGCATGCTGTTAATGATGTTTCCACTGGTGTTCCTGTACATCGCCGGAATCCAGCTGTGCAGGTTTCAATCGAAAGCGACAGCAGATCCGCTGGCTTAGTTCGCCGCTTTGCCTTTGAGCGATACCGGGTTGAGCGACGTTGTGTTTTGCGACACTGGCCCGGGATGAGCTTTAGATTCAGGCAACGCGTTCATCCATTGACGAACTGGCGGAACTTTGCACATTCTGCATTCTGCAGCCACAAGCTGTCGGTGACTTCCTGAAGATCTTTACAGCCGGCACTGCTTTCGTCGTGAAATGCCTCTCGGGGCGGAAGCGGCAGGGTAGCATCCTGAATATCGCCGAAATTGCGGATTCAGGAATGATACAATCTTCGTAGTCGCCAGGTGCTGCATCATTCTGTATTCTTATTTAGCAATTGACTTTTTGTTATGGACGAAGTTGGTCGCCTTTCGCTCCACGAAAGTGCGTCTGGTCGTTCTTTCGCAGAGCGAAAGGCGACCAGGCCTTAAGGTAAGTTGCTCTAATTGTCGACGACTGCGGCTATGATGACGCAGGTGATTTTAGTCAGGTCGGAAGTGCGGCTGTCTGTGTGGGTTGTAAATTGCATGTTTCAGCAACGTTCGACTCGACTCATTTGATTTTGCGTTTCAAGCCTGGAACAGAAAACTGATTTGTGCGGAGTTTGATGATGCGTTGTTCTTGCTGTCTGGTAATTTCGTGGCTTCTGGTTGTCAGCTCAATTGCTTCCGCTCAGGATGTTCTGGTCGAAGCCGAAAGTTTCGACGATGCCGGTGGCTGGCAGCTTGATACGCAATTCATTAATGAAATGGGATCGCCCTATATGCTGGCTCATGGGCTGGGGCGTCCAGTGAAGGATGCGACCACCAAAGTTCGCTTTCCGCAATCCGGTACGTATCACGTTTTCGTCAGAACCAAAGACTGGGTGGCTCGTTGGAATGCGCCAGGCTCGCCTGGAAAGTTTCAATTGTTGATCGACGGCAAGGCTTTGTCAGAAACGTTTGGTACTGAAGGAGCCAGGTGGGATTGGCAGAAGGGCGGAACCATTGAAGTTACGTCTCCGGATGTTGTCCTGACGCTGCACGACCTTACCGGTTTCGATGGACGTTGTGACGCGATTTTCTTCTCAAAGTCATCCGACGTGCCACCCAATGAATCCATCGTCCTGTCTGACTGGCGACGTTCCAAGTTGGGACTTGACAGCACGCCAACACAAAAAGGACCGTACGATCTTGTTGTTGTCGGCGGTGGCTATTCCGGAATGGGAGCCGCTTTATCGGCGTCTCGCATGGGGTGTAAGGTTGCTTTGATTCAAAATCGTCCCGTGCTTGGCGGTAACGGCAGCAGTGAGATCCGCGTTTGGGCGATGGGCAATATTCGCCGTGGCAAGTATCCTCGCATTGGCGAAATCGTTGAAGAATTTTGCGACCACGCGACTAAGTCTCCTGGACGCCACGAAGAATTTGGTGATGATTTGAAAGAGCAGATTGTTCAAGCAGAAGCTAATATCGATCTGTTTCTGAATCATCATGCTTATGCAGTGAAGCAGAAAGACAATCGAATCCAGTCGATTACTGCGTTCGATACGCGAACAAGTGAACACTCGGAATTTTCTGGTGCATTGTTCTGCGATGCAACAGGACATGGCACGATTGGCGAACTGGCCAGTGCAGATCTTGATATGGAAGAGAAGGGCCGCATGGGCATGAGCAACATGTGGGCCTGGGACGAGCTGGAAACGGAAGCCTCGTTTCCGAAAACTCCATGGGCTCTGGACCTGAACATGGCCGACTTCCCGTATCCTCGCGATCACCACGGACAGTGGTTCTGGGAAAGTGGATTCGATAAAGATCCGCTGAATGATGCGGAGGGCATTCGCGACCACAACCTTCGAGCCGTCTATGGTGCGTTTAATGCGATGAAGAATCGTGATGGAGCTGACAAGCACAAATCGGCTGTGCTGACATGGGTGGCGTACATCGGCGGTCCTCGAGAATCTCGCCGACTGATGGGCGACGTGATTCTTACTGAGGATGACATTGTCAGCAAACGCGACTTCAACGATGGGTTTGTTCCCAGCACATGGTCGATCGATCTGCACTATCCGAAAGAGCAGTACGCCGAAAAATTTCCGGACAATCCGTTCATCAGCATCGCTGTTCACGGCAAAGGCGTTGACCGCAATTACGGATATCCCGTGCCCTATCGATGCTTCTACAGTCGAAACATCGAGAACCTGTTTATGGCAGGCCGCAACATCAGCGTGACTCATGAAGCTCTGGGAACAACTCGCGTCATGAAGACCTGCGGCATGATGGGCGAAGTTGTTGGGCGAGCAGCCAGCATTTGCATTCTGCACGAATGCAATCCGCGAGACGTCTACAATCGCTATCTGGAAGAGTTGGTTGATCTGGTGAATCTGCCAGGTAAGGCTCGACGTAAAACGGTTTACGACCCCATAGAAATTCCTGACGACGCAATGACGCTGGCAGGACCGACCGGCCCGGCTCTCGGGCTGGAACCGAAAAAAATGGATGGCACTGTCATCGACGATGTGGATGCCGAAAAGACGGGCAATTGGGTTTCAGGGACAGGTTTAAAGGGATTCGTTGGAAACAGCTATCTGTATTCCTCAGACGGCAAAGCGGCAATCAGGTTCAATTTCGAAGCGCCGAAGTCCGGAACGTACGAAATTCGCCTTGCTTATCTGGCACACGAAAATCGAGGCAAACATGTTGCTGTCACAGTGCAGGTTAATGACCAGCCACAACTGGTAAAGATCGACATGACCAAGCCGCCAACGCTTAAGGACAACTTCACATCGCTGGGCAGATTTACATTAACTCAAGGTCAAAAGGGCTTCGTTGAAATCAAAGCCGCTGGCGCTGGAGGGAATGCTCATGCCGACGCTGTGCAGTTACTGCTGGTAGAATAGGCGTGATGCCCGTTGCTCTGATGAGGTTATGTCTTGGCGTTTAGTGGATGATGACAGGTTGGCTCATGATTGAATCCACATTTACTGCAGTGTTGCCTCGAATAACGTGATTGTCTGAAAATACAGCAGGCTGAACTTTCAGGTAACGCTTTTTGGGGCCACCGCTTAGGTTGACCGCGATGACTCGGATGCCAACAAACTTTACGATTGTGTACGTTGCATTGTTTCCCTGACCGGTCACTTCGATGAAAATTGGAATCGCTCTAACCTGACCGATAATTGATTCCAGCGCACTTTGAATTCCGGCGCTGATTCCAGTGTCTCCGTTCAGGAATAACGCACCGTTTTGGTTGAAGGTGATTTTGTTGTCTGGAAAAAACGACATGTCGTATGAGTTTAGTCCGTGGATGATTTGACGCTTCAGGTCGTTTGTGCTGTTGTTTGCTGAGCCAAGATCCACCGTTCCACGATTACCCGGTGCCAGGCCGCTGTTCAGGTCCGGGTACATATTGATTTCCGGTATGTTGTCGTGTTTTCCGCTTTCAACACCGCCGGACATTGACCACTTGTAGTCATCTTCATAGCCGTTGTCCGCTCCGGTGTGGTACTGGTTGACAAGGTCAGTCCAGGAGCCAAGGTCCAGTGCAATTGGAAGAATGTCTATTGTGTTTTCTTCGGAATTCGAAATTGGTTCCGGCGGCAATCCAAATCCAATCCCCGGCTGAAGAGCGGCGATTGACTTAACTTCAATATCGAAGTTTTCTCTGCCAAGAATGCGAGCAAACGTCATTGGCAATGCCGTTGTGTCTGCATTTGTGCGTCTTACCGTGACTTCCACCATGTTAAATGGTGGAACGCCCCATTCCTGAGTCCACTGCTGGTTCGCTTCGCTCCAGCTTCTGCGGCCAACTCGTACATCACGAATCATATCAGCATCTGTGGCAACCACATCGCCCGTTCTGAAATGGCCGATCATCTCAACCGCACGTTCTCGGGCCAATTGCTCAGCGGCATCCTGACTAAGCTCGCCACCAGGTCCAAAGCCTCGGGAAATTTCCAATGTGGCTGCATGAGCGGCGGAATCCGCTGCCGATTGCATTTGCCCCTTGGTAAGTGTGACCATGCCTACGTCGACGGTGAACGCCGCAAATCCTATGACAACTGCGATCATCACTGCTGCAAATACAATGATGGCCCCTTTTCGTTTTTTTTGCGTACTTGGTGCATTCCTCGGGTTGTGCGATTTTCGAATGTGCTTCATAACCTTGCCCTTTAGTGTTACTTGTGGACTAGTTGAGTTGTATGCGCGACAAATTCCAGCGATGTTTGCTACTCGGTGATTTCAATGTTGAAGTAGTCTGAGTTCTGTTCATATTCGGCGAGTGAAACAAACTGAATCACTTCCTTGAACCGATGCAGCACGCGGGGAGTCGTATCTGTTCGTTCCAAACCATTTGCGGAGTAGTACCGCACTTCTTTTTGATACATCAACTCAACTCGATGTGCACCAACGTTGATTGTTGTGTTCGCAACGGAAAACTCCGGGTTGTAGTTTTCCAGTGTAATGTTGAACACAGGAGTCACTGCAGTGATGCCTGTTCTGGCGAACCTGCCCCACGTTCTTGACCTTCCATCTTTGAGTGTGAACTTCAGCAACTGAGGTGTTTTTTCCATGGCGACGGTGTACTCCAGTTTGTCGTAGTCCGTTCGTAGCACGCTGGTTTCTTCAGAAAAGGCGAAGTCGTGGTTTGTGCTGCCAATCCAGCTTTGTACCTGATGGCCACCTGAGCGAAAGTCTGGAGCACTGGCGTGATTCAGCTCGACAATCCCAAACGCGACCTCTGTTGACTCAGTGGGGGAAATCACGTTGGCAATTTGTGGAGCTCCAACGTTTGAGTCGGGATTCCGAATGTAAGTTACCCAATCTTCTTCCACCCGTATGATTTCGGGTTCAGGAAATCCGCCTGCCTGCAAAGTTGCGATGGGCGATGCAAGCATCGTCAGTAGTACGATTGGGATGTTTCTGATTAACGATTGATTTGACATTTTGCCCCCCTAATTGATAGCGCACAGAAGTTTGAATCACACAGTTGAACCAGCAGTAAGCACCCTTGTTTATTCTTTACGCATTGCGCATTGCCCGCGAAGGTTGTTGCCATTCAGGAAGCGTCCCGCAGTGAAACTGACTGCGGAAAAAGGCACCGTAATGTCGATCTTAATCAGATCACGCTGGTCGGCGTTTGCAAGATCGTTGACGATTGCTCCATTGGAGATTGCTGTCACGACAATATCGACTTGCACAGCAGTTGTCTGACAACCAACGGATCCGGTTACCATGTTGCGAATTTCGGTTTCCACATCGCCTTCGGTTGCTCCGTCAATAATTGCGACTCGGCAGCCTTCACGGGCCGCTGCGGTGAGCAATTGCGAAACCATAAGTGCTCGGCCAAATTCAATAATACCCAGCAACATCAACATGAAGATTGGAAAGCACACCGCCATTTCAACCATCGCAGCACCGCGACGACGCTTTGAAAGTTTGGGGGGGTGTGGGCGTGTATTCATAGGCTTCATGCTGTCGGTCCGATCAGTTGCTATAAGTGGTGACGTGTGGCCCGCGTCTGATTTAACAATTGATCGAGTTTTGAGAACATTCCGAGATTTCTCAAATTTGGACGCAAGTTTGAAGATGTTCCGTTCCGGAATTAATGCTACGAGGTAAGTGGGCATCAGGCGTGTTACGAAAATGCAGCATCAAGCGGTAATTGATGAGCATTTGCCACAGGGGGTGCGTTCCTGCCTGTGCGTTAGTCCATTGTTGCTGGACTCTGTTTTTGGCTTGCGCGATCCGCTTACTTTCGCAGACTTCACCAAATCGATTTGATGATTTGTGTCTGAGTGTCGGCTGAATTTTCTTTGAGTTGTTAAAGGCTTCGATGTGCTGGCCGACCCTTTGACGGGTGGCCCTGATGTTAAGCGAGCACGAGAGTGCTCCAGCCTAAGCGCCATCGCAGGTTGTAGGTGTGTCCAGCGTTACCTGGCGTGGACATTGAACCAGCGGTTGCAATGACTGCACTTGACGTCTCCGTGAGGAGATACGTCTGCGCTGGTGCTTAGCGGAGCGCCGCAGCTGTCGCACTTGTAACCGTCTTTGCCCGGAGGTGCGATTGGGGATTCCGGACGGCTATCATTGACCTGATTCAGGTTTGCCGAGTTTCGAAGTGTGTTGGCATTCATCACTTTCCCGGAAATCGCGGCATACGCTGTGGTGCCTCCCACGGCAACGAATGCCAAAGCGATGAAGCTACCGAAGATGCGGAAAAACAACGGAGGCGAACCAAACTGGTCGAAGGGAGTTAGCCACAGAAAGCCAATGACTGTTAGTCCGATCCCCAGAAAAACCAACCCGAACACTGCACCAATAAAACGACCGGGGCCGTCGCCGAGATTTGAATTTGGCAGGTCGTCATTCATCATCGTTTTCCCCGGCGCTGCTGCATTCTGGAAATAGTCTTCATCCAGAACAACGGTGTTCGTGCCTTAAGAGATTAAGAAGATTACATAGAATTCGCAACCGGCGAGTCAGATCGAGAGGGTGAGTACTTCTAGCAGCGTGTCCGGGAAGCCATTCTTTGTTGTTGCCAATGGCGTCTGAAA